>JAEWBW010000015.1 GCA_023390955.1 Pseudomonadota bacterium
CCGACCTCCCCCGCAAGCGGGAGAGGTCGCAGCGGAGCGAGCCGCCCATATGTCTCCACTCCTGACGCAATTCGTGCGTTCCCACCCGCAATTCGTGCAAAAAGCCTGCCCTTGTGCCCGAATGATTGCGGTCTGCCCGGTGGAGGATGACCGTTCCCTCCAACGTCCGCGCCGTCACGCGCAAGGACGATCAGGGGAGGAAACCGATGATCCCGGGATCATTCAGCTATCACCGGCCGGCGAGCGTTGCCGACGCCGTCAAACTGTTAGCCGACCTTGGCGAGGACGCCCGGCCGCTGGCCGGCGGGCACAGCCTGGTCCCGATGATGAAGCTCAGGCTCGCGAGCCCGGCCCATCTGATCGACCTGCATGGCATTGCCGGGCTGAAAGGCATCCGCCGCGACGGCCAAAATCTCGTCATCGGCGCGATGGTCACCCAGCACGATCTGCTGGCCTCCGCCGAGGTCGCCCAGGCGATGCCGATCCTGCACGAGGCGGCGCTTCTCATTGCCGATCCCCAGGTGCGCTATCGCGGCACGATCGGCGGCAATGTCGCCAATGGCGATCCCGGCAACGACATGCCGGCACTGATGATGACGCTGGGGGCGAGCTACCGCCTCGAAGGCGCCGGTGGCGCGCGCGATGTCGCAGCCGGCGATTTCTATCAGGGCGCCTATTTCACCGCGCTCGAGCCGGGCGAGATACTCACGTCCGTCTCGGTCCCCGTGCCCGCGGCCGGTCACGGCTACGCCTATGAGAAGCTCAAGCGCAAGGTTGGCGACTACGCCACGGCGGCTGCCGCAGTCGTCCTGACGATGTCCGGCGGCAAGGTCGCCACCTGCACCATCGGCCTGACCAATCTGCACGAGACGCCGCTGATCGCGGCCGATGCCGCCAAGGCGGTGATCGGCACCAGCCTCGATCCGGCCACGCTGAAGAAGGCCGCTGCGGCAGCCGCAGCGATCATGGCGCCGGCCGCGGATGCGCGCGGTCCAGTCGAATACCGCAAACATGTCGGCGGCATCATGGTGACGCGCGCGCTGCAGCGCGCCGCCGCGAACGCGAAATAAGGGAGGGGACCGATGGCCAAAACACACGTGACCATGAAGGTGAACGGCGCCGAGGTCGAAGGCCTCGTCGAGCCGCGCACCCTGTTGGTGCATTTCATCCGCGAAAATCTGCAGATGACCGGCACGCATATCGGCTGCGAGACGACGCATTGCGGCGCCTGCACCGTCGACATCGACGGCATGTCCGTAAAATCCTGCACGATGTTCGCGGTCCAGGCGCAGGGCAGCGACATCCTCACCGTCGAAGGCATGGCCAATGCCGACGGCACGCTGTCGGCGCTGCAGGAAGGCTTCCGCATGATGCACGGCCTGCAGTGCGGCTTCTGCACGCCCGGCATGATCGTGCGCGCGCATCGGCTGTTGCAGGAAAATCCGTCGCCGAGCGAGCAGGAAATCCGGATGGGCATCTCCGGCAATATCTGCCGCTGCACCGGCTACCAGAACATCGTCAAAGCCATTCAATATGCGAGCGCCAAAATCAACGGCGTGGAATTCCAGGAGGCAGCGGAATGAACGACATGACCCCCACGCGGCAACAACGCACCGCCGCCCTCGAAGGCATGGGCTGCAAGCGCAAGCGGGTCGAGGACATCCGCTTCACGCAAGGCAAGGGCAATTACGTCGATGACGTCAAGCTGCCCGGCATGCTGCACGGCGATTTCGTCCGCTCACCACATCCGCATGCGCGCGTCACGAAGATCGACGACAGCGAGGCGCTGAAGGTGCCCGGCGTGCTCGCGGTCATCACCGCCGAGACGCTGAAGACCGTCAACCTCGCCTGGATGCCGACGCTCGCCGGTGACGTGCAGATGGTGCTGGCCGACGGCAAGGTGCTGTTCCAGAACCAGGAGGTCGCCTTCGTGGTCGCGACCGACCGCTATGCGGCCGATGACGGCATCAACAAGGTGATCGTCGAATACGAACCGCTGCCGCCGCTTGTCGACCCCTTCAAGTCGATGGATGCGGATGCGCCGGTGCTGCGCGAAGACCTCGCCGGCAAGACCACAGGTGCGCACGGCCCGCGAAAACACCACAACCACATCTTCGAGTGGACCGTGGGCGACAAGGAACTGACCGACGCCGCTTTCAATAAGGCCGAGGTCAAGATCAAGGAGATGATCTCCTATCACCGCACCCATCCGTCGCCGCTGGAGCCCTGCCAGTGCGTCTGCTCCTTCGACAAGATCAAGGGTGAGCTGACGATCTACGGCACCTTCCAGGCCCCGCACGTGATCCGCACCGTGGTGTCGCTGATCGCAAAGCTGCCGGAGCAGAAGATCCACGTGATCGCGCCCGATATCGGCGGCGGCTTCGGCAACAAGGTTGGTGCCTATCCCGGCTATATCTGCGCGGCGGTCGCCTCCATCGTCACCGGCAAGCCGGTGAAATGGGTCGAGGACCGCATCGAGAACCTGACCGCGACCTCGTTCGCGCGCGACTACCACATGACCACCGAGATCGCGGCAAACAAGGACGGCAAGGTGACGGGACTGCGCGTCCACGTGCTCGCCGATCACGGTGCGTTCGATGCCTGCGCCGACCCGTCGAAATGGCCGGCCGGCTTCTTCAACATCGTCACCGGCTCCTACGACTTCCCGACCGCGCATCTGGCTGTCGACGGCGTCTACACCAACAAGGCGCCCGGTGGCGTGGCCTACCGTTGCTCGTTCCGCGTCACGGAGGCCGCCTACTGCATCGAGCGCGCCATGGATATTCTGGCGCAGAAGCTCAACATGGACCCGGCTGAGCTGCGGCTGAAGAATTTCATCAAGCCGGAGCAGTTCCCCTATCACTCGGCGCTCGGGTGGGAGTACGACTCGGGCGACTACCACACCGCCATGCGCAAGATGATGGAGACGACCGGCTACGCCGCGCTCCGGAAAGAACAGACGGAGAGGCGTGCCGCGTTTGCGCGTGGCGAGACCCGCGAGATCATGGGCCTCGGCGTCTCCTTCTTCACCGAGATCGTCGGCGCCGGGCCGTCGAAGAACTGCGACATCCTCGGCATCGCGATGTTCGACTCCTGCGAGATCCGCATGCACCCGACCGGTGCGGGCATTGCGCGGATGGGCACCAAGAGCCAGGGCCAGGGCCACGAGACCACCTGGGCCCAGATCATCGCGACCGAGATCGGCATTCCCGCTGACAACATCATGGTGGAGGAGGGTAACACCGATACCGCGCCTTACGGGCTCGGCACCTACGGTTCGCGCTCCACGCCAGTTGCCGGTGCGGCGATCGCGATGGCTGCGCGAAAAATCAAGGCCAAGGCGCAGATGATCGCGGCCTACAAGCTCGAGGTCCACGAGGACGATCTCGAATTCGACATCGACGGCTTCCGGGTGAAGGGCCTGCCGGAGAAGTTCATGTCGATGAAGGATATCTGCTGGGCGGCGTACAACTCCGTGCCGCCGGGCATGGAGCCGGGACTGGAGGCGGTGAGCTATTACGATCCGCCCAACATGACGTATCCGTTCGGCGCCTATCTCTGCGTGATGGACATCGACGTCGATACCGGCGTGTACAAGGTTCGGCGCTTCTACGCGCTCGACGATTGCGGCACCCGCATCAACCCGATGATCATCGAGGGCCAGGTCCATGGCGGCCTCACCGAAGCCTTTGCGATCGCGATGGGCCAGGAGATCCGCTACGACGAGGTCGGCAACGTCGTCACCGGCTCGTTCATGGACTTCTTCATGCCGACCGCGGTCGAAACCCCGCATTGGGAGACCGACTTCACCGTCACCCCGTCGCCACATCACCCGATCGGCGCCAAGGGCGTCGGCGAGAGCCCGAATGTCGGCGGCGTGCCGGCCTTCTCCAATGCCGTCAACGATGCGTTTTCGTTCCTCGGGAGCACCCACATCCAGATGCCGCATGATTTCTGGCGGAACTGGAAGGCGGCGAAGCAGCTGGGGGCGGTCGCGTAGTAATGAAGGGCCGTGAGGAGATCGCGCAAGCACTAGCCGCGTCGGGTTACATCGCCGACGCGGAGCTCGCGACCGCGATCTCGCTGATGCAATTGCTGCGACGTCCGCTCCTGCTGGAAGGCGAGGCGGGCGTCGGCAAGACCGAGGTGGCGAAGGCGCTGGCAAAAGTGCACGCGACCGAGCTGATCCGCCTGCAATGCTATGAGGGCCTCGACCAGTCCGCCGCGCTCTATGAGTGGAACTACCAGCGGCAATTGCTGGCAATCCAGGCGCATCGCGGCGCCGACAGCATCGAGGACCAGGTCTTCTCCGAAAAATACCTGCTGGAGCGTCCGCTGCTGGCGGCGATCCGCCGCGCGCAGGCGCCGGTGCTGCTGATCGACGAGATCGACCGCGCCGACGACGAGTTCGAGGCGTTCCTGCTGGAGCTGTTGTCGGACTTCCAGGTGTCGATCCCCGAACTCGGGACCATCTCGGCTGTCACCATCCCGCATGTGGTGCTGACATCCAACGGCACGCGCGAGCTCTCCGACGCGCTGCGCCGGCGCTGTCTCTATCACTATGTCGACTACCCCGACGCCGACCGCGAGACCCGCATCATCCTGGCGCGCGTCACCGGTGTCAGCCCGTCGCTCGCGCTGCAGATCGCACGCATGGTCGAGGGCGTGCGCAAGGAAGAGTTGCGAAAGGTTCCGGGCGTGGCGGAGACGCTCGACTGGGCGGCCGCCTTGGTCGGTCTCGACGTCCGCGATCTCCAGGATTCGCCGGAGACGGTGCAGGAGACGCTGGTCTGCCTGCTCAAGACCCATGAGGACCGCGCGCGCATCACGCCCGAAGTGACGCAGCGCCTGCTCGGGAGGGTCGCATGAGTTGCTGCGGCTCGGCCCCTCATTTCAACGAGGTCGACGACGTCTCGCGCCTGGTCTCGGCGCGCATCGCCGCCTTCCTGCGTACCTTGCGCGACGCCGGCTTTCGCGTCGGTCTTGCCGAGGGCCGCGATGCCGCGGCGCTGATGGCGGCCGGCTACGCCGCGCGACCGGGCCTGCTGCGCTCGGCCTTCAAGCATCTGTTCGCGGCGCGAAAGTCCGATTGGGACAAGTTCGACGGGCTGTTCGATGCGTTCTGGCTGGGCAAGCGCGTGCGTTCGCGCTCCCGCACCGTCGGCTCGGCGCAGGGCGCCAACAGCCCGTCGCTGAAGGGCATGCAGGAGGCGAAGCCGGAGCAAGGCGGTCAACAGTCGCCGACAAATCAGGTGCCGGCCAATGGCGATGCGCCGGAGGCAAGCGGCGAGGGCCGCATGGAGGGCGCCTCTCGCGCCGACAATCTCGCAGAGGTGGATTTCCGCAAGCTCGCCGATCCCGACCAGGTCGCGCAGGCTCATGAGGCCGCGGCGCAGCTCGCAAAGGTGATGCGCACGCGGTTGACGCGGCGGCATCTGGCGCGGCGGCGCGGCCAACGGCTTGATCTCCGCCGCACCATCCATCGCAACATCAGCCATGGTGGCGTGCCGATCGCACTCGTGAAACGGCAGCGCAAGGACAAGCCGCTGCGGCTGGTCGTGCTGCTCGACGCGTCCGGCTCGATGAGCATGTACACGGCCGTGTTCCTTCGCTTCATCCATGGCGTGCTCGACGAATTTATGGAAGCCGAGGCGTTCCTGTTCCACACGCGGCTCGCCTATGTCTCCGATGCGATGAAGGAGAAGGATGCCGGCCGCGCGCTCGACCGGCTCTCGATCATGGCGCAGGGCGCTGGCGGGGGCACCAGGATCGGCGAGAGCCTGCAGACCTTCAATCGCTGGCACGCCGCGCGCGTGATCCATTCACGCAGCTGCGTGATGATCGTGTCCGACGGCTACGAGACCGGCGATGCAGACCTGCTCGGCCGTGAGATGGCGGCGCTGCACCGGCGCTGCCGCCGCATCGTCTGGCTCAACCCGATGATGGGCTGGGACGGCTACGCGCCGGAGGCCCGCGGCATCAAGGCCGCGCTGCCGCATGTCGATCTCTACGCGCCTGCCAATACGCTGAACAGCCTGCGCGCGCTCGAACCCTATCTGGCGAAACTCTGAGGAGGCCGCCGATGTCAGCTCAAATTGAAGTCCTGGATCTGATCGCGCAGATGAAGGCCGCCGAGCGCGCTTTCGTGCTGGCAACGGTCGTGCGTACGGTATCGGTGACCGCGGCCAAGGCCGGCGCCAAGGCCATCATTGCTGCCGACGGCAGCATCGTCGCCGGCTGGATCGGCGGCGGCTGCGCCAGGGGCGCCGTGCTGAAGGCAGCGCGCGAGGCGCTCGCCGACGGCGAGCCGCGCATGGTGTCGGTGCAGCCCGAAAATCTCCTCGCCGAGCTCGGCGTGCATGCCGGCGAAAGCCGCGATGGCATCCGCTTTGCCAGCAACATGTGCCCGAGCAAGGGCACCATGGACATTTTTGTCGAGCCGGTGCTGCCGCATCCCTCGCTGGTCGTGCTCGGCGCCAGCCCGGTGGCGCTGTCGCTCGCCGCGCAGGCGCGCACGCTCGGTTATCACGTCACGCTGGCTGCGCCCTCCGCCGATCTGGCGGCACAACCGGACGCCGATGCGGTGATCGACGGCTATGCGCTCCGCGATTTGAGCGAGGCAAAGCGCTTCGTCGTGGTCTCGACACAGGGCAAGGGTGATGAGGCCGCGTTGCGCGCGGCTGTCGCGATCAGGGCCGAGTATCACGCCTTCGTCGGCAGCCGCCGCAAGATGGCCTCGCTGCGCGCAAAGCTGATTGCCGAGGGCGCGGATGCCGGCGTGATCGACAATGTCAAGGCGCCCGCCGGGCTCGATCTCGGCGCCATCACGCCGGAGGAGATCGCAATGTCGATCCTCGCCGAGATCACGCAAGAACGTAGGCGCGGCCAGCGAGCCGCCCATCAGTCAGCCAGCAGAGAGTGAGACGCCGACCATGCAGATGAACGACAGCCAGCGCATTCCCGCCTCCCGTGACCAGGTGTGGGCGGCGCTGAACGATCCTGAGGTGCTCAAGGCCTGCATTCCCGGCTGCCAGTCGCTCGAGGTGACCGCTCCGAACGAGATGACCGCAACCGTCGTGTTCAAGGTCGGCCCGGTGAAGGCGACCTTTGGCGGCAAGGTGACGCTGTCCGATCTCGATCCGCCCAACTCCTATCGCATCTCGGGCGAAGGCTCCGGCGGCGTCGCCGGCTTTGCCAAGGGTGGCGCATTGGTGCGGCTGGAGGCCGAGAGCGCAGATGCCACCATTCTCCACTACGAGGTCGACGCTCAGATCGGCGGCAAGCTCGCTCAGCTCGGCTCGCGATTGATCGATTCCACCGCGAAGAAGCTCGCGGCGGAGTTCTTCAAGTCGTTTGCCGACGTGGTGAGCGCGAAGGCGGAGGCGAGCTAGCTCGTTCTTGTCGTCCTGTAGGGTGGATTAGCCGAAGGCGTAATCCACCATGCTTCGGCGGATGCCGTACGAAGTTGGTGGATTACGCTTCGCTAATCCACCCTACGAAACCCGTGCAAGCCGCTCCAGCTCATCCCAGCGACACGCCCGCCTTGGCGCGGCTGATCCCGAGCGTCAGGATGCGTTGCAGCAGCTCCGGATATTTGATCTTGTCGTGGAGAGCCGCGGTCGCGAACTCCTGGCTCTTCGCGATTTCGGGGTTGGGGTTCGCCTCGATGAAATACGGCGTGCCGTCGGCCGCGAGACGGAAGTCGATGCGCGCATAGCCATCGAGTCCGAGCGCGCGGTAGATGCGCTTTGCGGCGCGCTGAATGCGGGCTGTCACTTCGGGCGACAGGTCCTTCGCCGGTCCGTCGACAATGCCGACGCGTTCCTGGTAGCCGGTGTCGTGCTTGGCCTTTTCGGTCGCGATGCGCCGTGATCTGTTGCCGCCCATGTTGCCGAACTTCAGTTCCCAGACCGGCAGCACGCGCAGGCGGTTGTTGCCGAGCACACCGACATAGAGCTCGCGTCCCTCGATGAACTGCTCGGCGATGGCTGCCGTTTCGCCCTTTTCATGGATGAAGGCGACGCGCTCGGCGAGCTTCTCGTCGGTGTCGACGATCGAGGCCTGCGAGATGCCGAAGGACCCATCGAGGTTCAGGCTCTTGACGATCAGCGGCAGCGCGAGGCGCGTCGGTCGCTTGACCTTGCGGCGCATCGGGAAGACGGCGAAGGCCGGCACCGCGATGCGGCGATGATGCACTAGCGTCTTGGAGAGGTCCTTGCCGCGCGCCAGGATCAGGCCACGCGGATTGCAGCCGGTATAGGGGACCTTCATCAGTTCGAGATAGCTCGCGATATGCTGGTCGAATGCGACGTTGGAGTGGAATTCCTCCAGCAGCGTGAACACCACGTGCGGCTTGAACTCCTCGATCGCATCGCGCACCGGCTTGATCTCTTCCTGCGCGCCGAGGGGGCGCACATCATGGCCGGCCGCGCGCAGGGTGCTCACGACATCGTATTCGGTCTTCCACGCGTTGATTTCCTGCGCGGTGTATCCGTCGCTCGAGTCCGGCGGCATGAAGTCCGGATGCATCAGCACCAGAATGCGAAGGCGTCTCATAGCGCGATCCATTTGCGGCGCGAGGGGCCGAACAACGCGTGCATGGTTTTTGCGGTGACGAGAACGGTAAAGTCGAGGACGAGCTTTTGTTCCGGCCCGACGGCCCGCAGATCGAGCTCACGGCAGCGGGAGATCATGTCGTCGAGCACGGCATCGAGCGTGAGCTGGTTCTCGCCCGTCCAGCGCGCGACCAACTGCCGGATCTGGGCGCGGTGCCGCCGGATCAGGCTCGAAGCGGGCTTTGACCGGTAATGCCGCGGATCGGCCGAGAACAGCCGCGAGAGATCGCGGTCGTAGGTCTTCGGCGGCGTGAAGGCGTAGAACGCCTGCTTCTTCTTGTAATGATCTTCCAGCGTCTGGCTGAGCTTGCCCAGCGGGTCGACACGCTCGCGCGTCGTGACCGGCGGCCGCTTGCCCGCGATCTCGCCCATCAGCTCGTCGACATATTCGAGCTTCTTCAGCGCGGGCCAGCCGGCATATCGCGTCCGCCAGTTCGAACGCGGACGCAGCCACACCGCAAAGGTCTCGGCGAAATCCTCGTCCGGATGGCTTTGCGCGTACCAGAGCCGCAGATGCTGGACATAGCGCCGGCTCGCCGGATTGGGCCGGTAATAGCGCGGATAGTGTTTTGACGACGGACCGAACAGCTGCTGCCAGCGGCGGCGGCGCTGCAGTTGATAGCCGTGCTGCAGGGCATGGCCGGCCTCGTGACGGAGGATGGCCATGCATTCGCGCCAGGTTCCACCCTCGACGTCGAACATCATCTTCTTCTCGAGCTTCATCAGGCGGGGATGGGCGAGATAGAAGGGAATGGCGATGCCGGGCACGTCTCCCGGGCTGAACCATTCGCTTGAGATCCATGTATGCGGCCGCAGCCGGATGCCGCGCTCTTCGAGTTCCTCGTGGAGCGTGCTGACGCAGTCTTCCAGCCAGGTGCCTTCGACCGTCACCCTCAGGCTGCTCAGGCGTTGCTGCAGCAGTTCCTCGTCAGAGAGCTTTTCCCAGGCGAATTTCCGGCGCGGCATCAGGCATCCAGAGGGCAGAGATGACTCAGTCCCGGGATGATGTCATGGGCGGAGGCCTGCAACAACCCGCGGAGCCGCGAGGCGTACCCACAGTGTGCGCCGCAAAGAAAAAGGGCGGGCACGGCGCCCTGCGCCATTGCCCACCCCAAAACATGTTCCGAGCTGAAGACGCTTAGTCGAACAGGCTCGACACCGACTCTTCCGCTGCGGTGCGCGCGATGGCGTCGGAGATCAGGCTGCCGATCGGCAGCGTGCGGATGTTCGGCGCCTTGGTCACCGCATCGGTCGGCAGGATCGAGTCGGTGATCACGAGCTCCTTCAGGCGGGAGTTCGCGATGCGGGCGGCCGCGCCGCCGGAGAGCACGCCGTGCGTGATGTAGGCGTAGACGTCCTTGGCGCCCTTGGCGATCAGGGCGTCGGCCGCGTTCACCAGCGTGCCGCCGGAGTCCACGATGTCGTCGACCAGGATACAGGTGTAGCCGGCGACATCACCGATCACGTTCATCACCTCGGATTCGCCGGCACGCTCACGGCGCTTGTCGACGATGGCGAGCGGGGTGTTGATGCGCTTGGCAAGGCCACGCGCACGCGCCACGCCGCCGACGTCGGGCGAGATCACCATGACCTTGGAGAGGTCGAACTTGTCCTTGATGTCGCGCACCATCAGCGGTGCGGCATAGAGATTGTCGGTCGGGATGTCGAAGAAGCCCTGGATCTGGCCGGCATGCAGGTCGAGCGTCATGACGCGGTCGACACCGGCCTGCGTGATCAAATTGGCGACCAGCTTGGCCGAGATCGGCGTGCGCGAGCCCGATTTGCGGTCCTGACGGGCGTAGCCGAAATAGGGCAGCACCGCCGTGATGCGGCGCGCCGAGGAGCGGCGCAGCGCGTCGGTGATGATCAGCAGTTCCATCAGATGATCGTTCGCGGGGAACGAGGTCGACTGGATGATGAAGGCATCCGAGCCGCGGACGTTCTCCTGGATCTCGACGAAGATCTCCATGTCGGCGAAACGCCGGACCACGGCTTTGGTCAGTGGCAGGTCCAGGCCCTGCGCGATGGCTTGCGCGAGCGCCGGATTGGAGTTGCCGGCAACGAGCTTGATTGAGCCGTTTTTGGCCGACATGATCGCTTCCTCCCGCGCCTTGCTGGACACGACGTTCAACATCAGGAATACCCACACAGCACGGTTTCGACGGGCGAGGAAATATCAGTCCGAAGGCTGCGCTGGCAACCCGTGATGCTACGTTTTCCCTGCGAAAATCCCGAGTCGGGCCAAGCATTTGGCCTATGAAATGGGCGCAGGGTTTAGCGCTGGTTTATTGCGCGGCGTAGCCGAGCGCGGAGGCGGGCATGTCAGCCCCAGGCAGCGCCGGCTGGGCGCTTGCTACCGCCGGTCCGCGCAGGCCCGGAACCGTGCCGCCATCCGGCGCACCACCGTTGATCATGTTGGAAAGACCACTGAATCCGGCCTGCGCGATCTTCCGCAGGATGAGGTCGTCGGCCGCGGCCCAGGGATCCCGGCCGCCCTTGACCGAAGTGGGTTCCTCGCCGGAGAGACGAAGCGCCCGCTGCTGGTTGGCGTCATAGACGTCCCAGACCCAGGCGATCACGGTCTTGCCGCGGACGACCTGGGCGGCGAGGTAGCTGCGTACGCGGTAAGCGGCTGCTCCCTCGCGGGACACGATGGACAGGCTGCGCAGTTTCGATTCGCTGTCGAGCACACCGACCATGCGGTCGAACACTTGCGGCGGCGGCCCATCGATGGATTCGAAAGCGACGGTCGTGCCACCGCCTGAGCTTGGCGCCATCGCGTAGGAATTGCTCGCGGGACCGCCGCCGGCACAACCGCCAAGCGCACAGGTTGCGGCCAGCAGCATTGCCGCCAGCACGCGCGAACCGGCGCGGAGCATGATTGATGACGCATCCCTCATTATGGGAGGCAGCGATATCGTTAAAACCGATTAAGGTCTAGGGCGGGCGAGCCACAGGTTCCGGTCATTCCGGTGCAGCTGTGCGTGTTGCTCTTACGTTCACGCTTCGAGCGCGATCGCGTGAACGTGGCGGCCGTAGTCCGGCTCCTTGCGGTGCACCGAGCGGCGGTAGCTGAAGAAGCGTTCGTCGGCATAGGTGTCGAGACCGAGATCGTCGATCATCAAGATGCCGGCGGCCTCGAGCCGCCTGCGGATGAAGCCGCCGAGATCGAACATCGCGTGGCCCTCGCGCGTCGAGGGGATGAAGAACATGGCGTTGTCGGCGTCGGCCTCGATGAAGCGCGCGACGAACTCGTTGCCGACCTCGTAGGACTCCTGGCGGATCAACGGGCCGATCGCCGCGATGATGCCGCCGCGCGACGCGCCGAGTTTTTCCATCGCCGCGATCGTGGATTCCAGCACGCCCGTCAGCGCGCCTTTCCAGCCCGCATGGGCGCCGCCGATCACGCGCGCCTCGGGGTCGACGAACAGCACCGGTCCGCAATCCGCGGTGGAGACGCCGAGCGCGATGCCGGGCGTCTTCGTCACCAGCGCATCGCCCTTCGGCCGCGGGCCGGGCCATGGGCGGTCGGCGACGAGCACGTCGGGCGAATGGGTCTGGTAGAGGGTGAGAAACCGCTCCGGTGCGACGCCGACATGCTCGGCCATGCGGCGGCGGTTCTCCGCGACATGGTCCTGATTGTCGTTGGAGCCGACGCCGGCGTTGAGCGCGGCATAGATGCCGCTGGAGACGCCGCCCTCGCGGGTGAAGAAGGCGTGGCGCAGGCCGGGTACACCCGCGAGCAGCGACGAAGTCAGGGTCATGTTTCGTCGTCGCCTTCCTCGAGGTCGCTGAGGCCTGCAATCCCCGTCAGCCGCGGCTCGGAGATGCCGAGCACCTTGAACATCGAGCCCATGCCGCCGCGCCCCGTATCGGTCAGCCGCTTCTGCGCCGCGGCGATGTCGGTCGCGACCTCCGGCGTCGCCTTCTGCATCAACGCTGCCGCGCGGGTATCGATCCCGAGTCGCTTGAGGAAGTCGCCCTGCGTCACCGGACCGTGCACGCGGGCGCCGACATCCTCGGCCGCGCGCGCCAGCGCCTGGAAGTCGACATGGGCGGTGACGTCAGCCTGGCCCGGTGCCTTCAGCGGATCAGCGAAGGTGTGACGTGCGATCGCCTGGAAGGTGTCGCCGGCGTCGCTGCGCAGATGGCCGTAGTCGATGATCAGGGCCGCGCCGCCCTGGTCGCGAACCCGGCTTGCAAGCTTCATGATCTCGCCGTCGGGCCGCCACTCGAACACGGCGCCGACCGGCGCTGCGCGCACCAACGGCGGCAGCAGCAATTCGAAGCGCGGCGTCGGCTCGGCCGCGGCGCCAAAGCCCAGCTTGCCGTTGGCGTCGACCTCGATCGCGCGCTCGTGCCAGCCGTTCTGCTGCTTCACCATCTGATGGATCGGCAGCACGTCGAAATATTCGTTGGCGAGGATGATGCTCGGCCCTTCCGGCACGTCGTCGATGGAGTCGTGCCAGGTGAGATTGCGAACGCCCGACAGCATCGCACTCTGCCGTTCGCGCAGGACCGGATTGACCTCGACCAGATGGACATGAAGCGCCTGGTAGAGCGGCGGCAGCACCCGCAGCGCGCGCAGCGCATCGGCCATCATGGTGCCGCGGCCGGGGCCGAGCTCGATCAGCCGCACCGTCTGCGGCGAGCCCATCTGCTTCCACACCGACGCGCTCCACAGGCCGAGGAGTTCGCCGAACATCTGGCTGACTTCCGGCGCGGTGGTGAAGTCGCCCTCGCGCCCGAGCGGATCGCGCGAGACGTAATAGCCGTAGCGCGGATGCAGCAGGCACAGCTCCATGTAGCGCCACACCGGCATCGGGCCGGAGGATTTGATCAGCGCCTTGATCTCGTTCAACAGCGCGAAGGGTTCGGTCACAGCCTGGTTCTCAATATGAATTAACGAACGGCCTCGGCCTGCCTGGATGGGCCGCGCCGCACTGCCAATACAATAAGGATGATACCGACGATAAGCATCGGAATCGACAGCAGCGCGCCCATGGTTAATCCGCCCCAGAGGAAGCCGAGCTGGGGATCTGGCTCGCGGAAATGCTCGCCGGTGATCCGGGCGAGGCCGTAGATCAGGATGAAGCTGCCGAGGATCAGCCCGGGCCGTTTCAGCGCGCCGAAGCGGATCATGATCGCGAGCACGGCGAACAGGACGATGCCCTCCAGCCCCGCTTCATAGAGCTGGCTGGGATGGCGCGGGATGTCGCCGCCATTCGGGAAGATCACCGCCCAGGGCAGGCTGGGGTCGGCCGGCCGCCCCCACAGCTCGCTGTTGATGAAGTTGGCGATCCGCCCGAGGAACAGGCCGATCGGCCCAACTGCGGTTGTGATGTCGCCGAGCGACAGAATGGAGATGTCGTTGCGGCGGGCAAACCACATCACCGCGACGACGCAGCCGAGGAAGCCGCCGTGGAAGGACATGCCGCCTTCCCACAATTTGAACATCGCGGCGGGATGCTCGAGGAAGAAGGGAAGGTTGTAGAACAGCACATAGCCGGAGCGGCCGCCGAGGATGATGCCGAGCGTCACCCAGAGGATGAAGTCGTCGAGCTGCACCAGCGAGATCGGCGCCGGTCCGCCCCACAGCCGCTCCTTCTTCACCAGCGAGCGCGCATAGAGCCAGCCGATCACGATGCCGGCGATATAGGCCAGCGCGTACCAGCGGATTGCGAAAGGCCCGATCTCGATGGCGATCGGTTTGAATTTGGGAAAGTCGATCAGGAGAAGCTGCATCGCGCCTTGCGATCTCACACGAGATTGCGGCGATAGAGCGCCAGCAGGCGCTCCCAGTGCCGTTCGGCGGCGTCGCGGTGATAGACCGGGCGCTTCGGGAAAGCGAAGCCGTGATGGGTGCCGGGATAGGTTTCGACCTCGGCGTTCTTGCCCTTCATGCTCTCGGCAATCTTCGCAATCACCTCCGGCGGCGCGTAGATGTCGCTCTCGGCGCAGGCGAAGTAGAGCTCGGCCTTGGTCTTGGCGGCGGCCAGATGCGGGCTGTTGTCTTCCTCGGTCGCCAGATGCGTGCCGTAGATCGAGGCGGCGGCCTTGACGCTGTCCGGGAAATGCGTTGCGGCGTTGATGGCATAGCGACCGCTCATGCAATAGCCGACGGTGCCGATCAGCTTGGTGTTCGCGGCCTTCTGGCCCTCGGCATAGGCGAGCAGCGCCTTGGTATCCTCCATGATCATGGGAATGTTGAGCGATCCCATGAGCTGGTACATGCGCTTTCGCTCGGGCGAGTTCGGGTCGGCCGGCAGCGGCCCGATCTCCAGAACGCCGGAGCGGTAATAGAGGTTCGGCAGCATCACGTAATAGCCTGACGTCGCGAGCCGGCGCGCCATGTCGCGCAGCTCCTCGCGGATCGCGGGCGCGTCCATGTAAAAGAGGATGACGGGGAAGGGGCCGCCGCGCTCGGGATGGCTGATGAAGGTCGCGGTGTGACCGTCCTTGGTCGGGATGACAATCTGCTGGTCGATCATGATCTCGCGCTGCGCCTTCTGATTCTCAACTTGTGCCCGGATAATCAATACGATGGCAAGGAAACCGGGGCGTGACAAGGACGGCGCCTGTGCCGCTCGCAGCCTCTTGAACCGTCTGTCGGGGATTGCCATTGTCTGCTGAGCAATTCGCGTGATGAGGCCTTCCGGAGATCGCCATGACCCAGACCAACAATCGGTTTTTCGACGAGATCGGTCGTCTCATGAACGATGCCGCCGGCGCGGCCCAGGGCGTCAAGCGTGAGGTCGATACCGTGCTGCGGACGCAGGCCGAAAAATTCCTGCGCGACATGGACCTCGTCAAGCGCGAGGAGTTCGAGGCGGTCAAGGACATGGCCCGCCTCGCCCGCGAAGAGAACGAGGCCCTGAAGGCGCGCATTGCCGCGCTCGAGGCGAAGCTGGGCGGGTAGGACTTTTCACCCTCCTCCAAGGGATCCAAGGGAGGGTAAGACCCCGGGCCTGCAGCCCATTCTCCTTGTCATTTCGGCACTTTGCGGCTAAAAGCCCGCCACGTCCGCGGCCCCCGCACCCCTGGAGGCTTGCTGCGGCGACACGATGGGCCGCGTTGCGGCCCATTAACTTTTGCAAAAACAAGGACTTATGACTATGGCGACCGTCAAGGAATTGAAGGCGACCGCACGTCCGAAGAGCGGCAAGGGGGCCGCCCGGGCAGAGCGTCGCGCCGGGAGAGTGCCCGGAGTGATCTATGGTGACAACCAGCCCCCGCTGCCGATCTCGGTTGATGATCGCGAACTGCGCCAGCGCATCCTCGCCGGCCGGTTCCTGACCACGCTGGTCGACGTCGAACTCGACGGCAAGAAGCATCGCGTGATTCCGCGCGACTATCACCTCGATCCGGTCAAGGATTTCCCGATCCATGTCGACTTCATGCGGCTCGGCGAAGGCGCCACCATCCGCATCAGCGTGCCCCTGCACGTTGTGAAGGCGGAAGGCTCGCCCGGCGTGAAGCGCGGCGGCACGGTCAACATCGTCGCCCATGCCATCGAACTGGAATGCTCGGTCGAGAACATTCCGCAGTACATCGAGGCCGACGTCGGCGCGCTCGAAATCGGCCACTCGCTGCATCTGTCGGACGTCAAGCTTCCGGCCGGCGTGAAGGCGCTGACCCGCGAGGACGCAACCCTCGTCACCATCGTTCCGCCCTCCGGCTACGCCGAAGAGCAGAAGGCGGCGGCTGCGGCTGCTGCTGGTGCGGCTCCGGGTGCTGCGGCTGCTCCGGCGGCTGGTGCTGCTGCTCCGGCTGCGGGTGCTGCTGCTCCGGCGGCTGCTGCCAAGGCTCCGGCCGGCGGCG
>JAEWBW010000035.1 GCA_023390955.1 Pseudomonadota bacterium
ATCCTGATCTTCCGTATCTCCGCGATGGACATGCTCGAAGGCGGGCTTGCCTGGGACGAGGTCGTTGCGCTCGGCAAGGCTGTGGTCGCTGCCGGCGTCAACATCGTCTCCACCCATTTCTGCTGGCACGAGGCCTTCGTGCCGACGATTGCCACCATGGTGCCGCGCGCGGCGTTTACTCAGGTCACCGGTCGTCTCCGCAAGGAGCTCGGCGTGCCCATGATCACCTCGAACCGCATCAACATGCCGCAAGTCGCCGAAGACGTGCTTGCGCGCGGCGATGGCGACATCGTCTCGATGGCGCGTCCGATGCTTGCGGACCCCGAACTGGTGCGCAAGGCGGCCGAAGGGCGCGAGGACGAGATCAACACCTGCATCGCCTGCAATCAGGCCTGTCTCGACCACACCTTCACCGGACGCATGGTCTCTTGCCTCGTCAATCCGCGCGCCTGCCACGAGACCGAGCTCACCTCGGATCGCGCGCCGGCACCCAAGCGCATTGCCGTCATCGGCGCGGGACCCGCGGGTCTTTCGTTCGCGACAACGGCTGCGGAGCGCGGTCACAAGGTGACGTTGTTCGAGGCCGGCTCCGAGATCGGCGGCCAGTTCAACCTTGCGCGGAAAATTCCTGGCAAGGAGGAGTTCGATGAAACGCTGCGCTACTTCCGCCGCATGATCGCGGTGCGCGGCGTCGAATTGCGCCTCAATACGCGTGCCGACGCCGATGCATTGAAGGCCGACGGGTTCGATGAGGTGATCGTCGCAACCGGCATCGAGCCGCGCGTTCCCAAAATCGAGGGCATCGATCATCCCAAGGTGGTCAGCTACATCGACGCCATCCGCGGCCGCCGCGACATCGGACGCAAGGTCGCCATCATGGGGGCCGGCGGCATCGGCTTCGATGTCGCCGAGCTCATCACCCATGCCGGCACATCGGCCGCGCTGGATATCGACGCCTTTGCGCGAGAGTGGGGCATCGACTTCAAGAACCATCCGCGCGGCGGCGTGACCGGGGTGAAGCCCGAGATCGCCAGCTCCGGCCGTGAGGTCTATCTGATGCAGCGCAAGGCCGACGCGCTCGGTCGCAATCTCGGCCGCACCACCGGCTGGACTCATCGCCTGGTCCTGCAGCGGCGCGGCGTGCACATGGTCAGCGGCGTCGAGTATCAGAGGATCGACGATGCCGGCCTGCACACCCTGATCAATGGTGAGCCCCGGCTGTTCGATGTCGATACCGTCATCGTGTGCGCCGGCCAGACATCCCTGCGAAAACTCTACGATGAACTTCAGGCGCATGGCGTCAAGGCGAGCCTTGTCGGCGGCGCTTTTGAGGCCGCCGAACTCGATGCCAAGCGCGCGATCGACCAGGCGACGCGGCTGGCCGCGGTGATCTGATGCAACCGGGTGACCGGAACTGCTCGTACGGAAATGCAAACGAGGTGTGAGCGATGGGACGACGATCTGAGAAACTGATGACGCAAGACCTGCCCGCGACCGGTATCGAAGATGGACATGTGATCCAGGTGGTATCGCGTGCCTTCGATATTCTGCGCTGCTTCGAGAGCCGGAGCGTGCGCCTCGGCAATCGGGACATCGCCCAGCGCTGCGGCCTTCCGCGGTCGACGGTCTCCCGCCTGATGTATACTCTCACCCGGATCGGCCAGCTGATCTACCTGCCGCAAGAGCAGAAATATGCCCTGGGTCCCCATCCCATTGCGCTCGGCGTCTCGCTCTTCGCGGAGAGCTCCGATATGCCCGAACGAGAAGAGGCAAGGGAGCCGGAGCACCATGGCAGCGCGCGCATCCACTCGCCGGTGGATCAGCTCGCGCTCTGAGTTCTTCGGAAATCGGCGCAACAATTTTACTGATGCAAGAACGTTCGGAACGAAGGAAAACCCATGTCTGAAGCATACATCATCGACGCTGTTCGCACGCCGCGCGGCATCGGCAAGCCCGGCAAGGGAGCGCTGTCGCATCTGCATCCGCAGCAGCTGGCCGCGACCGTGCTCAAGGCGCTCAAGGAGCGCAACAAGCTCGATACCAAGACCGTCGATGACATCATCTGGTCGACGTCGACCCAGGAAGGCAAGCAGGGCGGCGATCTCGGGCGCATGTCGGCGCTCGCGGCCGGATACGACATCAACGCCAGCGGCACCACGCTGGATCGCTTCTGCGGCGGCGGCATCACCTCCGTCAATCTGGCCGCCGCTTCGGTGATGTCGGGGATGGAAGATTGCGTCATCGCCGGCGGCACCGAGATGATGAGCTATCAGCAGGTCCTCGCCGCCGAGCGGTCCAAGGCGGGCCAGCCGGCGCGGCTGATGGGATCGGGCAACCCGGCGCTCGACGCCGTTCATCCGCAGTCGCACCAGGGCGTCTGCGGCGATGCCATCGCGACCAAGGAAGGCATCAGCCGGGAAGCTTGCGATGCGCTGGCGCTGGTCAGCCAGCAGCGCGCCAAGCGTGCCATCGATGAAGGTCGCTTTGCCAAGTCCGTGGTTCCCGTCCTCAACGACGACGGCAGCGTCGCGCTCGATCGCGAGGAATTCCCGCGTCCCGAGACCACCGCCGAAGGCCTCGCTGCGCTGAAGCCCAGCTTCGAGCAGCTCGCCGATTTCGATCTCGGCAACGGCTCGTCCTTCAAGAAGCAGATTCAACGCCGCTATCCGGACCTCGAGTGGAAGGGCGTGCATCACGCCGGCAACAGCTCGGGCGTGGTGGACGGTGCTGCCGCGGTCCTGATCACGTCGAAGGAATATGCCGCCAAGCATGGCCTCAAGCCGCGCGGCCGCATCGTCGCCTATGCCAACCAGGGTGATGATCCGACGCTGATGCTGAACGCGCCGGTGCCGGCGGCCAAGAAGGTTCTCGCCAAGGCGGGCCTCACCAAGAACGACATCGACGTCTGGGAAATCAACGAGGCCTTCGCGGTCGTCGCCGAGAAGTTCATCCGCGACCTCGATCTCGACCGCACCAAGGTCAACATCAACGGTGGCTCCATCGCGCTCGGCCATCCCATCGGCGCGACCGGATCGATCCTGATCGGCACCGCGCTCGATGAGCTCGAGCGCAGCGGTGGTCGCTACGGTCTCGTCACCATGTGCGCCGCCGGCGGCATGGCGCCGGCCATCATCATCGAACGCATCTGATCAAAGAAGGAAACTATAATGAAACTCGATTCATCGATCGTCGCCGTCGTCACCGGTGGTGCGTCCGGCCTCGGCGCCGCTACGGCGCGTGCGCTTGCCGCGCAAGGCGTGAAGGTCGCGATCTTCGACTTCAACGTCGAGAAGGGTGAAGCCGTCGCCAAGGAACTCGGTGGCGTGTTCTGCAAGGTCGACGTCACCTCCGACGAGCAGGTCGACGCGGCTTTCGCCAAGTCCCGTGCCGCCCTCGGCCAGGAGCGCATCCTGGTGAACTGCGCCGGCACCGGCAACGCGGTGAAGACCGCCGGCCGCGACAAGGCCACCGGCGAGCCCACCCACTTCCCGCTCGACGCCTTCAACCGCATCATCCAGATCAACCTGGTCGGCACCTTCCGCTGCATCGCCAAGTCGGCAAAGGGCATGCTGTCGCTGTCCCCGCTCGCTGATGGCGACCGCGGTGCGATCGTCAACACCGCTTCGGTCGCGGCCGAGGACGGTCAGATGGGCCAGGCCGCCTATTCCGCCTCGAAGGGCGGCGTCGTCGGCATGACCCTGCCGATCGCGCGCGACCTGATGAGCGAGGGCATTCGCGTCAACACGATCCTGCCGGGCATCTTCAACACGCCGCTGCTGCAGGGTGCTCCGGAGAACGTCAAGGCTGCGCTCGCTGCGTCGGTGCCGTTCCCGAAGCGTCTCGGCATGCCGGAAGAATATGCGCAACTCGCGCTGACCATGATCACCAACGGCTACTTCAACGGTGAAGACGTCCGTCTCGACGGCGCCATCCGCATGGCCCCGCGCTAAGCGATCGCAAGCAGCAGGAGTAGAGAGCGATGTCCGAAGAAACTCCGGTCCTGACCGAAGTCCGCGGACCCATCCTGATCATCACGCTGAACCGGCCTGAAGCCAAGAACGCCGCGAACCTCGCCCTTTCCAAGGGCGTGGCCGCGGCGCTCGACCGGCTCGACAGCGATGATGCCCTCACTGTCGGCATCATCACCGGTGCCGGCGGCACGTTCTGCTCGGGCATGGACCTCAAGGGGTTCTTGAAGGGCGAGCGTCCTTCGGTTCCCGGTCGGGGCTTTGCCGGTCTCACCGAGGCGCCGCCGAAGAAGCCGCTGATCGCGGCGGTCGACGGCTACGCACTCGCCGGCGGGATGGAGGTCGCGCTGTCGTGCGACATGATCGTCGCCAACCGCAACGCCGAGTTCGGCATTCCCGAGGTGAAGCGCGGACTGGCGGCAGCGGCCGGCGGCCTGACCAGGATGCCGCGCCAGATGCCGTACCGTGTGGCGATGGAGTTCGCGTTGACGGGCGAGTTCTTCGGCGCCGAGCGTGCTTACGAGCTCGGCATCATCAACCGCGTGACCGATGGTCCCGCCCTCGATGCTGCGCTCGAGCTTGCGGCAAAGATCGGCGCCAACGGCCCGCTCGCGGTGAAGGCCTCCAAGCAGGTGATCGTGGAATCCCGGCTCTGGCCCGACGACCAGATGTGGAAGAAGCAGCAGGAGATCGTTGCTTCCGTCTTCACGTCCGAGGATGCCCGCGAGGGCGCGGCCGCCTTTGCGGAAAAGCGCGCGCCGAACTGGAAGGGCAAGTGAAGCAACACTTGCTTCGATAATGGGGCGTCGGTTTTGACCGACGCCCCGAATTCCCGTGTCGGCCGGTATCAGGCCGCTCGAACGCTATTGGATCAACGATGCGCAGCTTTACCGAAGACCAGGTCATCTTCCGCGATGCCTACCGAAAATTCCTCGCCAGCGAGATCACGCCCAATATGGAGGAATGGCGGGAAGCCGGCATCGTCGACCGCAGCGCATTCAAGAAGGCGGGCGACCTCGGCTTCCTGATGATCTGGCCCGAGGAAAAATACGGCGGGATGGGCGATACCGACTTCCGCTACGAGCAGATCATCATCGAGGAGACCGCGCGCTCCGGCTGCAAGGGCTGGTACAACACGCTGCACAGCCGACTGGTCGGCCCCTATTTCAAGCGCTTCGGCACCGACGAGCAGCGCGACCGTTTCCTGCCCAAATGCGTCAGCGGCGACACGATTCTCGCCATCGCCATGACCGAGCCAGGCGCGGGTTCTGACCTCGCCGGCATGCGGACGACCGCGGAAGACAAGGGCGATCATTTCCTGCTCAACGGTTCGAAGACCTACATCTCCAACGGCATCAATTCCGACGTGGTGATCGTCGCGGCCAAGCTTGCCGGCGCCGAGAAGCGGCATGCCCTGGTGCTGCTGATCGTCGAGCGCGGCATGGAAGGTTTCGAGCGCGGCCGCAATCTCAAGAAGATGGGCATGCCGGCGCAGGACACGGCCGAGCTCTTCTTCCAGAACGTGAAGGTCCCCAAGGCCAACGTGCTCGGAGAGCCCGGCAAGGGCTTTTACTACCTGATGGAAGGCCTTGCCGAGGAGCGGCTGATCTCCGCGGTCGGCTCGATCGCAAATGGCCGCAAGGCGTTCGACATCACGCGCGCCTATGTGATGGACCGAAAACTGTTCGGCAAGCCGCTTGCCGAGCAGCAGAACACCCAGTTCCGCATGGCGGAGATGGATGCCGAGATCGACCTCGTGCAGGTCTATGTCGATCACTGCGTGGCCGAGCATAACGCAGGACGCCTGACCAGCAATATGGGCGCCAAGGCCAAGATGATGTCGTCGGAAGTCGAGTGGAAGATGCTCGATCTCGGCGTGCAGCTGCACGGCGGCGCCGGCTACATGGACGAATATCCGATCAGCCGGATGTTCACCGATGCGCGCGTCAATCGCATCCTGGCGGGAAGCTCCGAAGTGATGCGGCTGATCATCGGCCGCGACGTGTTCTCGGAAGGCTACAAGAGCATTCTCGACTAGAGATCCGCTCAGGCCGCGCGGATTCCAGCGAGCGAATTCGTCGACCTCCAGCCGCCGCGTGCCAGGCGGTTGGCGAAGCGCGCCCGCTTGCCAGCTTTCTCGAAAATTCGCGCTGGCGCAAAAAAGCAAATCCTTGGCCCGTGATGTCAACCTGGAACACCGGCCGGATGCTAGATATCAGCCGCGGTTCAGATACGGGACTCATTGGCGCCCACGCGGCGCACGCCCTTCGCGGCTTTAGGGAATTTGGCCTTCCGGCCCCAGACCGATTGCGTTTGAACTGACGTGGATCGTCGCGCAATCGAATGACTGAAAACGGAACGTATTTCGCTCGTTAGTGGAGTCATGCGGTAACGCGCCGAAGGCGTGGATGGTGGAGTCTTGCCTCAACCATCCGGCCGCAGTTGGCGGCATCGCAATGCGTCATCGGAAACGACACAGGGCAACGCGGGAACGGTCATGCCTATTGCACGCGAGACGGTCGAGCTTCTGGTTCAGGCGGCTAAGGCCTGCTGCTTCGACGACGATCGACGTGGGTTGCGCGATCTCGAATGGACAGCGCTGCGCTTCCTCGCGCGCGCCAACAGATTTTCACGAACGCCGTCGGCGCTGGCCTCCTTCATCGGCGCGACCAGGGCAACGGCGTCCCAGATCGTCAAGACGCTCGAAGAAAAATCGTACCTCGTGCGCAAGCCATCGCAGACCGACAAGCGATCGGTGACGCTGGACGTCACGGCGGCCGGAGAGAAGCTGCTTGCGCAGCACGACCCCATCAACAGCCTCATCAGCGCGGTCGCCTCGCTTGCCCCCGACGACGGGATCAAGCTGAAGGTGACGCTTCACGAGATCGCGGCGCGTGTCGAGAAGTCGCACGACAGGGCCGAGACCGGCCATTGCCGGGACTGCATCTTCCTCGTCCGGGGCGAAGCCGGCGGCTGCGCCACCAAGGCACGGACCAAATCCGAGCTGTCCTGCCGGCTTCATCGCGCGCCGATCGTGCCGCAGGAGGTCAACCTCCTCTGCACGAGTTTTGAGCGCGGCCGCGATCAGAAAAGTGCAAGACAGACTGCCTCCGCGGGGCCTTATCCGCGCAGCGCCGACCTGCTCTAACCAGCAGAAAATATCGCCGGCTCAGCCGCCCTTCAACATATCGCGCAGCTCGCGGAACGCGTCTGCGCTCGACGTGGCCGAGAGGTCCTGTCGCATGGCGCCGTAGATCTTCGGCACCATGTCGACCGCCTGATCGAGCCCCTGGTCGCGCCCGGGCTGGTAGCCGCCCATCAGGCGGAGGTCGCTCGTATCCTCGTATTTGGCGATCATGGCGCGGAGCTTGCTGACGAGCTCGCGTTCCTCAGGGTCCCAGACGCAATGCGCCAGACGTGAGATGGAGGCGAGAATGTCCACGGCCGGATAGCGCGCCTGGTCGGCGATGTGGCGGCTCAGCACGATATGGCCGTCGAGCGTGCCGCGGATCGTGTCGGCGATCGGCTCGTTGTGATCATCGCCGTCGACCAGCACGGAGAAGATGCCCGTGATGGTGCCGGTGCCTTCCTCGCCGGGACCGGCGCGTTCGAGCAGGCGCGGCAGGTCGGTGAAGACCGACGGCGCGTAGCCGCGTGCAACCGCAGGCTCGCCGGCGGCGAGTGCCACCTCACGGGCGGCGTGGGCAAAGCGGGTGATCGAATCGACCACGAGCAGGACGGATTCGCCGCGATCGCGAAAATATTCGGCGATCGCCATCGCGGTCTTGGGCGCCAGGCGCCGCATCATCGGACTCTCGTCGCCGGTGGAGACGACGGTGATGGCGCGGTCGCGGCCGTGACCGAGGGCGTCCTCGACGAATTCGCGCACCTCGCGGCCGCGCTCGCCGACCAGCGCCAGGACGACGGTGTCAAAGCCCTGGCTGCGGGCGAGCATTGCGAGCAGCGTCGACTTGCCGACGCCGGAACCGGCGAAGATGCCGACCCGCTGGCCCGCGCAGATCGGCGCGAACAGGTCGATGACGCGCACGCCCGTGCGCAGCGGCTTGTGGACGCGTGCCCGCTTCATGGCCGAGGGCGCTTCGGCCTCGACCGAGACGGCGCGGGCGCCCGTGGCGAGGGCGCCGAGCCCGTCCAGCGGCGCGCCGAGTGCGTTGATGACACGTCCCTTCCAGCTCGGGTCGGGAGCGAGCGTCAGCGGCGGCATGCGATAGGCGACCGAGCCGAGGCCGGCCGTGAACTGCCGATCGAACGGTTTTGCGATGATGCCGTCGCGGTCGACGCGAACGACTTCCCCGATCCGGGCGCGACCTTCCGATTTAACACCGATGAGCTCACCGAGCCGGACGAAGCGCGACAGGCCGGAGACGCGGAAATGCGTCGGTGCGATCTCGGTGATGGAGCCGCTCGCGCTCGCAAGCGGTGTGTCCCGCTGCAATTCCTGCAGCGTCCATTCGAGTTGCCGGAGAGCGTTCATCGGTCCTCTGTCATGATGCGGCGAACAGCTTTGGCGCGAGCTTTACTTCGTGGGTTCGCCGAGGGTCCGGATCGCGTTCTGAAGCGAACCTTCGGTGCCCTCCAGCAGCGAGTTCGTGCCCTCGAAGGCGCGTGACGCCGAGATCAGCCGTGTCAGCTCCTGCATCGGATTGGCGCTGGAGCCCTCGACATAGCCTTGCCGGATGCCGTCACGGGTGAAGTCGGAGACGGCGACCGCAGGACGGTCGGGGACGACGCCGGAATTGCCGTAGCGGTCGAGATTGGCGTCGGCCGGGATGTTGAACATGCCGATCGTGCCGATCTCGTTGCCGTCCTGGGTGATCGCGCCGCTGCGCGCGATCGCGACCGGGCCGCCGTTCGGGTCGAGGGTGATCGGTGCGCCGCCCGCGTCGATGACGGGAAAGCCTGCCACAGTCTGGAGGTCGCCATTTGCTGCAAGCTGCAGCCGGCCGTCGCGCGTATAGACCGTGCCGTTGGGGCCGGCGAAAGCGAGCCATCCCTGTCCGATCACGGCGACGTCGAGCGGGTTGCCGGTCTGGGAGAGATTGCCGGCCTCGCGCGAGATGACGTTGTCGCCCGGCGAGGAGAACGCCACCGGGTTCGTCGCGGCCTTCGACAGGATGGTCTCGAACTTCACGACGTCGGTGCGGAAACCCGTCGTGTTGACGTTGGCGACGTTGTTGGCGATCGTCTGCAGGCGCTTTTCGAGCGCGACCTGGGCCGACAAGCCGACATAGAGTGCCGATTG
The DNA here is from genome assembly GCA_023390955.1 of Pseudomonadota bacterium. Lineage (GTDB taxonomy): Bacteria > Pseudomonadota > Alphaproteobacteria > Rhizobiales > Xanthobacteraceae > Bradyrhizobium. The sequence goes on from JAEWBW010000035.1 coordinate 9,232, forward strand.
CATGACTTACTTTCCGAGCCGGATGGATTGGAGTTTCGAAAGCATGTCGATGTCCATGGTCGTCGAGGATTGACCGAACAGGACCATCGCCGGACTGCTCGCGGTGTTGTTGGCGGCCTCGGTTGCATCCCACATCGCCGCGAAACGTTGGACGAAGCGGGTGACCTTGGCCGGATCCTGGAAGTCCGCGATGTTGATCATCTTCTTCAGCATCGTGGCCTGGCTGTCGATGTCGCCCGAGCTGACGGTCGAGGGCAGGCCGAGCGCGGTCTGCGCGACCTGCGTCAACGCCTTGTCCGCGAGGATCTGGTAGGGATTCTTGATCGAGGCGGCCTTGCGCGTAAAATAGAGTGCGAGCCGCACACCCTCGTTGTCGTCGCCGGCTTGCTGCTCCAGCGTCTGCCGGACATATAGCGTGGCGGTTCCGGTCGTTGCCGCGGCCGTCTGCGTCGCAATGCTGCCGAGCGCCGCGAAATTGAAGGCGGAAACGAACTCCCGGTAGCGCGGATCGGAGAGCTTGTTGGCGAAACTCTTGGGGTTGGAGACGCCCTCCGTCAGCGCCTTTCGCATGAAGGCCTTGGCATAGGTCATGTCGCTGAGACCATAGGCCTTCATCGCATAGGAATAGAGGCGGTAATCCTTGAGGAAGGCGTCGATGCTTTTCACCTTGCGGATGTTGGCAAGGAAATAGTCGTTCTCGCGGGCGACATCCGGCTTGTTGGCCGTCAGCGCGAGCGACTTGCCCATGTCCTTCGATATTCTGGTGTAGTCGGCGATCGTCGATAGCATGAGGCGTACCCCTGGAGTTCGAGCAGCAAGCTGCCGCCAATAGCTTGCGCGGGGCTGACCGGCGGGAAGCCAGCTTCGCGCAAGCGTCGTCGCGTAGCTTTCGTCGACAAATTGCGATTGGAGCGGCGCGTTGAGCAGTTTCGTGGGGGTATTCATCACGGTTGCGGCCCTGCTCGGCGGATTTGCCGCCATGGGCGGCCATCTCGCCGTGCTGATGCAGCCGTGGGAGTTCGTGATCATCATGGGTACGGCGGTGGGCACGTTCATCGTGGCCAACCCGTGGAAAGTCGTCGTCGACACCGGGCGTGCGTCGGTGCAGGCCGTGCTGGGTTCGATCCCGAGCCAGCGCGACTATCTCGATCTGCTGGGTGCACTCCATGCGCTGATGCGCGAGCTGCGCGGCAAGGGCCGCAACGAAGTCGAGGCGCATATCGACGATCCCTCGTCCTCCGAGATCTTCAAGGCGTTTCCAGGCGTGCTCAACGATGCGCCGCTGCTGCAGTTCATCTGCGACTATGTGCGCCTCATCATCATGGGCAACGCCCGGACGCATGAAATCGAAGCGCTGATGGACGAGGAAATCCACACCATCCTGAAAGGCAAGCTGATGCCGTACCACGCCATGGTCGTGGTCTCGGAGGCCTTGCCCGCACTCGGCATCGTCGCCGCGGTGCTCGGCGTCATCAAGGCCATGGGTGCGATCGACCAGCCGCCAAAAATCCTGGGCGGGCACATCGGCGCGGCGCTGGTCGGCACCTTCGCCGGCATTTTCCTGTCCTACGGCATCCTGTCGCCGTTCGCGTTGAAGATCAAACTGACCCGCGAGAAGCGGTGCCGGCCCTACATCATCGTCAAGCAGACGCTGCTGGCCTTCATGAACGGCGCCATGCCGCAGATTGCGGTCGAGCACGGCCGCAAGATGATCGCGAGCAACGAGCGTCCGTCGATCGACGTGGTCGAGAACGAGACCATCGCCGGGCCGAAGCCCGTGGCGGTTGAAGCCGAACCGAAGGCCGCACGCGCATGATGATGGACGAGGTCGACGTCGAGCAGGCGAAGCTGCTCCCGAACTACCTGCTGGACGCGGCAGGTATCTCCATCGAACGCATGCCGATGCTCAATGTGATCTTCGATCGCATGGCGGCATCCTGCACCGACAGCCTGCAGCCGATGGCAGGGACGTCCTGCTACTTCTCGGTCAACGGCATCAGCAACGGCCGCGTCGGCGACATCATCAAGGACTACGAGGCGAATGCGGTTGCCGCGGTTTTCTACGCCGAGCAGTGGGACGCCCGCGTCCTCATGATGCTGGACCGCGACTTCGTGTTCACGATGGTCGAGGCACTGTTCGGCTCCGATGGCGCCGAGCCGCCGCTCGATGTCGAGCGCGCTTTCTCCAATATCGAGCTGCGCACGGTGCAGACGCTGTTCGAGCGCTTTGCGAAGGCGCTGCAGCAGGCCTTTGCCGCGACCTCGACCGTGACCTTCAAGCTCGAGCGGGTCGAGACCGCCATGGCTTCGCTCGCGCTCGGACGCAGCGCCAACATGTCGATCTGCGCCAACATCATGCTGCAAGCGCTGTATCGCGGCGGGCAGATGTTCCTCATCATTCCGCACTCCGCGCTCAACCCGCTCAGGCAGAAGCTCGCTCACGTCGTCGTGAGCGACGGCCGCGCCGCCGATCCGAACTGGCGCGAGCAGATGGAAGGCGAAGTCCAGCGCACCGAGGTGACGCTGAACGCGGTCCTCGACGAGAAGGTGCTGTCGCTCGGCGACGTCGCAGAATTCCACGTCGGTCAGGTCATCGAGCTCGACGCCACGCCGCGCTCGCTGGCCCGGCTGGAGAACAACAATCAGGTGCTGTTCTGGTGCCAGATCGGCCAGCTTGACGGTTATTACGCCATGCAGGTCGCGGATCCGGTCGATCAAAAGCGCGAGTTTGTCGATGATATCCTATCTCGTTGATGCCGTGCTGCTCATCGCTCTCGGCTTCACCAGCATGCGGGTGACCCGGATGCACCGGGAGCTCGCGCGGCTGCGGAGCTACCAGGGCGAGTTTTCGACCATGGTGGAGAAGTCGGCCGGCGCATTCGACAATGTCGTCGAGGCCGCGCACGAGTCGACCTCCAATCTGGGGAACCTGGTCAGCGTGCTCACCACCAAGATCGACCAGGCTCACGAGGCGATTGCGGCGCTGGATGCACGGCAGCCGCAGGTGGCCGCAGCGACCGGTCGCGATAGCAATACCAGGACATGATGACTTCGGGTCCAGCACCGGTCTGACGCTGGCGCACAATTAGGGGGATCGCCCCGGCCGCATGGCCCGGGTGCGAGATTTTCAGAGGCACGACGAGATGGCGCAAACCTTCGAATACGAAACAACGGCAGCCCAGGTCTCCGCCCCGGGCGATGATACGTCACCGCTGGACCGGCTGGCGGAGATCGCGGCGCGGACCGCGGAAGAAACCAGCAAGTTCGCCAATGTCGACGCGATCATGCGCATTCCCGTCACCGTGCAGGTGGTGCTGGGCGCCGCGACCATGCCGGTTGCCAATCTGATGAAGCTGAACCGCGGCGCGGTGGTCCCGCTCGATCACCGGGTCGGTGAGCCCGTCGACGTCGTCGTGAACGGCCGGATCGTCGCGCGCGGCGAAGTCGTCGTCGTCGAAGAGGACAATTCGCGGTTCGGCGTGTCTCTGACTGAAATCGTCGGGCCCCTGGGCGGTCCTGGAGACGCCTGAACGTGGCTGGTGCAATCGCAACTGCTCCGAAGCAGCGAGGCGTTGCCACGCTGGGCCCGACCGACAAGGTGGCGGCGCTCCTGCTCGCCATGGGCCGGCAGGCTGCGGCAAGCGTGCTGCAGCAGTTCGAGCCGCAGGAAATCCGCGTTGTCACCAAGGCTGCGGCCGAGCTGCGTCCGATCACGGCGCAGGAGCTGGAATCCATCGTCGAGGAGTTTGCTCAGCAGTTCTCGACCGGCGCAAATATCCTAGGCAAGTTTGGCGGCCTCGAAGCCGTGCTGGGTGACGTGCTGCCGGCGGAGCAAGTCCAGCAGATCATGTCGGATCTGCTCGGCAACTCCTCGCGCTCGGTCTGGGATCGCGTCTCGTCGGTCTCCGAAAACTCACTCGCGAGCTATTTGTCCAAGGAGCATCCGCAGACCGCGGCCGTGATCCTGTCCAAGGTGAAGCCGGCCTGCGCCGCCAAGGTCATGAGCCAGCTGCCGTCCAGCCTGCGCAACGAGCTGATGCGGCGCGTGCTCAGCCTCAAGCCGATCGCGGATGACGCGATCCGGATCCTCGAAAAGACGCTTCTTGAGGACCTCACGCTGAACTTCGCCCGCAACATGGGCGCCGACACCTATGCGCGCGTCGCCGACATCATCAACAAGATGGAGCGCGGCCATATCGAGGACATGCTGAAGAGCCTGTCGGAGAAGCGCCCGAAGTCGGCCGAAGTGCTCAAGGAGCTGCTGTTCACCTTCGACGACGTGGTCAACCTGACGCCGAAGGCGCGCACCATGATCTTCGATCAGGTGGCGACGGACCGCATCGTGGTGGCGCTGAAGGGCACCGACAAGAACTTCCGCGAGATGATCCTGTCCTCGGTCGCCTCGCGCGTCCGCCGTGTCGTCGAGCACGAGCTTGCACTTGGCGAACCCTCCAACCAGCGCGACGTGCTCGAGGCGCGCCGGGTCATCACGGATCTCGCGCTCGAGCTCGCGGAGAAGGGTGAGATCGAGCTCAACCCCGACCAGGAGGACGAGCAGGTCTTTCGCTGACCGCTGAACAGGCATGGCAGAGGATCAGGACAGCAAAACAGAGCAACCGACCGAGAAGAAGATCCGGGATGCCGTCGAACGCGGCAAGATTCCGGTCTCCCGGGAGGCGTCCGTCTTCGCCTCGATGGCGGCCCTGATGGTGATCCAGATGTTCCTGATCGGGCAGGGCGTGCAGCAGCTGATGCCGACGCTCAAGGGCCTGCTCGACGATCCCGGCGGCTTCCGGCTCAGCGTGGGCGCGGACGCGCAGAATTTGCTCACGGTGGTGGGGCTGCAGGTGATGCATTTCCTGGTCGGGCCGGTCCTCGTTCTGATCGCTTTCGGCCTCGCGGCCTCGTTTCTACAAAATGCGCCGAGTTTCGTGCTGGAGCGTATCCAGCCTGACTTCTCCCGAATTTCGCCGATGAAGGGCTGGAGCCGGCTGTTCGGTGCGCAAGGCCTGGTGGAATTCGCAAAGTCCGTCTTCAAGCTGGTCGCGGTGACTGTCGTCGTCCTCTTCGTGCTGCGAACCTCGGAAGCCGAGGCCTTTGGGGCGATGTATAGCGATCCCGTCGCACTGCCCGAGAAGATATTGACCATCGCGATGCGGATCGTGTCGGCGATCTGCATCGCGACCATCGTGCTGGTCGCGCTGGATCTCGCCTGGTCGCGCTTCAGCTGGCGGCGCGAGCTGAAAATGACCAAGCAGGAGCTGAAGGACGAGCACAAGCAGGCCGAAGGCGATCCGCTGGTCAAGGCGCGGCTGCGCTCGCTCGCACGCGATCGCACGCGCCAGCGCATGATCGCTGCCGCATCGCAGGCCTCGCTCGTGATCGCGAACCCGACGCATTTTGCCATCGCGCTGCGCTACCAGCGCGACGAGAACCCGGCGCCGATCGTCGTCGCCAAGGGCATGGATGCACTCGCACTGAAGATCCGCGCGGTTGCCGAGGAGAACAGGATTCCGGTGATCGAGAACAAGGCGCTCGCGCGCGCACTGTACGACGCCGTTCAGGTCGACCAGCTCATTCCTGCGGAATTCTTCCGGCCCGTAGCCGAGATCCTCTATTTCCTGCAGTCGCAGAAGACACCGCGCAGCGAAAAGGTGCAGTGACGCATGGCGTCGCGCCAGCCTGAGAAAAGCTTCGGACTCTAGGCTCCTCTCCAATAAACGGATGGGAGCTGTCGTGGGACCGCTTTACTTGTTAGGACTCGCCTCGTCGCAGGCCAAGTGGCTGGAGCTTCGCCAGTCGACGATCGCGACCAACGTCGCCAATGCGAATACGCCGGGCTACAAGGCGCGCGACGTCGAGCCGTTCAACAAGATCCTGGACGGCATGCCGGTGCACCTCGCGACGACGTCGCCGTCGCACATGCAGTTGAGCCCGGCCGAGACCGACACGCGCACCAGCGCCAAAAAGGAGAGCTGGGAGGTCGTGCATTCCGGCAACTCCGTCAGTCTCGAGCAGGAAATGGTCAAGGGTGGCGACGTCAACCGCGGCTACTCCATGAACTCCGCAATCGTGCGCTCGTTTCACCGGATGCTGCTGACCGGTCTGAAGGCTTGAGGTGAACTGGAATGATTGATTCCCTGCAATCGTCGCTGTCGATCGCGAGCTCCGGGCTCGAAGCGCAGTCGACCCGCATGCGCATCGTGTCGGAAAACCTCGCCAACGCGAGCTCGACCGGGCGCGTGGCCGGCGCCGATCCCTATCAGCGCAAGACCGTGACCTTCGCGGGCGAGATGGACCGCGCCGCTGGCGCCCAGCTGGTCAAGGTCAAGGAAGTCGGCGTCGACACCACGCCGTACCGTGTCGAATACGATCCCGGTCATCCCGCAGCCGACAAGAGCGGCTACGTCAAGATGCCCAACGTCAACACGATGATCGAGATGGCCGACATGCGCGAGGTCAATCGCTCCTATGAGGCCAATCTCCAGGTCGTCAAGCAGGTGCGCTCGATGTTCGGCATGACCATCGATCTCTTGAGGAGCTGAGCATGTTGGAAGCGATTTCATCCACCGCGATCTCCGGCGGCAAGACGACCGTCAACGCCACTGACACGTCGCTGACGACGTCCGCCGCGGGTGCGGTTCAGGGCAGCGCCGATCTCGGCTTCGATTCCGTGATGAAGCAGGTGACCACCGACGCGATCGGAACACTTAGGGCGGGCGAGGCCGCGTCGATCTCGGCGATCCAGGGCAAGGAATCGACGCGCCGCGTCGTGGAGGCGCTGATGTCGGCCGAGCAGGCGCTGCAGACCGCGGTCGCGGTGCGCGACAAGGTCGTGCAGGCGTATCAAGAAGTCGTTCGGATGTCGATCTGAGCTGAGG
>JAEWBW010000124.1 GCA_023390955.1 Pseudomonadota bacterium
CGTCGAGCAGGCTTTCCAGCCCCTTGAACACCGTGCCGAAGACGCGGTCGAACTTGTCGAGGTTGCGCTCGTCCTTCACGAGGGAGGCTCGGGAGAGATAGTAGAAATTCTCGACCGTATAGTCCGCGAGGTCGGCGTCGAGCGCCTCCATCAGCGTCAGATATTCGCGCAGCGTCACGGGGATCTGCGCGTCGCGCAATGAGGTGAAGAATTGCAGGAACATGGGTGACAGATTGCCTTTCGGCCGGCGAACGTCAAGGGCCGGAGGGACCGGCCGAGGTCTGGACCGGGTGGCTTTTTGCTCTAGAATTGTTCCCGCGTGAGGCTTTCACAGGGGCATTTTCAATGGGAATCATCGTAGCGCTCTTCATCGGCGCGATCGCCGGCTGGCTCGCCGGAAAAATTGTCCGCGGCGCGGGATTCGGCCTGATAGGCAACATCGTCCTCGGCATCGTCGGCTCGCTTCTGGCAAGCTGGCTGCTGCCACAGCTCGGCGTCGGCCTCGGCGCGGGCATGTTCCGGGATATCGTCAATGCCACCATCGGCGCGGTCATTGTGCTGGTCGTGCTTTCGCTGATAAAACGGGCCTAACAGCCTGACCTGACCTGTGACGGCCGCAGCTTCAGCGGCCGTTTCCATGTTTTGGCTGAGGCGTGTTTCGCCTCGCCCAAGAAATAATCAAGCAATGAACAACAAGGACGTTCGATGAAGTTTACCGGCACCAAGGACTACGTTGCGACCGACGACCTCAAGGTCGCCGTCAATGCCTCGATCGTGCTGGAGCGCCCGCTCCTCATCAAGGGCGAGCCCGGCACCGGCAAGACGGTGCTGGCCGAGGAAGTGGCGCGCGCGCTGAACGCTCCCCTCCTCACCTGGCACATCAAGTCCACCACCAAGGCGCAGCAGGGCCTCTACGAATACGACGCGGTGTCACGCCTGCGCGACAGCCAGCTCGGCGATGCCCGCGTCTCCGACATCAAGAACTACATCAAGCGCGGCAAGCTGTGGGAAGCCTTCACCGCCGAGCAGCGGCCGGTGCTGCTGATCGACGAGATCGACAAGGCCGACATCGAGTTTCCGAACGATCTGCTGCTCGAGCTCGACCGCATGGAATTCCATGTCTACGAGACCGGCGAGACGATCAAGGCGAAGCAGCGCCCGATCATGATGATCACCTCCAACAACGAGAAGGAGCTGCCCGACGCCTTCCTGCGCCGCTGCTTCTTCCACTACATCAAATTCCCCGACGCCGACACGATGGCCCGCATCGTCGACGTCCACTTCCCCAACATAAAGAAACGCCTGGTCGAAGAAGCGCTGCGCATCTTCTTCGAGGTGCGCGAGGTGCCGGGCCTGAAGAAGAAGCCGTCGACGTCCGAGCTGCTTGACTGGCTCAAGCTGCTGCTCAACGAGGAGATGACCCCCGAGCAGCTCCGCGAGCGCGACCCGCGCAAACTGATCCCGCCGCTGCACGGCGCGCTGCTCAAGAACGAGCAGGACGTGCATCTGTTCGAGCGGCTGGCGTTCCTGAGCCGGCGGGAAGTGTAAGCGGTAACTCTCGGGCGAAGGCTTCCTGCTGCCGCTCCAATCGCCGGTGTCATCCCCCGCGAAAGCGGGGAATCCAATACGCCGCGGCCTCTCGGCTTGATCACATCCGTCTCTGGAATACCGGATCGCCCGTTCCTGGTGCGCAATTGCGCACTGATCGGGCGACGACAGCGCGTGTGCGGGACGTAAGCGCCCTACGCCACCGCGCTGGCCGGTACGTTCGCGGCTTCCAACGGCTTCTTGCCGCGGATCAGATCCGAGGCGCGGTCGGCGATCATCATTGTCGACGCGTTGAGGTTCGCCGAGATCATGCGCGGCATCACGGACGCATCGATCACACGCAGGCCTTCGAGGCCGTGGACGCGGAGCTGGTCGTCGACTACGGCCCAGGTGGAGTCCGCGGGTCCCATTCGGCAGGTGCAGCCGGGGTGGAAGGTGGTGGTGCCGCGCTCGGTCACCGCCTTCAGGAATTCATCGTCGGTGTTGACGTCGGGACCGGGGAAATCCTCGTAGGCGTAGTACGGGGCGAGCGGCGCCGACTTGAGCAGGCGGCGCGCCAGCTTCATGCCGCCGACGACGACGCGGCGATCGATCTCGGCGTCGAGATAGTTGGTCTGGATGATCGGCGCTGCGAACGGATCCCTGGAGCGGATGCGCACATAGCCGCGGCTTTCGGGACGCTGCTGCCATGAGGCGACCGTCATGCCGGGCTCGCCCTCGAGCTGGCCCTGCACGCCTTCCTTGTAGCTCGCCGGCGTGAAGGTGAGCTGCAAATCGGAGCGATCGGGGCTCTCGCCCGAATACCAGAAGCAATAGACCATGGTCGGCGACAGCGACAGCAGGCCGCGCCGCTGCGTCGCCCATTTCAACGCCTCGACCCAGAGCGAGAAGCCGCGCCTGAGCTCGTTGATGGTCTTGATGTTCTTCACCCGCGCCACCGAACGCGGCGCATAGTGATCCTGCAGGCCCTCGCCGACGCCCGGCAGCGCATGGCGCACCTCTATGC
>JAEWBW010000251.1 GCA_023390955.1 Pseudomonadota bacterium
GACCTGGGTTGCGGATATCGCTGAGTTCTCCGCAAAGCCGCCGAGCAGCCCGATGGTCTGGTTGACCTTCACATTGGCCACGGCCAAGCCGCCGGTGCCATAGAGCAGCACGCTGTCATTGGCCCAGCCGAGGCGGCCGCGAGCGGTGAACAGCCAGTCGCTCGACGCGTTGGTCGAGGCCGTGAAGGTTCTGGTGGGCGGGCCAATGATGCCGCCGGGCAGGGTGCTCGGGAACGGGAACGTGCCGCTGGTGGACCCGCGCAGGGCGAACGCGTTGAAATCGGCTTCCGCGCCGAGCAGCACGGCGCCGGTACGCCAGTTGTAGCCGCCTTGCACGCCGCCGGTGACCCCGTTCGCGTTGAGGCGCGGCGAGCCTGCTGCCGAGACCGCCGCACCATCGACCGCAACGAACGGTGGTATCGGCGCGGAGTAGACGGAGTCTTGGACGTCGCGTCCCCAGCCATAGCCGACATTGCCGCCGACATAGAAACCGCACCACCCGCAAGGCGGCGCCAGGCGCGCCACCGGTGCTTTCACGGCCATGTCCGCAGCCAGGGCGCTTCCCGCGCTCGCCAGCGACATCAGCGTCGCGGCCATCAAGCCAAAATTCCGGGGCATCAAAATTCCCGATGGATTCGATATGCAACCCGATATTGATACGTGACGGACCGGGGCGCGACGATATGAAGCCGCACGAAAATGCGGTCCAGACCACGATTCATCCGCGCCTGTTGCGGCCGGGCCACGCCGGCGATGGATGGCAGGTCTCGTAGCCCGCCACCGCAAATTGACTTGCCTTGCCTCGCATCCTTCAGCACTCTTGCGGCCAAGGAGACCCAAGCATGAAGAAAATGACCGTCGCGTGCGCGCTCGGAACGGCCCTGGTGCTGTCGAGCCTGGGAACAACAGGCACTGAGGCCAAGACGCGGAAGGCCGTTGTCGTTGCCGAACCGCGACTCAGGGTGGACGTCCCGGTGCTGAGGCCAACGCCGTGGGACTACAATGTCATTCCGCGCTATCGCTATCGCCCTGAAGACGACCGGGTCGATCCCTACGGGCCGCCGCTGGTGCCGTCCTATATTCGCTATCAGGCGTGGCGCTGGCCGTATTGGTGGTGAAGGCCGCGGAACTACACCGAGCGTAGGGTGGATTAGCGCAGCGTAATCCACCTCTGTTTGCATCCGCAGAGACAGAAGAGGTGGGTTACGCCGGCGACTGCGCTTCGCGCCGCCGCCGTCTAACCCACCCTACGGATCACCCGCTGCAAGCCGCACAAACTGCCGCTTCATCGCATTGACCCTGGCGACATAGCTCGCGACGAGATGATCGCCGCACCGCTCGCCTGATATCATTACGAACTTCCGCCGCGCATAGGCCGTCGCGGGACCCGCGCCGCAGAGATGGATGAAGGCGGCCAGATCCTGCTTCTGCTCGCGACTTGCCTTCACGTCGCCCGCAAGCGAGAGCACCAGCGCGACATTGCGGTCCAGATAGACCGACGCCAGCTCGATGGCGTGGCTCGGGATCGCGCGGGTGTAGAGACGCGTGAAGCCACAGCCGGTCTCCGTGACCGCGTTGCCGCGGATGCAGAACCGCGAGACCTCGGCGAAAGCCGGATCGGTCATCTGGAAGAGACCGACGGCGCTGGAGGCGGGCTTGTAGATCGCGAGCGGATTGAAGCTCCATCGCCAGCGCCAATAGGTGCGCGCCACCGGATTGCCTGATGTCTCCACCTGCGCCAGCGCAGCCAGCAATTCGGGCGTGATCGTCGCGGTGGAATAGGTGCGGAACAGTGCCCCGTATTGCCGCCAGTTCTCGGCCGGCTCCTTGTCGAGGGAATTACCGACGAAGACGAACAGCTCCGTCGGCTTGCGGATCACGTGGTAGGCGATGTTCACCAGCGCAAGGGCGGCGAGCAGGATCACCGTGCCGCCAGCGATCCGAACCATCCGGGGTGTGCGCGAGAGAATCTTGCGTGCCCACAGCGCGCGCCGCCTGACGCTGCGCAGGCGAGGGCGGAGGTTTCGGTTTTTTCCGGGCATGGTCAGCGATCAGGGCTGCGAGAACGATGCTGACGACCAGCAATTGATGGAAGCGGCATTCCGGCTGACCGTGCGGGGTCTGGCCGGCGCAGCGGCAGGGCTAAATCGCAAAGGCTCAATCGCACACGCCCAAAAAAAGTCATACCGCAATTGTGAATTGGCCCACAGACGGCGGCCGTCCTGTCTGTTTATCTGCCGCCGAATGGCCCCTCGTGCGCACGCTTCGCATTGCGCACCCGGCGCCTTCGCATTTCGCAATTCCTGGGTGATCGCTATGGGCGTTTTTCATCGCACGGCCATGCTTTGCAGCTGGTTCATCGAGTCCACCATGAGCGGGTGTACCGAGAGATTTCGCGTGCGCTGAACAAGGCGCGCAGGAGTTGTCTTGAGGCCCCGCCGGTGAAGGATGGGGCCTTTTTCATGTTCGCAATCTGCCCACTCCAGCCCGGCGGAGCCTTCGCAAGAAGGAGGCCGGGTCATGTGGGAGTATTTCGGACCCGATTTCGCTTTCGACGTGGTCAAAGGGGTGGTCGCTGGAATCGCCTCTTTGGCATTTCAGGTCATAGCACCGCGGACCTTTCGTGCCGCGGCGCAGTTTCGCGCGCGCTGGGTTGCGAGGAGGGCGACGAGGCAAGCTGCAAGACAAGCTGCGCGACAAGCTCGTCGAAATGCGGTGGCGAACGATGAGCGGTGAAGAGCGAGTAGCCCGGGTGGAGCGTGAGCGACATCCGGGCTGCACGGCGTTCTCGCCGCCGTGCGCAATCATCCGGCCTGCGGGCCTACCAATCGGGATCGTAGGGGTCGAGCATATAGGGCGGGGGCATCCAGGGTCCTCGCGACGGCGGCCTGGGCCGCCGGGGTGCCGCCGCTTGCGGGTGCGGCCGCGCAGGCGCAGCCGTCTCGTTGGTCACCACACTCCGCACGACGGGTTTGGCAGGTGCAGACGCGGATGGAGCCGTCGGTTGCGTTTGCAGCGCCTGGACCTGCGCGGCGAGGCGCGCATTGTCCGCCGCAACCTTTTCCTGCGCGGCCTTGAGCTGTTGAATGGTGTCGGCCTGCTCGCGCAGCGTCTGCTCGTTGCGGCTTTTCAGTTGCTCGAGCTTTCCGTTGATGTTCGCAAGCTCGCTGGTGATGGTCTTGAGCGATTGCGCGAGATCGGGAGACGATTGGTCAGGCGCTGTGGCGGCAGGTTTTGGAACGTCAGCTCTTGGAGCGTCAGGTTTTGAAGCGTCAAATTTTGGAGCGCTTTCCGTGTCCTTGCCGGCCGGCGGCGCGGGCACCTGACCAGGCTGATCCGCGGCAGCCAGTCGCACGGCCGGAGGCTGTGCAGGACTCTCGACCGCGGGCGCTTGCGGGGCCTTGTTCGCGGCCGGCGGAGCCCATCGCGCCATGATCGACGCCATCCTCGACTTGGCCTCGTCGCGATATTGCGAAGCGAAGGCGGCACCGAGAAGGCCGATCGCCAGCACGAGGCCAACCAAAGCGCGCAACATGGGCCGATCTCCCTTCAGGCCTTGATTGCGAGCCTTGCTAACCGCCGCCTTGAGGCTGGGAGGCTTGTTCCCGGGAGTCTTGTTCTCAGAAGTCTTGTTCTCAGAAGTCATGTTCTCAGAAGTCATGGCCGCCTCCGCACCGGCGCTTGCCTGCGAGGCGCGCGGACCTTCGCCACCACGTTCCATTCCGGAAACCAGCCGGTCCAGCCGCGCAAGGTCTTCCTCTGCGCTCTTGATCTTGTCATAGGCCCGCGTCAGCCCGCCATCGGGGCGCACCTCGTCCGGCTTGGAAGCATCCGGCATTTGGGTATCAGGTTTGGGATTATCAGCTTCAGGCACCGATACACGCTCCATCCAGTCGGGCGCTAATGGCAGTGCGGCAGTCCGATCTTGGGAAGGATAGGCCTCACCGTCGTCCAACACAACGCGCGTGCGAAGGAGAAATTGTGGCGGCCTCGCCGGCGGGCGGATCGAGGCTCCGACGTGGAATGGTGGTTCGTAGCCGGGATGAGCGCGGCGACATCCGGGACATGGCGGCGGGTCATTGCCTCGCGCGTCATGGATCGCAGGCGAATGTCCCTGATTGAACCGGATCGAGACCGCAACCGACAAAGAGAGGTTTTTACGCAGGGGAGGTCAGAATGTTTGCCCGCTTGATTTGTTTTGCCGCCACCGTCGCATTGATGTCCAACTCGGCCCATGCGCAGCCGACGAGATACGGGACCTACTATGACGAGACCATCGTCATCGACTGCCCCGCCGGCGCCTCCTGCCCAGCCGTCTTCTCGCAATTGCCTTCGGACAAGCTCACGGTGCTCCATCACGTCGCTTGCAACGTCGTGTCGTCTGCTCCCGCGCGCATGGCAACCTTGCGCGTTTCAACCACGAGCAGTGCCGCCAACGGGATGACGCGGGTGATGCCCATGCCGGTGGGACCCTCCGTGGCTTCGGGCGGCTCATATACGTCGAACACGACTCTGCACGCGGATTACCTGGTCGGCCAGTCACGATTCCCGTTCGTGGAAGTCGCCACGACCCAGACGGGCGACATTCTCATGCAATGCACTTTGGAAGGCGAGCTCATCGATCCGATCCCGTGATCGAAGGGGCCGTGGGGGATCCTGGCCGGGGGCGCGGCGTCCTCGTGAAGGGATCGGCTGGGCGCCGCTCCGAGCCGGCAATCAATAGCGGCCGCCGCTGCCCTTTTGCTGCGTGATCCAGTCCGACAATGTTTTCGGTGGCGATTTCGCAGTCCGGCCCAGTGATGCCTTCGGATTGTCGCGGACGCCTTTCGTCGGACGGGCGTGCGGCGCTTCCGCTTTGTTGACGCTCTTCGAGGCAGCGGCCGATGCCTCTGCGGCTTCCTTCTCCAGGCGCAACTGTTTCAATCGCGCCATCTTGATGCGCTCTGCCTCGACTTCAGGGCGTTCGGCGAGCTGCGGCCTGTGTTGAGCAAGCTCGGCCGGGACCAGGACACCGAGTATGGTGGTCTCGCCGAGCGCCTTGCAGGCCTCTAACCGATGCAGTCCCTCGACCAGGACGAGGCGGTCTCCATCGAGCCGAACGGAAATGGGGGCCTGTTGTCCGATGTCCAGAATACTCTCCGCGATCTCCCCGACGGTCTCGGGCCTGAGAGCTTTCTTCTGCTTCGTGGGAACGAAGATCCTCTCGATCGGGAAGCTTTCCGGTTTGGGCATAATCTGACTCCGCTTCTACCGGGCCCGTCGCAACCCATGCCGGTGGTGTCTGGAGTTTAGGGGGGAAGGGCTCGACCGCAAAGGCAATTTCGGCGGCAAGGTATTGATGAGCATCGAAGCCGGAACTGATCTGCGATTACGGCGACAGTGACTTAGTGGATGCCGCCCGCCAAACGTGAGCCGAAGCAGGCTTATGCTTGTCCAAGCAGTGCGCCAATACCTTCGTCGTAAAGCGCTGGACTCGAAACGACAATATTCGCGGGATTGATCCCAAGCGCTTGCACTCTCGAGTTCAGTTTCTTTAGCAATAGCTTTCCCATGGTAGCTTCCACGGTGATTTGGTCTGCTGGTATCAATGCAGTCGTATCGGGGCAATTGTCTTCGTCGCCCTTGTAGAGGGTCCTTTTGATCTCTTCACGTTTGTCCCGAAACTTGAGAACGAATAGATTATTGTCGTTCCTGACGACGTCGTCGACCATGATGGTCATATCTTCGAGCGGCAAATGAAGAGCTTCGGCCAGATGGTTTGCTTGGGCAAAGTAGCCCTCGACATCAGAAAATTTCGTAATCAATAGGGCAACGTTTGCTCCTTCGGGGAGAGAGTATTTCCTGACGAGACGTGTAATCTCATCATCTGTCATGAAGTCCCGATCTCGGTGCACAATGAGCTTAACTCCGGGTCTAACACGCTGAACGAAGCTGACCATCAAGGCCGCGGCATCAATTTTGCTGCTTGCTTTGTAGGAAAAGATCAGTGTTTGAGCTAACGGAAAGCCGTTAGCCTCAAGAAGCTTTTCGAGGTATCGCGTGTCCGTATCTTCGGTCCAGACGAGGTACTGAAATTGACCGTGCAAAAGCTGCTCACCGCGATCAAGTGCTCCAAGGTCCATGAGGACGGCAACGTCTGACCAAGTCTCCTGCGGCGTGGCGGAGCCCTCTTTTACCCAGTAGAGTCTTGCATCTCTGTACTCGCTTAAAGCATCTAGCAAATGACGCGAGTGTGTGGCGAGCAAGATCTGTGTTTCGCTTTCGCGCGCGATGAGGTTGAGCGTTTGCGCCAAGAGGCGTTGGTTGTTGGGGTGCAGGTGAGCGTCCGGCTCGTCCAACAGAAGAAGCTTTGGCTCGTAGTTCGTAACATAGGCTAATAATTGCACTGCTTGGAGTAATCCAGTGCCCGACATATCGAGGGGGCGGGTTCTCCCGTCGGGGAGGGTCGCGTCGTCAGAAATGAACAAATCATTGGCAAGATCGAATCTTGCAGCGACGGTGACGCCAGGAAACACACGATTCAGCAGATCGGCAAATCTAGTCCGTCGATCGTTGTGTTGCTGAATTCGGAGGAGCACATTGCGAAGATATAGATTGGCGTCGCCTCGTGCGATGCCGTTATTCACAACAAGATCAGACCTGTATTCTTCTCTTATCGCGACGCCTGCGAGGCCAGGCACGTATATCGTAAAGAATGCCTTGGGGTTGGAGATTTCTCTTCCCAAGTCGCCGTCCATCCCAACGGCCTTTACGACGCCGTTTCTTCCGCGGGTTAGCGATATGCTGGCGTCCCGAGGTCGAGGTTGATCTTCCGCGAATCCGATGACGATCTCAGAGGTTTCGGTCAGTCGTTCGCCATGGCGCAGGTTAAGAAAATCGTCAGTCGGGCAGTATCGAAGTTTCTCAGGTGGAAATTGTTGTGCTCCGGCGGATATCTGGGACTGTGAGAGCGTTGCTCCGAAATGAATTCCCTGAAGAAAGCAGCTTTTGCCGGAATTGTTGCTGCCAACAAGTACGGTGATCCGGCTAAGGTCTAGTTCGGAAGAAGAGATCTTCTTGAACGAACGAATTTGAATTCGGTTGAGCATACCCGTGGTCAACTGGCTGTATGAAAAAAGGGGCAGCTCGTAGGCTGCCCCTTTGTTTGACTCGATTACCTTCTCACGAACACCCCGTCGTGGACCCGCACGTATCGCACTTCCTGCACGTGCCATTACGGACCAGCGTGAAGTTGCCGCACTCCGCGCACATCTCGCCCTCGTAGCTCTTGGCCTTGGCTTCCGCGCGGCGCTCGGCCTTGCTCGGAGCCGCGACCGTTGCGGCGCTGCCGGCCTTGCTCCACTGGAGCGCCTCGAGCTTCTCCGTGGGGGAGAGGTCGTGGCTGGCTTCCTGCTTGAGCGCGACGGCGCCTTCGAGGGCGTCGCCGACGCGTGCGCTCGCGCCGTGGGAGGCCAGCGCGGTGACGCGGCTGCCGCCGGTCGGGGCGCTGTCGTTGCCCTGGGCGATCGCAGCGCTGCCGCTGCGCATCACGACGAGGTTGTCGGTCCGCGAGCGGGTGAGGCCGCGCGAGACCAGCTTGGTCGCGTGGTGGCCGGCGTTCTCGTCCGGCTCCTTGCCTTCCTCGACACCCTTGCCGAGCGCGTCGAAGTTCGACTCGGTCGGATCGACATGGGCGAGATCGAAGCGCGACATGTAGCTCACCGCGAGCTCGCGGAAGACGTAGTCGAGGATCGAGGTCGCGTACTTGATGCTGTCGTTGCCCTGCACGGGGCCCGCCGGCTCGAAGCGGGTGAAG
>JAEWBW010000254.1 GCA_023390955.1 Pseudomonadota bacterium
CCCGCCATCGAGCCGACCTCGTCCTGGCGGTGCACGAAGGGAACGTCGGCAGCGAGGTCGCCGGTCGCGAGCTTCTGCATCGCGCCGGTCATGCGCACGATCGGGCGCACCACGCCGAAGGCGGCGCCGATCAGGCCCGCGCCGATGATCGCCAGCACGGCGGCCGAGACACCCCAGACCACGTAGGAGGCAAAGCTGTCGCGTTCGGCCGCGAGCTTTTCCATATCGGCGTTCTGCTTGTTGGCGCGCTCGACGATGCTGTCGACCACGGCGCGATGCGCCGTATAGGCGTCCTTGAGCTGGGCATAGGCCTTCTCGGCGGCGGCCGCATCCTTGGCTTTCAGCGCCGGCAGCAGCTGGTCCGTCAGCAGCTTCCAGAACTTTTGCACCTCGGCATCCGATTTCACCACGAGGGCGGTCTTCAGGTCGGAGCCGAGGGTCGAGCCGACCCAGAAGGTCTTGCGGTCCTCATAGTCCTTTCGGAGCTGCACCAGGCGTTCGGCATGGGCCGCCAGCTGGTCGGGCTCGCGCATGGCGAGCGTCGCCTCGAGATAGGATTCGATCACATAAGCGGGTGGCGGCAGGATGTCGGCGATCAAATCGTTGCCGAGCTTGATGTCGGTATAAAGCGGCCCGCCGACCTTGAGCTCGCGCAACGCGTAAGCGCCGCTGGCGACCACCGCGGTAAAGCCGAGTACAAGCAGAAGGCCGAAGGCAATGACGGCCGTGGAAATCGACAAACGCAATTTCATGTACGTATCCCGCAAAAACCGAATCAGTTTTTACGGGATTGTGGTCAACAGACCCTGAATGGGCCGGGCAGCGCTCGTTGCGCGACACGCGCATAATGACGCAGCGGCGGGCCTCTCCAAAAGCAAATGCCCGGGATAGCCCGGGCATTTGAGGCAAAGAGAGTCAGGAAGACTGTCGTATCAGACGTCGAAGAACACCGTCTCGTTGTCGCCCTGCAGGCGAAGGTCGAGGCGATAGACCGGCTTGCCGGCCTCGCGCACCGCGGTCAGCGTGGCGCGGCGGTCGGCCGGGACCAGCGCCAGCACGGGATCGGCGGCGTTGCCGGCCTCGTCGCTGAAATAGATGCGGGTATAGAGATGCCGCAGCATGCCGCGGCCGAACACGGCGACGACAATGTGCGGCGCCTGCGGCTTGCCATCGGGATCGGGCAGCGCGCCCGGCTTGATGGTGTCGAAGGAGTAGTTGCCGTCCTTGTCGGTGCCGCAACGGGCAAAGCCGCGGAAGCTGGCATTCGGCAGCGCGCGCTTGTCCTGCGGGTCGGCGAAGCGGCCCTGCGCGTCCGCCTGCCAGATCTCCAGCATGACGTCGGGCACGAGAACGCCGTCGCCGTCGTACACCCGGCCCTCGATGCGGATGCGGTCGCCGGACACGTCAGGCGTCAGCGTCGAGTTGGTGAAGGCGTCGTTCCAGGCGTATTCGCCGGTCGGCGTCAGGCCGTATTTGAAGAACGGACCGACGGTCTGCGATGGGGTGATCCCGTTGTCCACTTAATGATTCTCCGTTGGCGTAGCGTTCTTGCCGCGCAGCACGATGTCGAAGCGGTAGCACAGCGCCCATTCCGGCTGGGTGTTTTCGAGGTCGAACGACGACACCATCCGCGCCCGCGCCTTCTCGTCCGGCACCGAGTTGAAGATCGGATCGAACGGGAACAGCGGATCGTTCGGGAAGTACATCTGCGTCACGAGGCGGGTGACGAAGGAGTGGCCGAACACCGAGAGATGAATGTGCGCCGGACGCCAGGCGTTGTGGTGATTGCCCCAGGGATAGGCGCCGGGCTTGATGGTGACGAAGCGATAGTAGCCGGCGGCATCGCTGACGCAGCGGCCCGCGCCGGTGAAATTCGGATCGAGCGGTGCCGGATGCTGGTCGCGGACATGGACATAGCGACCGCAGGAATTGGCCTGCCAGATCTCGACCAGCGAGTTCGGCACGCCGCGGCCGTCTTCGTCGCGGACATGGCCGTGCACGATGATGCGCTCGCCGATCGGCTCGCCGCTGTGCTGGGTGGTGAGGTCGCTGTCGCCTGCGCGGACGGTCTCGTGGCCGTAGACCGGGCCGGTGAGTTCCGACAGCGTGTGGCGCATCGGGATCAAGGGCTTGTTGGGCGCGCGCTTGATCGAGCTCTTGTATTCGGGCGACAGCGGCAGGGGATGCGCCTTGTTGCTGTCGACGGGATAGATGAATGTCATTCGGACTCCTTCACCGGCCGTTCCGTCAGGCCGGTCTCCGTTTCCGCCGATCATTATAGAATATAACTAATCTAGGGAAGCGGGATTAGAGCCCTCCCGCCCCCTGCATTTGGCCTATGCGCCTACTTGATCGGCGGGCGCGGCAGCACGGCCTCGCCGGCTTCCAGCCGGTAGGTGTGGTCGAGCGAATACCAGGGCTTCGGGATGTCGCCGGCGGCCGGATGCGGCGTCTCGTGGCGCACGAATTTGCCGATCAGCGCTTGTGTCACGCCGAACTGCACGTCGCTGTCGATATGGGGATCGGTGGGGTCGTAGACCTGCGAGATCAGCACCTTGAATCCCGGCTTGAAGATCAGGGCGTGCAGGTGCGCCGGACGATAGGGGTGGCGGCTCTGCGCTTTCAGAAGGCGACCGACCACACCGTCGGTTGGAATGGGATAGCCGACCATCATCACCGAGCGGAACGAGAAGCGCCCGTCCTGGTCGGTGGTGAACTTGCCGCGCAAATTCATGTCGGCCTGCTCGGGGTCCTGGTTCTCGTAGAGGCCGACCGGCGAAGCGTGCCAGACGTCGATCTCCGCGCCGGCAACGGGACGGCCGTCCTTGTCGACGACACGGCCATTCACGAACAGCGGCGCGCCGGGAGTGTCGGAGCGGACGATCGAGCCGCCGTTCTCCACCCGCGGCGAGTTCAGCCGCCAGAACGGCCCAAGCAGGGACTGATCGGTCTCGGTGTTGCCCTGATCGCCATTGTTGAGCAGGCACACCAGCGGCGACACGCCGAGCGAGCCCGCCATCAGGACGACTTCGTTATGCGTGTCGGTGGTGAGCTTGCCGAGCTCCGCGATCACGGCGGTCGCGTCGCGAAACTCCTTCTCGGTCAGGCCCACGTCACGGACAAAGCCGTGCAGGTGCTTGACCAGGGAGATCATGATCTCACGCATGCGCGGATCGGACGTCCGCTCCATCACGGCAAGGGCCGCAGCGGTGACGTCCTTTTCGCCCGCGATGATCATGGAATGATCCCCAAAACCCTCTCCCCGCAAGCGGGGAGAGGGAGAAGAGTTTAATTGATCTTCTCGATCGCGACGGCCACGCCCTGGCCGACGCCGACGCACATGGTGGCGAGCGCGAGCTTGCCGCCGCGCTTCTCCATGCCGTGCACGGCGGTGAGCGCGAGACGCGCACCGCTCATGCCGAGCGGATGGCCGAGCGCAATGGCGCCGCCATGCGGATTGACGAAATCGGCATCATCGGCGACGCCGAGCTGGCGCATGCAGGCGATGCCCTGCGAGGCGAAGGCTTCGTTCAGCTCGATCAGGTCGAAATCGGTGATCTTCTTGCCGAGACGCTCCATCAGCTTGCGGGTCGCCGGCACCGGACCGATGCCCATGATGCGCGGCGGCACGCCGGCCGAAGCGAGACCGAGGATGCGGGCGCGCGGCGTCAGGCCGTGCTTCTTCACCGCGGCCTCAGAGGCCAGGATCATCGCGGCGGCGCCGTCATTGACACCAGAGGCGTTGCCTGCAGTCACGGTGCCGGGATTACGCACGATCGGCTTCAGCTTGGCGAGACCTTCGAGCGTGGTCTCGGGGCGCGGATGCTCGTCCTTGTCCACGGTGATCGGGCCGGCCTTGCCGCCGGGAATGGTGATCGGCGTGATCTCTTCGGCGAAATAACCTGCCGCGATCGCGGCACCGGCGCGCTGCTGCGAGCGGATCGCGAAAGCGTCCTGGTCGGCGCGCGAGACCTGGAATTCCTCGGCGACGTTCTCGCCGGTCTCCGGCATCGCGTCGACGCCATACTGCGCCTTGAGCAGCGGATTGATGAAGCGCCAGCCGATGGTGGTGTCGAAGATATCGGCCGAACGCGAGAAGGCTTCCTGCGCCTTGCCCATCACGAAGGGCGCGCGGGTCATGGATTCGACGCCGCCGGCAATGGCGAGCTCGATTTCGCCAGAGCGGATGGCGCGGCCGGCGGCACCGACGGCATCGAGGCCGGAGGCGCAGAGCCGGTTCAGCGTCTGGCCGGGAACCGAATCCGGAAGCCCAGCGAGGAGCAGCGCCATGCGCGCAACGTTGCGGTTGTCCTCGCCGGCCTGGTTGGCGCAGCCGAAGAACACCTCGTCCACCTGCGCCCAGTCCAGCTTGGGATGTTTGGCCATCAGCGCCTTGATCGGCGCCGCCGCCAGGTCGTCCGCGCGCACCTTGGCAAGGGATCCACCGAAACGGCCGATCGGGGTCCGGACGGCATCGCAGATAAAGACGTCACGCATGGTTGTTCTCCCAAAATGCCGCGGTCCGGCCAGAATTCTTCAATGTCGGCGGAGTTTTAGGAGCGCGCCCGCGGCAGGTCAATTGACGGTTTCGCGGGCGGCGCATTCAAAACCGACCGTCATTCCGGGGCGCCCGCAGGGCGAGCCCGGAATCCATTTTGCCTCGTCGTCTGACGCCCGATGGATTCCGGGCCTGCGCCTGCCGGCGCATCCCGGAATGACAACGGAGAATGTGGCAGCTCTCCACCCCATGCGGACAACGTGGAAAACCTCCCCTGCCCGGCCAAAGCGATGGGATCGCGATGCGAAATTTTGTAGGTTGCGCCGCTCATGACCGCGCATCAGCCCATTCCCGCACCGCCCCCCGAAGACGTGCCCGCACAGCCGGTGGAAGCCGCCGCGCGCGTCACGCCGATGATGGAACAATATCTGGAGATCAAGGCGGCGCATCAGGGCCTGCTGCTGTTCTACCGGATGGGCGATTTCTACGAGCTGTTCTTCGAGGACGCCGAGATCGCGTCCAAAACGCTCGGCATCGTCCTGACCAAGCGCGGCAAGCATCAGGGCAACGACATCCCGATGTGCGGCGTGCCGGTCGAGCGCTCCGAGGATTACCTGCATCGCCTGATCATGGCCGGCCACCGCGTCGCGGTGTGCGAGCAGACCGAGGATCCCGCGGCGGCGAAAGCGCGCGGCAACAAGAGCGTGGTGCGGCGCGGCGTGGTGCGGTTGGTCACCCCGGGCACGCTGACCGAGGACACGCTGCTCGATGCGCGTGCCAACAATTATTTGCTGGTGATCGCGCGCGCCCGGTCGTCGGCCGGCGGCGACCGCTACGGCCTCGCCTGGATCGACATCTCCACCGCCGAATTCATGGTGATGGAATGCTCCGGCGGCGAGCTTGCAGCAACGCTGGCCCGCATCAATCCCAACGAGGCGATCGTCGCCGACGCGCTCTACAATGACAGCGAGTTGGGCCCGACGCTGCGCGAGCTGCCGGCGGTGACGCCGCTGACCCGTGACGTCTTCGACGGCGCCACCGCCGAGAAGCGCCTGTGCGATTACTTTGCCGTCGCGACCATGGACGGGCTGGCGCAGCTATCGCGCCTCGAAGCCACCGCTGCGGCCGCCGCCGTGACCTATGTCGACCGCACCCAGGTCGGAAAACATCCGCCGCTGTCGCCACCCGCGCGCGAAGCGTCGGGTGCGACCATGGCGATCGATCCCGCAACCCGTGCCAATCTCGAATTGACACGGACGCTGGCCGGCGAACGCCGCGGCTCACTGCTCGACGCCATCGACTGCACGGTGACCTCGGCAGGCTCGCGCCTGCTGGCGCAGCGGCTGGCGGCTCCCCTGACGGATGCCGCCGGCATTGCGCGGAGGCTGGATGCCGTCGGCGCCTTCGTTGCGGACTCCGCCGCGCGCGAAGACATCCGCAGCATCCTGCGCGGTGCGCCCGACATGTCGCGCGCGCTGGCGCGCCTATCGGTCGGCCGCGGCGGCCCACGTGATCTCGCCGGTCTTCGCGACGGCATTCTGGCCGCCGACCAGGCGCTGGCGCGGCTCGGCGAACTCGACCGGCCGCCGCAGGAGATCGCGGCCGTGATGGCCGCACTCACGCGGCCATCGCGCGACCTCGCCGCCGAATTCGCGACTGCGCTCGCCGAGCAGCTGCCGCTGATCAAGCGTGACGGCGGCTTCGTTCGCGAAGGCTACGAGCCCGCGCTGGATGAAACGCGAAACCTGCGCGACGCCTCGCGGCTGGTGGTCGCCTCGATGCAGGCGCGCTACGCCGACAATACCGGCATCAAGGGTTTGAAGATCCGGCACAACAATGTGCTCGGCTATTTCGTCGAGGTCACCGCGCAGCACGGCGACAAGCTGATGTCGGCGCCGCTCAACGCAACCTTCATCCATCGCCAGACGCTGGCCGGCCAGGTGCGCTTCACCACCTCCGAGCTCGGCGAGATCGAAGCCAAGATTGCGAACGCCGGCGACCGCGCGCTCGGACTCGAGCTCGAAATCTTCGAACGGCTCTGCGCCAAGGCGCTCGCGAGCAGCGACGATCTCCGCGCCGGGGCGCACGCCTTCGCGCTGCTCGACGTCGCGACCTCGCTGGCCAAGCTCGCGGTCGACGAGAACTATGTGCGACCGGAGGTCGACGAATCCCTGGGCTTTGCGATCGAGGCCGGCCGCCATCCCGTGGTCGAGCAGGCCTTGAGACGCAATGGCGAGTCCTTCATTGCCAATGCCTGCGACCTGTCGCCGGGACCAGCGCAGAAATCCGGCCAGCTCTGGCTGCTCACCGGTCCCAACATGGCCGGTAAATCGACCTTCCTGCGCCAGAACGCGCTGATTGCGCTGCTCGCACAGATCGGCAGCTTCGTGCCGGCCACCCGTGCGCGCATCGGCATCGTCGACCGTCTGTTCTCGCGCGTCGGCGCCGCCGACGATCTCGCGCGCGGCCGCTCCACCTTCATGGTGGAGATGGTCGAGACCGCCGCGATCCTCAACCAGGCCGGCGAGCGCGCGCTCGTGATCCTCGACGAGATCGGCCGCGGCACCGCGACCTTCGACGGCCTCTCCATCGCCTGGGCCGCGATCGAGCATCTGCACGAAAGCAACCGCTGCCGCACGCTGTTCGCCACGCATTATCACGAGCTGACCGCGCTCTCGGCAAAGCTGCCGCGGATGTTCAACGCGACTGTGCGCGTCAAGGAATGGCAGGGCAATGTCGTGTTCCTGCACGAGGTGCTGCCGGGCTCCGCCGACCGCTCCTACGGCATCCAGGTCGCCAAGCTCGCAGGGCTCCCGCCGGCCGTGATCACGCGCGCAAAGTCAG
>JAEWBW010000267.1 GCA_023390955.1 Pseudomonadota bacterium
CGACTGGGCATTTTAGGTGAGCCATCAATAACTTGACAACGTCATCTAACAACCTGAAGCCGCGTTCTTTATTTGGAGATTTTCATCTCCATGACCGAGAGCGAAAGGCTGCGCGTAGCAGTGGGGCGAGCCGTCACCCAAACCATCGATCAGTTTCTGATATCTGGAGCTGCACGTGAGCTCTCGGAGATTTTCTCAGCGTACTTCACCAAGGAGCATTATCTGCAACATAGCTATCTCTTCATTTTGCGCTATGAGTGTGGCGTAACTTATGCCCCCGCGCGCTTCGCGCCCGCGCTGACGATCGGCGGTTTGGCGTTCAGCGCCTCGACCTGGAAGCCGGCGACGCGCTTGTAGTTGGCGGCAATGGTCTCCAGCTCCTGCTGTGACAGCACGTCGGTGACGACGCCGTAGCCGTCAGGCGCGCGCTCCTCGACGAGCTGCATCACCTGCTCTGGGCCGTTCTTGCGGTTGAGCAGCACGAGGTCGGTGGTCGCGGGCCGCCGCTCGGCCTCATAGGCGAGCAGCGCCGCCTGCGTCGGGCCATGCGCGAGAATTTCGCGGGTGATGGTGCGGGCATCGAGGATCGCCTGCGAGGCGCCGTTCGAGCCGATCGGATACATCGGATGCGCGGCGTCTCCCATCACCGTGACCTTGCCGAACGTCCATTGCGAGACGGGATCGCGGTCGACCAGCGGATATTCATAGGCGTGCGGGCAGTTCTTGATCAGGCCGGGCACGTCGAGCCAGTCGAACTGCCAGTTTTCGAACCACGGCAAGAACTCTTCCAGCCGTGCCGTGCGGTTATAGTCCTCGCGGCGCCACTGATAGGTCGGCGGCATGTGCCGCTCGGCGACCCAGTTGATGAGATGGTTGCCGTTCGCGTCGGGCGTCTTGCTGATGGGATAGCAGACGACCGTCAGGATCTCGTGGCCGGCCATGATCATGGTGCGGCCGGTCAGGAAGGCCTTGGACGGCGTCACGCCGCGCCAGAGGATGCGGCCGTTCCAGATCGGCGGCCCTTCCTTCGGATAGAGCTTTTCTCGCGCGGCGGAATGGATGCCGTCGGCAGCGATCATGATCACGCCGTCATAGGAGCCTGCGGGCTTGCCGCTGGCGCGGTCGATGAAGTCGGCGCGCACGCCGTCAGCCGTCTCGGTCCAGCCGGTGAGGTGATGGCTGGTCAGGATGTTCTCGCGGCCGAGGCGCTCGACCGCGGTGTCGAGCAGGATCTGTTGCAGCGTGCCGCGATGGATCGAGAACTGCGGCCATTTGTAGCCGGCTTCGAGGCCGCGCGGCTCGCTCCAGATCGGCTTGCCGTGCTTGGAGAAGTAGGCGAGCTCGCGCGTGCGCACGCCGCTGGCATCCAACTTGTCCATCAGGCCGAGCTCGATCAGCTCGCGCACCGCGTGCGGCAGCACGTTGATGCCGACGCCGAGCGGCTTCAACTCGGCCACGCTCTCGAACACTTTTACGGGAACGCCGATCTGGTGCAGGCTGAGCGCGAGTGTCAGCCCGCCGATGCCGCCGCCCGCGATAAGTACCGTCATGTAAAGCCCCTCCGATTGGCGGCGTCTTCGCACATGCGGGCGGCCCTGGGCAACTGCGAAGGCACCGGCAGCACCCGGCGCTTCCTGTCATCCGGATGCCGGGGCTGGGCCGAAAAAGCCGACCATCTTCACCAGTCGGCCATCGGGGCCGAGCTCGCCAAAATCGATCGAGGTGTCGCCGCATGTCCCGTCGGCCCGCACCAGGCGCCAGAGGAAGCGCACCAGATTGTGGTGCGCGTCGATGCCGCTTATGAATTCGAGCCGTGCGCCGGGCCGGCCGGACTGCACCCTGGCGATATGGCGGTCGAGCGCTGCGCGTCCTGCCAGCGAGACGTTCGGATCGACATAGACACCATCGTCGCTCCAGCATTGCCGCAGCAGGGCCTGTCTGAGCGAGGCGTCCGGCTCGTTCCACGCCGCCATGTACTGCGTGACGACATACTTTGTTGCGCAGTCATCCATGGAAGCTCTCCCTCTGCAAAGCGGCATCTGTCGTGCAGCTTGCGCGACTGTCGCAGGGATCGTTCGGATCGTCACTTACATCGGAGGTAATTGCCCTTCTGATGCGATGGTCTAGATTGCCCCGTCATGAGCGAGCCGATCCATCATTCGCCGGACGTCGTGACGAGCCAGTTCAGCCGCTTGCTGAAGCATTGGCGCAACGTGCGCCGCCTGACCCAGATCGAACTGGCCAGCGATGCCGATGTGTCCGCCAGGCATGTGTGCTTCCTCGAGACCGGGCGGTCGCAACCGAGCCGGGAAATGGTGCAGTTGCTCGGCAGCGTCCTCGACCTGCCGCTGGAGGAGAGGAATGCGCTGCACGTCGCCGCGGGCTTCGTGCCGCCGTATGGCGACAAGGGACTGGCGGCTGAAAATCTGCAACCGGTGCGGCAGGCGCTGGATTTCATGCTGCGGCAGCAGGAGCCCTATCCGGGGATCGTGGTTGACGGGCACTGGGACGTTCGCATGCGCAATCAGGCATCGGCGCGCCTGCTTGGGCCTTTCCGGGATTCATACGAGATGGACCCCCGTGTGGCGGACAATGCCATGCATGTGGCTTTCCATCCCGGTGGTCTGCGGCAGTTCATGCTCAACTGGGCCGAGTTCGCCGGCCAATTGATCCAGATCCTGCATCGCGATGTCGCCCAAGGCAGTCGCGCGGCCGCGCAACTGTTCGACGAGATCATGGTCTACCCCGGCTTGCCGGCCGAATGGCGGCTTCCCGGTCATTCCGCGTCGTCGCCTGTCATGACGATGCAGCTGGCCAAGGGCGACTATCGTCTCTCCTTCTTTTCGACCTTCACGACGCTGGCGATGCCGACGGACGCGGTGCTCCAGCAGATCAAGATCGAGTGCTTCTTTCCAGCCGACGATGCCACAGCCGCGAAGGCGCGCCAGTTGGCGGCTTCACCAAGCGAGGGAGACAGGAATGCCGTCAGTTCAGCATGATCGCGCAGCGGCAGGGACGATGGACGAATTGCGGGCCGTGAACGCCCGCTTCATTCACAACTTCGTCACCCGAGACGTTGCTTCCCACGATGCGCTGCTGCATCCGGACTTCATCAATATCTGGCCCACCGGCCAGCGATGGGATCGCGCGAGCTATCTGACATACTGGGCCACCGCGTTCGATCCGGAAGTCATCATCTACTGGGATGTTCGCGACGAGCTCATCACCGTGATCGGCGACGTCGCGCTGGTGCGATCGACCAACAAGCATGTCCGCCGCCGTGACGGCAAGGACGTGACCGGCATGACCATGTACACGGACACGTATCTTTTCGAGCACGGCGCCTGGAAATGCATTCAGGCCCAGCTCACGTCCGTGGCACCCGAGTGCTATCCTGCTGATGACACCATCGTGAGCGTTTACATCGAGGGCAAGCTTCAGCCGAAGGGGTGATCCGCGGCAGCTGCTTCATCCGCCGGGGGTGGACGGCGGCCGGCCATGCCGGTAACCTCCGACTTTCTCATGAGGTCCGACATGCTCAAGCTCTACTACGCCACCGGCACCTGTGCGCTCGCCACCTATATCACCCTGGAAGAGGCCGGCGCCGACTACTCGGCTGAGCGGCTGAGCTTCAAGGACAACCAGCAGAACAGCCCGGACTATCTCGCGATCAACCCCAAGGGCCGCGTACCGGCTTTGGTGACCGACCGCGGCGTCCTGACCGAGACGCCGGCGATGCTGGCCTACATCGCGCAGACCATGCCGAAAGCGAAGCTGGCACCGCTCGACGATCCCTTCGACTTTGCCCAGGTGCAGTCGTTCAACTCCTATCTCTGCTCGACCGTGCACATCAACCATGCGCACAAGATGCGCGGCGCGCGCTGGGCGACGGACGAGAGCTCGTTCGCCGACATGAAGGCGATGGTTCCGAAGACCATGGGCGCCTGCTTCAAGCTCATTGAGCAGAAGATGTTCAAGGGGCCCTTCGTGATGGGTGACCAGTTCACGATCTGCGATCCCTATCTCTACACGCTCTCGACCTGGCTCGAAGGCGACAGCGTCGACATCAACGCGACGCCCAAGATTGCTGACCATTTCAAGCGGATGTCGGATCGCCTCGCGGTGCAGAAAGTAATGGCTGCGCAGAAGGCGTGAGTTCTGGGGAGTAGGGTGGGCAAAGGCGCGAAGCGCCGTGCCCACCATCTTTCGAAGCTGCGATAAAAGTGGTGGGCACGCTTCGCTTTGCCCACCCTACAGCCTTACGACCCCTTGCGTTTCTCCAACTCCCGTCCCGTCTCCAGCATCAACCGCCGCAGCCAGATCGAGCCGGGGTCCATCTGCGCGCGGGTCGGATAGAACATGAACTGCTCGTCGATCCCGGGATCCAGCGGCGGCGGCACCACGGCAAGTGCGAGCTGATTGGACAGCGCCGCGATCAGGCGGCGCGGCACGAAGGCGACGAGGTCGGTGCGGGCTGTGACGTGCAGCGCCTCGAGATAGCCCGGCACGACCATTGCGATGTGTCGCTCGATGCCCTTGGTTCGCAGCCAGGTGTCGATCAGATCCTCGGGTTGGCCGCGGATGATCACCGCGACGTGCCGGGCGGCTAGAAACGTTTCGCGCCGCTTCAGCTTCGCACTTAACGGATGGCCGCGCCGCACGGCCAGCGCATCGCTGTCGGTATAGAGCAGCTGGCGGTGAAATCCCCGGAAGGCGTTTCCGATCGAGATCACGAGATCGATGGTGCGGGCGAATTCGGCATGGAAGATCGCCGGCCCCCGCCACGGCACCACGTCGATGCGGACGTTTGGCGCGGCCCGGGTGACCTTCTCCATCAGCGGCGGCATCAACAGCTCGACCGCGAGATCAGGCATCATCAGCCGGAATTGCCGCTCGCTGCGCGCGGCATCGAAATCGTCCGGTACGAACAGCCCGCGCACCTGGTCGAGCGCCTGCGCCAGCGGCGCACGCAGCGCCTGTGCCCGCGGCGTCAGCTCCATCCGCGCGCCGGTACGCACCAGCAGCGGATCGCCAAAGATGTCGCGCAGGCGCTGCAGCGCGTGGCTGGCCGCCGGCTGCGACAGCCCGATCCGCAACGCCGCGCGGCTGACATTGGCCTCGCGCAGCAGCGCATCGAGCGCGGTAAGCAGGTTGAGATCGAGCGACGTCAAATTCATGAGGCGAATAGATATCATACTCTCAATCGATTTGAAGAATGAAGCTTTCGCGGCGACGATGCGCCCATCACCAACGGAGATGCCGCCATGACCGCCGCCGCCAACAAGAAACTGATGCAGGACATTTTCGCCGCCGCGTCCGACCCCGATCCCGCCGTGCGCGACCGTGCGCTGTTCGTCGCGAGCCTTGCCGACGACGCCAAATGGGTGGTGACGGGCCAGTACTCCTGGTCGCGCACCTTCTCCGGCAAGGACGCGATCCTCAACGATCTGCACGGCTATGTCCGTTCGCGCCTCGCCGAGCGGACCCGGACGGTGCCGCACCGCTTCATCGCCGATGGCGACATCGTCGTGATCGAGGCCAAGGGCGACAACGTCACGCCCGAAGGAGTCCGCTACGACAACGACTATTGCCTGGTGTTTCGCCTCGAGGACGGGAAGATCAAGGAGATCAGGGAGTATTGCGACTCGATCCTGACAGAGAGAGCCCTGGGGCCGTTCCCGGAGCCGGTCCGCCGCGCCGTAGCCGGGTAGGGTTGGCCAGAAATGCGGCACCGGCGGGAACCTTTTGGCACCCGCCGGTGTTTCGCTAGTTCCGGATGCAATTGCGCGCCCGGCAGGGTGCGTTTTGGGAATTTCATGCTGGCCGGGGCTTCCGACGTTTCATCACCTGTGGGCCAAGACTTTTCCGGACTCCGCGAAAGATTAAGGGACGCCACGTCGGAGGCGCATCGCGACCTCGACGCGCAGCTATCGGCGTTCGACCTGACCGGATTTTCCGGCTACCGGCGCTTCCTGCAGGCGAGTGCCGCAGCCCTGCTGCCGCTCGAGGCGGCGCTGGTGCAGGCCGGCGTCGCGGACCTTTTCCCGGATTGGCCTGAACGGTCGCGGCGGGCGGCCATCGGCGCCGATCTCGCGCGTCTCGGCAGTGCTGTGCCGTCGCCGGTTTCGGTGCCGGAACTGACCCGCAACGGCGTTCTCGGCACGATGTATGTGCTGGAGGGCTCGCGGCTCGGCGCCAAATTCCTGCTGCGGACGGTCGCGGACGCCACTGATCCGCGCGTCGGCCGGGCCACCGCCTATCTCAGCCATGGCGCGGGTCTGCGGCTCTGGCAGCGCTTCCTTGCGAGACTCGCCGACGAAGATCTCGGCGCGGCCGATGAGGACGAGGCGATCGGCGCGGCGCGCGAGGCCTTTGCCGCCTTCGAGCGTGCGGCGGACCGCGCATGAACGAGGTGGTCAATCTCACCAATTGCGATCGCGAGCCGATCCACATTCCCGGCAGCGTCCAGCCGTTCGGCTTCCTGCTGACGCTGCTGTCGGATTTCACCATCTGCATGGCATCCGACAATGCGGGCGGCTTTCTCGGCACCGACGTCGCCGACCTCTTGCAGCGGCCCCTGAGCCAGGTCTTCTCGGAGGTCGCCGTCGCGACCATCCGCAGCCGCGTCGATCATCTCGGCGGTCCAGATGCGACCGAGCGGATGTTCGGCGTCGAGATCCAGCCCGGCAAGCCGCTGTGCGATCTCTCGATCCATTTCTCCGGGGCCTATCTCATCGTCGAGGCGGAGCCCAGCGTCATCGAGCCCGGCGTCAATTCCGGCGAGCTGGTTCGCCTGATGCTGGAGCGGATCCGCAAGACGCGCGGCATGACCGAGCTTGCGCGGGAGGCTGCGCGCCAACTCAAGGTGCTGACCGGCTTCGACCGCGTCATGGTCTACCAGTTTCATCCCGACGGCTCGGGCGAGGTGATCGCGGAAGCCGCCGAAGCAGGCCTCGAACGTTTTCTCGGGCTGCACTATCCGGCCTCCGACATCCCGAAACAGGCCCGTATTCTCTACCAGCGCAACTGGCTGCGTATCATCGCCGACATCAACGCAAAGCCTGCCGCTTTGGTGTCGACGGCCACGCACAATGCCGGGCTGCTCGATCTCTCCATGAGCGTGCTGCGCGCGGTGTCGCCGATCCACATCGAATATCTGCGCAACATGGGCGTCGGCGCCTCGATGTCGGTGTCGATTCTGCGCGACGGCAAGCTGTGGGGTCTGTTTGCCCTGCATCACTACTCGCCGCGCTACATCTCATTCGAGAAGCGTACGGCGTCCGAGTTGTTCGGGCAGATGTTCTCCTGGATCGTCGAGGGTCGCGAGCGCGAGAGCGGGGTTGCCTATGAAGCGCGCGCCCAGCAGATCCAGGAAAGGCTGATTGAGAGCGCAGCTACCCATGAGCATTCCAGGCGGGCGATCTTCGACTTCACCGCCGACTACCGCAAGATGATCGCATGCGACGGCGTCGCGATCTGGTCCGACAACAAGATCGCGCTTGACGGCGAGACGCCGGCCGAGGCGGAGGTGAAGGAGCTCGTCGCCTTCATCAACCGGACTTCGCCGGGACGGATCAGCGCCAGCGCAGAGATTGCAAAGGTCTATGCGGCTGGCGAAGCGATTCGCGACCGCGCGGCGGGTTTCCTCGCCATCCCGATCTCGCGCACGCCGCGCGACTGCCTGATCTTCTTCCGGCGCGAAGTCTTGCAGTCGGTCACGTGGGCGGGCGCGCCCGAAAAGGTCTACGAGGAGGGACCGAACGGTCCGCGGCTGACGCCGCGCAAGAGCTTTGAGCTGTGGCAGGAGACGGTCGCGGGCCAATCCAAGCCGTGGTCGGCAGCCGACATCCGGATCGCAGAGAGCCTGCGCGTGACGCTGCTCGAGGTCATCCTGCAATTGTCTGATCTCGCCGCGCGCGAGCGCCGCGGCGCGCAGGAACGGCAGGAGCTCATGATTGCCGAGCTCAATCACCGCGTTCGCAACATATTGAGCCTGGTTCGCGCGCTGGTGGCGCAGAGCAAGGACACCGCCGTCAGCGTCGAGGAGTTCGCCGGCGTGCTCGGCGGCCGTATCCAGGCCCTCGCGCGCGCCCATGACCAGATCACCAATCTGAATTGGGCCCCGGTTGCGCTGCGCACGCTGGTCGAGTCCGAGGCCGGCGCCTATCTCGGCGCGCGCGCGGGCCGTGTGAAGATTGACGGGCCTGACGTGGCGCTCGATCCCAAGGCCTTCGCGACGCTGGCGCTCGTGGTTCACGAGATGATGACCAACTCCGCCAAATACGGCGCGCTCGCTGATTCCACCGGACAGGTCGAAGTGGTCTGGCGCCTCGATCCCTCCTCGAGCCTCGAGATCGAGTGGAAGGAGAGCGGCGGCCCGCCGGTGCAGCCGCCGACGCGGCGCGGCTTCGGCACCACCATCATCGAGCGCTCCGTGCCGTTCGACCTCAAGGGCGATGCCGAGATCCGCTTCGACCTGTTCGGGGTGCAGGCCAGGTTCGTCATCCCCGCCAACTTCATCCAGATGATGCCCTCGATTGCAGGAGCCGCCATGCGAGTGGAAGAACAGCAACCCGCGCGTCCGCGGATTTCGGAGACGGCGCTGATCGTCGAGGACAATCTGATCATCGCGATGGCTGCCGAGGTCATCCTGCTCGATCTCGGCGCGCGCCATGTCGACACCGCCGCGAGCGTCGATCAGGCGCTGCGCTCGATCGAACGGACGCGTCCGAGCTTTGCGCTGCTCGATCTCAATCTCGGCAATGAGAGCAGCGTCAAGGTGGCGCAAAAGCTGAAGGAGATCGGCGTGCCCTTCATCTTCGCCACCGGCTATGGCGAGCGCGCCCCGATCCCGGCCGAATTGTCCTCGGCGCCGGTGGTGCAGAAGCCGTACACGCTGGAAGTCGTCGAGAACGCGCTCGGCAAATTGCAGCAGGCGAGCGTCTGAGCCGTCATTCCGGTGCGCGCGTAGCGCGAACCCGGAATCCATTTATCCAAGAGCAAGAACGTGGATGGCCGGGACGAGCCCGGCCATGACGGAGCGATCGATCAAGCCACCTTCGTCTTCATGTGCTTGAACATGTTGCCGCGGGCCTCGTCATCCATCTCGGCCTTGAAGGTGAACTTGTCCTTCAGGCCGATCGCGCGCGCCGCCGCGGGGCGTGCCGAGATCTCGTCGACCAGCCGCTTCACATTGGGGTACCGCGCGAAGGCGTCGTCGCCGAGCTTGAACGGCACCATCCGCGCCCAGCCCCATAGCGCCATGTCGACGATCGAATAGCTGTCGCCGACCATGTAGCTGCGGCCAGCGAGGTGCGCGTCGAGAACCTTGTAGTGGCGATCCGTCTCGAACTGATAGCGGTTATGGGCGTAGTCGTGGTTCTGGTCCTTCGGCGCGAAATGCCTGAAGTGCACCGCCTGGCCCGAATAGGGACCGACGCCGCTCGCCACGAACATGAGCCAGGACAGGAGTTCGGCGCGGTTCGCGGGCAGGAACTTGCCGGTCTTCTCGGCGAGATAGAGCAGGATCGCGTTGCTGTCGAACACGATGGTGCCGTTGTCGTCGATCGCCGGCACCTTTGCGTTCGGATTGATCTTCAGGAATTCCGGCTTGAACTGGTCGCCCTTGCGGGTGTCGACCGCGATCGGTTCGAACGGCAGGCCGGACTCCTCGAGATACAGGGCAACCTTGGTCGGGTTCGGCGATCCGTTGAAATAGAATTTGAGCATCTGACGTTTCCCATTTGCTGGTGACGAGGAGCGCGCGACCGGTCAGGTCACGAAAGACCGTGCCTATCTGCTTCGGTTCCATCCCGAGTGCAACCGAAGAGTTTGTGAAAGTCATTCTGTCGGAAAACAGCCCGCGCGAAAGGATGCATTTACTCTCCTCGGGCGCAACAGAGGGTAGTGTCTTGCTCCCGATACAGCTCCGACTTAATGACGTGGCCGAGGGAGATCGCACATGTCCGGTCGCAAAAAATTCCGCTTCATCTCGCTTGCCTCGTCGCTTGCCCTGGCCGGCGTTGTCGCCGCCGCGTTGACGGGCCCCGCCCGGTCGCAACAGCCGGGCGCAGCTTCGGCCGTTCAGCAGATCCTGTTGCCGCGTCTCCAGCAGGGAACGACGCTCGAGAAATATCTGGAGTCCCTGCGCAACGAATTCTTCCAGGTCGATGCCGACGTCGATGGGCAGATCACCCAGCGCGACGTCGATCTTCATGCGCTGATGGAGGGCATCCATGCCAGGAACAACGCACTGACCATGACGATGCGGTACGATCTCGATGGCGACGGCTTTGTCACGGAAGACGAGATTCGTCGCGGCATGACCTATGAACTGCGCAGCCAGTTCGGCGTCCTGGCCTTCAACAGGAGCAACAAGCCGCTGCTTCCTCAGAACGACGGGCTGTCGAAGCAGATCGACGCCACCGTTCGAAATATCATGGGGCTCGATACCGACAAGGACGGCAAGGTCAGCATGGCGGAGGGCGCCAAGCTCGGGGCCGCCGGCCGGCACGGTGGCCAGTCGGCCCGCGCGCGCCAGTTCCTGTCGCTGGAGGGTGCTTCGGACGGCGCATTGACGCTGGCCGAATATCAGGCCGCAGCCGAGGTGGTGTTTCGCCAGGTCGATCTCGACAAGGATGGCGCGATCACGCAGCAGGAGTTGATGGATTACCGGACGCGCGCCGAGCGCGTCGGCTGCGAGATGCCGGCCGCATCGGAAAAGGCCAGGGTCGTTCTGCTCAGCAGCTACGAGACCGAGGCGCTCTCGAGCGTCACGCTGGGATCGCAGGACAACGTGCTGCATGCGGGGCGCATCGTGGTCGAACCCGGCAGCGAGCCCCTCTACATCGTGGTCGCGACCTATGGGCCGACCATCTGGCAATTGTCGGGCGCGACCGACCGGGTCGAGCGCCTGGTCATGACCAGTTCGCGCACCGGGCCGAACAGCGCCGACGTCAATCAGGGCACGCTGGTGGGCGCGACCGGCATCGCGAAGGAGCGCGTCAGCTTCTTCAGCAAGTCGAACTGTCTGACCTATTTCAACGAGACGCCGACCAGCGCGTCGTTGCAGACGGTGGCCGCGGTCCGTAACGGCACCGGCAAGTCGCCCGAGACGGTCTCCGCAAAATACTCCGTGTCCGGCTTCAAGGTGCCGTCCGGTGCCGTCGAAACGCTGCGCGAGAAGAACGGCAATGGCGGCGGCCTGGTCATCGAGAAGACCCAGGGCACGCTGAAGATCATCGGCAATGCCAGCAATGTGATCGTGCAGTCCGGACCGAGCCGCGCCAAGGACGAGTTGTACCGCTTCTCGCCCGGCGGCGTGATCGAGATCGACCCGAAGACGGTGGTCGCGGCCCAGCCCGCGGCGAACTACCAGGTGTTGCCGCAGCAGGCCGGACTGGTTCAGCTGCTCGCGTCCGGCGTGTTGAAGCAGAACAGCATCGGCGAATACATCGTGCGGGAAAAGACCCGCTTTCCCGCCGGACTCTACGGCGCCCACTCCGCCACGTTCCTGGTCATGCGGGGCACGCCCTATCCGGAGGGCGATCCCGGTCACTCCTGCGTCGTCATGGAGGAGAGTGGCGAAAAGAAGGGCAGCTGCCGCTAGAGGCGGATCGCCTCTGCGCGCTCGCCGAAATACGCTCAGCCGAAATAGAAGCCGAGCAGGGCGGCGATGATGATGACGAGGCCGACTGCCTCCAGCCGAAGCCCCAGCCGCGTGGCCAGGTGCATGTCGGAGGCCTGCCTGGCGCGCTGCGATCCCCGCCGGTAGCCGTGAACGATGACGTCGTGGTTGAAGCGGTCGTGCGCCTCGTTGCTGCTGGCAAGCCCGACGCAGACGATGAGCACGCCGAAGATCGCGAGCCCGAAATAGCCGAGCAGTCCGATCAGAAACATCGGAAACATGCCGGCCAGGAAGATCGGCAGCAGCGGGAAGACCAGCAATGTCTCGGACTGTCGTCGCATGGCTCGACCGGTCGGGACGGGACTGATTGGCTGAATCTAGTCCTGTCGGGCGCGGCTTTCAACCACGGTCGTCAATACGCGCGCGCCCCGCCCGCCCCCCCCCCC
>JAEWBW010000316.1 GCA_023390955.1 Pseudomonadota bacterium
ACCTTGCAGATCGTCGGCGAGCAGCTTTGCGAGGCGCTCGATCTGCGGGCGGGGAGCAAGGTGCTCGACGTCGCCGCAGGCAATGGCAATGTGACGCTGGCTGCTGCCCGCCGCTGGTGCGATGTCATGTCCACCGACTACGTGCCGGCGCTGCTCGAGCGCGGCCGCGAGCGCGCCAGCGCGGAACGCCTGCCGGTCGAGTTTCGCGAGGCCGATGCCGAGGCGCTGCCGTTCCCGGATGCTGCCTTCGACGTGGTGGTGTCGACCTTCGGCGTGATGTTCACGCCCAATCAGGACAAGGCAGCTTCAGAACTCATGCGTGTCTGCAAATCGGGCGGAAAAATTGGTCTCGCCAACTGGACGCCGCAGGGCTTTATCGGTCAGCTCTTCAAGACCATCGGAAAGCATCTGCCGCCGCCGGCCGGCGTGAAATCGCCCGCGCTGTGGGGCACGCCGGCGCGGCTGGAGGAGATGTTCGCTGGCAAGGCCGCGGATATCGTGGCCGAACCGCGCATGTTCGTGTTCCGCTACCGCTCGCCGGAGCACTGGCTCGACGTGTTCAAGTCGTATTACGGCCCGACCCTGAAAGCCTTCGCGGCGCTCGATGCAGCCGGCCAGGCGGCGTTGCAGAAGGATCTGATGACCCTGCTCGGCGAGTTCAACCGCGCGGACGACGGCACCATGGTCGTGCACAGCGAGTATCTCGAAGTGGTCGTCACCAAGCGCTGAGCTGTACGAGATCGAGATCAGGCCGGAGCAATTCCGGCCTGATCAATCTCGCTAGGATGGTGCGGCTGCACCGACCGTATCGGCTGAGACTGCGTCGCGGGTGCCCAGCGGCCTGGGTTGCCCCTTGGTGGTGTCGCGCAGGGTCTGCCGCTCGATTTCCGAATTCAGCTCGGCGCCGAACATGATCACGATGGCGGACATCCACATCCACGTCATCAGGCCGATCGCTGCGCCGAGCGAGCCGTAGGTGGCGTTGTAATTGCCGAATTCCGACAGATACCATGACAGAAGCGCGGAGCCCGCGATCCAGAGGATTGCAGCGGTCAGCGCGCCGATGCTCAGCCATTGCCAGCGCGGCTCGTCACGGCTCGGCGCAAAGCGATAGAGGATGGCAAGCGCTCCGAGCAGGATAACGAGCAGCAACGGCCAGCGGGCGAGCGCCACGATGAGCTTGCTCTCGGGCGCGATGCCGAGATGGTCGAGTGCGAGAGGAAAGGCGATCACCGTACCGACCATCAGCAGCAGCGCCGCGATGCTGCCGATCGTAAAGGCCAGCGATACCATGTTCAACTTGATGAAGCTGCGTTTCTCACGCTCCTCATAGGCGACGTTGAGAGCGTCGAAGATGGACTTGACCCCGGCGTTGGCGCTCCAGATCGCGAGCAGGAGGCCGAACAGAAATGTGGCGCCGAGCGCCGTATTGCCCTTCGAGACGACGCGTCCGATCTGCTCCTCGACGATCTGGAACGTGCCCTGGGGTAGCATCATGGCGAGCTTTTGCAGGTTGTCGCTGATTGTCGAGGGGTCGGCGAACAGACCGTAGGAAGAGACGAGGGCGGTGACAGCGGGGAAGACGGCAAGCAATCCAAAGAAGACGACGCCACCCGCGGTCGCGAGCAGGCGATCGTCGTCAATGCGTTGATAGGTGCGCCAAAGAATGTCTTTCCAGCCGGCCCAGGGGATGGCGAACGGGCTCTTCGCGCCTCGGCCGTGGCCGGGTTGCATGGCGGCACCGGCTGGACTCGTTTCGGGCGAATTGGCCTCGGCGTTGCGGTGGTCCGACGGAGGTCGGAGCAAGCCTGAGTCCTGGAAGTAGCGCTCCGCCGTCAGCACGAAAATCGTCGTCGCGGCGACCAGCAGCCAACTGTCGACGTCGCTGGTGCGCCGCGGCGTCATCAAGCATCCAGAGAACGCGGCGCACGCATCCGGCGCGCCGCGGTAAATCCCAGCAGGCCGACAGCCGCGAGCATCAGGCCGAGCTGCACCGGGCGGTTGGAGCGCGCCGACGAAAATCCGTGGCCATGATGTTTGCTATGACCCTTCTCGCCGGGCGATAGCGGCACCAGCGGAATCGTGGTCGCGACCTCCTTCACGGCCTCCTTGACCGTTCCGCGCGGTATCCGCGGCGTCGCAATCGCCACGCGCAGGCGGCTGGCGAGCGGCACGATCGGTTTTGCCTTGCGGTTCATCTGGGCCATGGCGATGCCGGCACAGGCCCCGGCCAGCACCAGCAGCACCGCGCCGACGGCGCCAAAGCCCCAGAACATGCCGTAGTTGAACTCGACCCAGCGAAACAGCGCGATCAACCCGACGAAAAAGGCCGCAAGGACGAACAAGCCCGCCACCGCGAACAGCCCCGCGGCGACCGCGTAGGATGTCACCCGCCCGGTGGTCTGGCTGGTGCGGTCGCGCAAATAGGATTGCGTGGCGCGCTTGAGATGGTTGGCCTTGAGCGCCAGCCCGGCGCGCAACAATTCGCCCGATGGCGCAAGCATTGCGGACATCCTCCGAGAGACCAGGGATTGGTTCGGGGATGAACGTTGGGCGGTTTGACTTGTTCCGAAGGACCTACCGGATCAGGATGGATCAGCGGAGATCTGCGGCCGCGATCCAGAACACTTCGCCTTCGCTGTCCTCGGTGTCGAGCCAGAGCAGCGGCAGCTCGGGGAAGGCCTCGTCGATCCGCTCGCGGCCGCGGCCGATCTCGCAGAGCAGCCCGCCACCGGGGTTCAGATGATCCGCGGCCTCGGCCAGGATGCGACGCACGATGTCGAGGCCGTCAGGGCCGCCGTCGAAGGCGAGCTTCGGCTCGGCGCGGCACTCCGGCGGCAGCGCGGCCATGCCTTCCGCGTCGACATAGGGCGGGTTCGAGATGATGAGGTCGTATCTGGCGTCCCCGAGCGGCGCGAACAGGTCGCCGCGATGAAGCGTGATGCGATCCTCCAGGCCGTAATCGGCGACATTGCGCCTGGCGACGTCGAAGGCGCCCTTGGAGATCTCGACCGCGTCGACCGCCGCAAACGGGAAATGATGCGCGGCGAGGATCGCAAGGCATCCCGAGCCGGTGCAGAGATCGAGCACGCGCTCGACAGCGGTGGGATCGTCGATCAGCGAACCTTCCTCCTCGCCGCCGAAATGCGAATCCAGCAGCTCGCCGATGAAGGAGCGCGGCACGATCACGCGCTCGTCGACATAGAAGGGCAGGCCGCGCATGTAGATCTTGTTGACGAGATAGGCGGCCGGTTTGCGCGTGGTGACGCGC
The DNA here is from genome assembly GCA_023390955.1 of Pseudomonadota bacterium. GTDB lineage: Bacteria > Pseudomonadota > Alphaproteobacteria > Rhizobiales > Xanthobacteraceae > Bradyrhizobium. The sequence goes on from JAEWBW010000316.1 coordinate 3,272, forward strand.
CGGTGGATCAGGTCGACGATGGTCTTGCCCTCCGCCGCGGTAACGCGGGCGTTGGCGAACGTCTCGAACTGCTCGGGATTGAGATGCAGGGCTTCGCAGACCAGGAACGCGGCTTCCGCCACCGGATCCGTCGTGCCATGCGCGAAGGCGAGCTTGGCCTCGACGAAGCGGCTGACGCTATAGCGGACGAAGTCGAGCAGCGTCACCAGCTCGCCGGCCGGCACCTTTGCGAGTTTTGGCGCAACAGGGCGGACAAGCTTCGCCGCCCGCGATTTCTTTGCCAATTTGGCCATCAGGATTTGGTCCAGCGTGCGAGGGCCTGATCGTCGCGGGCGTGAGCCTCGACCCAGCCGTCGCCGGTCGCGCTCTCTTCCTTCTTCCAGAACGGCGCGCTGGACTTGAGATAGTCCATCAGGAATTCGGCGGCCTGGAAGGCGGCCTGGCGGTGTTGCGAGGCCGTCAGCACCAGCACGATGTTCTCGCCGGGGGTGATCCGCCCGACGCGATGGATCACCGTAACGCCGTTGAGCGGCCAGCGGGCATTGGCCTCGTCGACGTGGCGCCGAATCTCCTCCTCGGCCATGCCAGGATAGTGCTCGAGCGTGAGCGCGGCGATCCTGGTGCTGTCCTCGTCGCCGCGGCAGATGCCGGAGAAGCTGACGACCGCGCCGATATCGGTACGTCCAGCCGTCAGCTGAGCGATCTCGCGGGCGATGTCGAAATCGTCCTGCTGAATCCGGATGGCGACGGGGCTGGTCATGCGTGCGCCGGCGCTAGCCGCCGGTCATCGGCGGGAAGAACGCGATCTCGCGTGCGCCGGCAATGGTGGCGTCCGCCTTGACGTGGGTATGGTCGATCGCGGTGCGGATCACCTTCGGCTTCTCGAAAGCGTAGGCATAGGCCTCGCTTTGGCCGGACAGCCAGGCGATCAACTCCTCGACGGTACGGACGCTCGTGGGCGGCTCGATCACTTCCTCGGCCTTGCCGACGCGCTCGCGCACCCAGGCAAAATACTTCACCTTCATCCCTCATCCTCCTTGATGAGGTGATGGATGCCGGCGCGGAAATAGTCATAGCCGGTGTACATGGTCAGCAGCGCGGAGGCCCACAGCAGCAGCAATCCGAGCAGCGAGATCACCGGCACCACCTCGTCGCCGGCCGGGCCCGCGAGCAGGAAGCCGATCGCGACGAGCTGCACCGTGGTCTTCCACTTGGCGAGCTTGGTGACGGGGACGCTGACCCGGAGCGCCGCCAGATATTCCCTCAGGCCCGAGACCAGGATCTCGCGGCACAGGATCACGATGGCGGCCCAGAGCGCCCACCCGTGAATGATACCGTCGGCGGCCAGCATCAGCAGGCAGGAGGCGACCAGCAGCTTGTCCGCGATCGGGTCGAGCATCCGGCCGAACGCCGACTGCTGATTGAGGGTCCGGGCATAATAGCCGTCGAGGTAATCGGTCACGGCAGCCGCAATGAAGATGGCGACCGCCACCCAGCGCAGCCACAGCGGGCCGTCCAGGATCGACTGGGCATAGATGCATCCGACCACGACCGGGATCGCGGCGATCCGGGCATAGGTCAGGATGTTGGGAAGGGACATCGAGCTCTTGGCGGCCCCTCGTGTCGTCGCGATGTTCATTCGTCCTACCAATACCGCTGCGGCATGAAGGTCAACCGTCCCGTGCCTCAATGGAGGCGCGCGGCGACGACCATATGACCTGGCAGCCCCCTTCGTTACCCCGCCTGGGGATGGAAAAAGTCAAAAATCTTGCGGGCGCTCTCGGCGCTCACCCCCGGAACCTTGCCGAGATCGGCGATCGACGCCCGCTCGATCTCCTTCAGGGTTCCGAAATGATGCAGCAAGGCCCGCTTCCGTGACGGGCCGATGCCCGGGATTTCCTGCAAGCCGGCCTCGCGGATGTCCTTCTTGCGCAGCTTGCGGTGCGAGCCGATGACAAAGCGGTGGGCTTCGTCCCGCAGGCGCTGGATGAAGTAGAGCACGGGGTCGCGCGGCTCGAGCTTGATCGCCTCGCGCTCGGGCATGAACAGGGTCTCGCGGCCGGCGTCGCGGTCCGGTCCCTTGGCCACCGACATCAGCGAGACCTGGGTCAGGCCGAGATTTGCGAAAATCTCCCTGACGGCGTTGAGCTGGCCGCGGCCGCCGTCGATGATGACGAGATCGGGCCATTGCGGGAAGTCGTCGTCCCTGGCCTTGTCCTTTTCCTTGGAGTCACCAGCCTCGGGCGGGTTGATGAGCCGCTTGAAGCGGCGCTCCAATACCTCGCGCATCATCGCGTAGTCGTCGCCGGGGGTGAGCCCTTCCGACCGGATGTTGAACTTGCGGTACTGGTTCTTCACGAAGCCGTCCGGGCCGGCCACGATCATGGCGCCGACCGCGTTGGTGCCCTGGATGTGGCTGTTGTCGTAGACCTCGATCCGCTTCGGCGAATGCGGCAGGGCCAGCGTCGTTGCCATGGCGTCGAGCAGGCGGCTCTGGGTCGCGGTATCCGCGAGCTTGCGTCCCAGCGCCTCGCGCGCATTGGTCAGCGCGTGTGTGACGAGCTCCTTCTTCTCGCCGCGCTTGGGCGTGGAGACCTCGACCTTGTGGCCGGCCTTGACACTCAGCGCACTGGCGAGCAGCTCGCTTTCCTCGATCTCGTGCGAGAGCAGGATCATCTTCGGCGGCGGCTTGTCGTCGTAGAACTGCGCCAGGAACGAGCCAAGTACCTCTTCCGGCGTATACGTCTTCTCCGCGCGCGGGAAATAAGCGCGATTGCCCCAGTTCTGGCCGGTGCGGAAGAAGAATACCTCGACGCAGGAGAAGCCGCCCTCCTGGTGGATGGCGAACACGTCGGCTTCCTCAACCGTGCGCGGATTGATGCCCTGCTGCGACTGGATCGCCGACAGCGCGGCGAGGCGGTCGCGGTATAGCGCGGCGGTCTCGAACTCGAGCTCGCCGGAGGCCTTCTCCATCTCGCCCGCAAGCTCCTGCTTTACCGCGTGGCTCTTGCCGGAGAGGAAGTCGGTCGCTTCGCGCACCAATGTCGCATAGCCGGGAAAATCGATCTCGCGGGTGCAGGGACCGGCGCAGCGTCGGATCTGGTGCAGCAGGCAGGGCCGGGTGCGGCTCTCGAAGAACGAATCCGTGCAGGAGCGGATCAGGAAGGCGCGCTGGAGCGCGGTGATCGTGCGGTTGACTGCACCGGCGGAGGCGAACGGACCGAAATAGCGTCCCGGGCGGCTCTGCGCGCCGCGATGCTTCAGGATCTGCGGCGCCCAATGGTCGCCGGTGATCAGGATATAGGGAAAGGATTTGTCGTCGCGCAGCTGCACGTTGAAGCGCGGCCGGAGCTGCTTGATCAAATTGGCTTCCAGCAGCAGAGCCTCGGTCTCGGTCGTGGTCGAGATGATCTCTACCGCCACCGTGGCCGCGATCATGCGCAGGATACGCGCCGGCTGCGGGGCACTCTGGCGCGCATAGTTCGACAGACGCTTTTTGACGTTCTTGGCCTTGCCGACATAGAGCACGTCGTTGTTCGCATTGAGCATGCGATAGACGCCGGCCGAGGTGGGGGCGAGGCGCACTGCGCGTTCGATCGCCTCGTGTCCCGTCGCCAGGGGTCCTTCGCCGACCGCGCCGCTCTCTTCCAGGATGTCGGGCAGGCGCGAATCGTCCTCGTCGTCGCCGCCATTGGTGGCGGGATCGACGTCGGGTGCGGCGTTCTCCTGCGGCGGCGTGTCGAGCACGGCGCCAGGCCTGGCCTTGCGCGCGCGTCCGTCGTCCGGGGCTTCGGGAGAATCGTGATCCATGGAGCAGATTTAAGCGCTGCAGGTGCCGATTTGAAGTTCCGTGGCCGCCGATAACTCGTCGGGCCGACGGTGTTCCCGGTAACGCTTCCTTAAGACTGTTAAGCGCGCGGTAACCGGCCTTAACAAGCCTTTAACTTAAAACTCTCGATAAATCTTACGCGAAAACTTGTGGGTTCCGTAACCATCCAGGTCGGCTCGTGCGGCGGCACAGGCTCATCGCGTGGCGTTACGGCAGTTGCGTTGGAGAGTGCGATGAAGGGGTTCATTGTGGGCATGGCGGCCTTGGCCGCGGCCGGCTGGACAGCTTCGGCAGAAGCCGCCGATATGAATTACGGGGGGCGGGCGCCCTATACCGTCAATCAGCCGCTCAATGCCTATAGCTGGGCCGGTCCCTATATCGGCGGCAATATCGGCTACGAGTGGGGCAAGGTCGACAACAATCCGGCAAAACCGTCCGGCTTCGTCGGCGGCGTGCAGGCGGGCTACAATTTCCAGAACGGTCCGTGGGTATTCGGCGTCGAGGGCGACATCCAGGCGGCGGGCGCCGACGACACCTTTGCGCCGTGGAAGTTCTCCAATCCCTGGTTCGGCACCGTGCGTGGCCGCGCCGGCTACGCGCTGAACAACATCATGTTCTACGCCACCGCGGGTCTCGCCTTCGGCGAGCTGCGCGCGCAGACCTTCTTCGGCTTGAGCGAGTCACACACTACCGTCGGCTGGACTGCGGGTGCGGGCGCCGAAGTCGGGCTCACGCAGAACTGGAGCGCCAAGATCGAGTACCTCTACTACGACCTGTCCACGAGCCAGTTTGCGATCACCGGCGTGTCAAACGGCTACAGCGCCAGCGTTGTGCGCGCAGGCGTGAACTACCGCTTCTAATAGCAACAAGAAAATTCCGGACACTGAAACCTCCCGGCCGCTTGCGGCCGGGATTTTTTTGCGCGGGATTTTTCTGTGTCTGGCTAGGAGAGGATGACCAGGTTGACCGCTTTTGGTCCCTTGCCCTTCTTGTCCGGCTCGACCTCGAAAGTGATGCGCTGTCCTTCGGTGAGGTCCTTCAATCCGGCCCGCTCCACCGCAGTGATGTGGACGAACACGTCGCGACCACCGTCGTCCGGCTTGATGAAACCGTAGCCGCGCTCGCCGTTGAAGAACTTGACCGTTCCCGTCATGGCCATCGGGAAACTCCCCCTCATTGCTCCTCCGCCGTGACGCAGACGCGCGTCTCGGCATGACCGGGCATCACGAAGCCCGGGAGCTGGCCATCCTTGGGCGGACCTGACGGTCCGGCCGGATCTTTCTTAGGCCTTCACTCCGCCGCAACCATTCGCGGAAGCGGAACGTAAAGCCAGTCACCGCGACACCATAATACGGTTCTCTGCAGATTGACTACGGCTCCTGCATATTTTTCCCAAGGAGTGACCGACGTCACGGCCCCGCAAAACAGGCTCTCGTCGCGCTCAGGACTGGGAATAAAGGCTTGGGATCAGGGCGTGAGATCAGGGCTTGAGGCTTGAGATCAGGGCCTGGGGTTGTCGAGCCTGAAGCGGGCGACGCCGCCCAGGCCAAGCGGCTTTTCGAGTTCGGGCAGGATGGTCTTGAGCTCGCCCTGCAGCGTGAAGGGTGGATTGACGATCAGGAGCCCGCTCGAGGTAAGCGCCTTGCCGTCGGTTTGCGGCGCGACGCTGAATTCGACACGGAGACATTTCCCTGGCGGCTTTGCTGCGGCTGCGGCCTGCGCCACCTCCTGTGCGAGCGTCTCGGCGGCGCGACGGTTCTTGACCGGATACCAGATCACATAGACGCCGGTCGGCCATTTCGCGAAGGCGGTCTTGAAGGCTTCCCCCAGCCGCTCGAACTCGTCCTTGGCCTCGAAGGGCGGGTCGATCAGCACGAGGCCGCGCCGCTCCTTCGGCGGCACGAAGGCCGGTAGCGCGACCCAGCCGTCGAGGTCGACCACGCGGGCCTGCTCGTCACGGCGCAGCGCATCGATCAGCGCCTTGCGCGCCTTCGGCTCGAGCTCGCAGGCGGTCAGGCGATCCTGCGGCCGCAGCAGCGCACGCGCGATCAGCGGTGAGCCCGGATAGGCCTTGAGTTCGGCCTTCGGATTGAACGAGCGCACGATGTCGAGATAGGGCTTCATCAGGGCGGCGGTCTCGTTCGTCAGCCGCGACTGCATTACGCGCGCAATCCCGGTCAGCCACTCGCCGCCGCGCTGCGCTTCCTCGCTTTCGAGATCGTAGAGGCCGGCACCGGCATGGGTGTCGATGACCCGGAATGCGGCCGGCTTGTCCTGCAAATAGGTCAGGATGCGCGCCAGCACGATGTGCTTGATGACGTCGGCAAAATTGCCGGCGTGGAAGGCATGGCGGTAGTTCATGGGACAGACAGTTACGACATCGGGACGATGAAAGTAACTGTTGTCATTCCGGGTTGGCGCTTCGCGTGCCCCGGAATGACGGCGACCAACCTAGCCGCCCCGGATCGGCGGCATTGTCACCTGATCACGGCGGCAGGCGCGGCGTTCAAGCTCCTCGCAGGAGCGGAATTGCAGATCCTTGCCGAGACAGATGCGGACCTCGCTGAGCCTTGTGCGATTGCAGATCACCGATACGGCTGCGTCACTGAGGCCGGGATTGGCCTTGATGAAGGCCGCCTCGACATCGGCCGGCGCAACCGTCTTTTGCTGCGCCAGGTCGAGATATTCGGCCGGAATCTTGATTGCAGCGCGCGCCTTGCGGATGGTCTCGAAATAATTGCGATCGGTCAGGCCCGAGCAGGTGCCGTGCTTGTCCCATTCGTTGAAGATCAGTCCGGGCGCCGGCATCAGGTCGAGCATCGAGGACACGATGTTGCGGTTCAGCCGCGGCGCCGGCCGTTTGCAATATTCGGGGAAGCCGTTCTCGTATTGCGGCCACAACCCGTGCACGACGAAGGAGTAGGGGCGCCCGCTGCACTGGATATTGGAGGTTCGGCCGCGCTCGGCCGCGTCCTCGCAGAACGACGGCGACCAGGACAGCGACAGCACGTAGAAATCGAATTCGCCCGGTGTGTTCTGGCGCTTGTCCTGCGCCATTGCACCGCCGGCGAGCGAGACGAGACCCGCGGCCAGCATCAGCGAGATCATCAGGCGGGAGAACGAATGCAATCGGACATAAGACATGACGACGCCTCTCAACCAGACTGTGCAAGCCAGCCTAGCAGGCAACAAGAACATTTCAAGAACAAAAATGAGAGCGACCGCTCCCGCAGGAGCGATTCGGCCTGATTAAGGCTTGGCGGCCCGGCAGGCGGGGTTATAGGCCCAGTCGCGATCGAGCCCGACCACGCACCACTCGACGCCCTGGCCGAAACCGGCAAAGCCGCCGTCTTCGATGATCGAGAAGTTGACCCGGCGCGCCTTGCCGTCGGTCAGCATCGCCTCGCCGGTGCAATAGCGGCGCGGAATGTTGTCGGACTGCCAGGGACGGAAGGCGATCTCGTGAACACCGGCGAAGCCGGTGATCTTCAACGAGGAATTCCAGTACGAGCTTTCCTTGTCCCAGAACTGGGTGGCGATCGTCGGCAGCGCCTTCTCGCATTCGGCAACGCGGCCGTCATAGCGTGGGCCGTTGAGCCAGAAGTTCAGCTCCAGCGGATTGGCGGCCTCGGCCTGCCCAAACGACA
>JAEWBW010000439.1 GCA_023390955.1 Pseudomonadota bacterium
CGGCCGTCCCCGCAAGGCGCTGCATCCCGATACGGCGGCATGGCTGCCGCTCTACGCCTGGCCCGGCAATGTCCGCGAGCTGGAGAACCTCCTGCTCCGCGAATTCCTCCGCGCTGACGGCGATGCCGTGTCAATCGCGCCGATGGGAGACGCGCAGCCTCGCACGCGGGGAAGCGGCAAGGGCCAGACCTTCAAGCTGGCAAAAGCCTGTGCCGTTGCCGCGTTCGAGCGCAGCTATCTCTGCGAGGTGCTGGCGCAGACCAGCGGCAACGTCTCGCTCGCCGCACGCCTCGCCAAGAAGGACCGCGGCGCCTTCAACAAGCTGCTCAAGAAGCACGGCCTCGACATGGACAGCTTTCGCAGTCCAGCGCGCTGAACCGCTTCGCTCTCCTCCCACTTCGGTTTGATCGTAAGCAGGCGCGCTCAAAGAACGCACGATGTCGTCATGCCCGCACCTGAGGCAAATCCTCCCCACCGGGTCCGCAATGCCTCACCGCGAAAGCACAAGGCGTTCGGTGCCGTGCAACAAAACGCATGAGGCAAAAGCAAATCGGTGCTTCAAAATTTGTCAATGAATTCCGCCGCGCTGGCTCTGGCACGGCGCGTGCACCTGCTTCGTACGGAATCCCGCGAGAGGTTCCGGTCGTGGCCCATCCCGACGAGCAGATCATGCTGATGGCACATCTGATCGAGCGCTATGTGAGCGAGCACCCGGACGCCGGCGACACCGTCGACGGCATCTCGCAATGGTGGCTCGAAGGCCATGGCGGTTCCCCGGATCAATTGCAGCAGGCGCTCGACTATCTCGTCGCGAACGTTCGCCTGTCCCGCATCGTGCTCGCCGACGGCACCGTGATCTACGCCCGCGCCGGCCCGCGTACCTGATCGCCGCCACATGCACGACGCGCATCCCAATTCCAGAATTTCACAGCCGCAGGAGAGTTGAATGGTCCAGGTGAGCTATCCCGGTGTCTACATCCAGGAGATTCCGAGCGGCGTGCACACCATCACGGGCGTCGCCACCTCGATCACCGCCTTCGTCGGCCGCGCATTGCGCGGCGATGTCAACGAGCCGGTCCGCATCGCGAATTTCGGCGACTTCGTCCGCGAGTTCGGCGGCCTCTCGCTTGACAGCGCGATGTCGTACGCGGTGCAGCAGTTCTTCCAGAACGGAGGCTCCGATGCGTTGATCGTCCGCGTCTACCACGCGGGCGGTACCGATGGCGTCGCGAAGCTGGCGCTGAACGGCGGCGGCATCGCCGCGCAGGGAACGCTGACGGTCGCGAACAATCCGGTCGACGGCGACACCATGAAGATCGACAACAGGACTTACGTCTTTGACGACACCACCGCCGTCGCAGCGCAGGGCAAGCTGACGATCGCCGCGCAGCCGGCCAATGGCGATCAGATGAAGATCGACAGCCAGACCTATACTTTCCAGACGACGCCAAGCGGAACCAATGGCATCAAGATCGGCGCCAATGTCGGCGCTACCCAGACCAACCTCGTCGGCGCCATCAACCATACCAATGCAGCCGGCATCGACACAACGACGGCCGCGCATCCGACAGTCTCGGCCGGCACCTTTGCCGGCAACGACCTCACGCTCACGGCCAAAACCGCCGGCACCGCCGGCAATACGATTGCCACGACCTCGATCGTCATGACGGCCGGCAATCAGTTCGATGCGCCGACGCTCGGTACCGCACGCGCAGGTTCTGACGCCGGTGTGAAGAACCTCGACGGACGCATCGCGATCGGCGCCAACCTTGCGGCGACCCAGGCCAACATCGTTGCGGCGATCAGCCGTACCGGTCTGCCCGGAACACAATATGCGCCCGCGATGACCCTTCACCAGACGGTCGCCGCCGATAGCGCCTTTGCGGCCAACAATCTGGTGCTTATGGCCAAGACCGTCGGAACCGCGGGCAACAGCATTGTCACGACGGAGACCTTCAGCAACGCATCGAACGTGTTCGACAACGGAACGCTGGGCACGACGCGCGCCGGCGCCGCTTCGTCTACCGCTGCGCCTGCGCTCGTTGCATCCAGCCCGGGCAAGTGGGGCGAGAATCTGCGGGCTTTTGTCGACTTCCAGACCCGCGATCCCTCCGACACCAACCTGTTCAATCTCGAGATCCGCGAGATCGATCCGACCCTGGCGCCGACTGCACCACCCGTCCGGTTGGAGAAATACCTCAACCTGTCGGTCTCGAGCGCCTCGTCGCAATTCGTCGACAAGGTCCTGGAGAGCCGGTCGGATCTCGTTCGCGTGTCCGCGACGTCCACGACCCGGCCGGATCCGATCGCCGCTGCGCCTTTCGTGGGCGGCGACGACGGCCAGCCCATCAACGACAACGACATCTCGGCTCCCAATCTTGAAGGCCAGAAGAAGGGACTGTGGGCGCTCGAGAAGGCCGATCTGTTCAATCTGCTCTGCATTCCACCGCTGATCCTCGACGACGGCGGCGATATCAGCGGACAGACGCGTTCGGCCGCGGATACCTATTGCATCAAGCGGCGCGCGATGTTCGTCGTCGATCCCCTGACGGACTGGAATGAGCCTTCCGACGTCATATCGCCGACCGGCGTCGACGGGGCGGGCTTTGGCCTCGCACGCAGTGCGAACTCCGCGCTGTTCTTCCCGCGCATCGTGGCGCCGGACCCGCTGCGGGACGGCCAGCTCGAACCGTTCGCACCCTGCGGCGTGATAGCCGGCATCATGGCGCGCACCGACGCCTCGCGCGGTGTGTGGAAGGCACCTGCCGGCATCGAGGCGACGCTGAGCGGCGTGTCCGATCTCACCGTGCACATGACCGACGACGAGAACGGGCATCTTAACCCGCTCGGCATCAACTGCCTGCGCTCGTTCCCGGTGATCGGACGCGTGGCCTGGGGCGCGCGCACATTGGAGGGCGCCGACCAGCTGGCGTCGGAGTGGAAATACATCCCGATCCGCCGGCTGGCGCTGATGATGGAGGAGTCGCTGTTCCGCGGCACGAAGTGGGTCGTGTTCGAGCCGAATGACGAGCCGCTCTGGGCCAACATCAGGCTCAACGTCGGCGCCTACATGATGTCGCTGTTCCGGCAGGGTGCGTTCCAGGGGACCAGCCCGAAGGACGCCTTCTTCGTCAAATGCGACAGCGAGACCACGACGCAGAACGACCGCAACAACGGCATCGTCAATATCGTCGTCGGCTTCGCGCCGCTCAAGCCCGCGGAATTCGTCGTCATCGGCATCCAGCAGATCGCTGGCCAACTCTGACCATCGAGCAGGTAACCCATGGCCAATACCGGTTTCGTCGTCAACGCAACACGCGTCGACCCCTACAAGAACTTCAAGTTCCGTGTCCTCTGGGACGGCAAGCCGGTGCTCGGCATTTCCAAGGTCGGTTCGCTCAAGCGCACCACCGAGGTGGTCAAGCACCGCAGCGGTGGCGAGAACAGCTACGACCACAAATCGCCCGGCCGCAGCAGCTATGACGCGATCACGCTCGAGCGCGGCATCACCCATGATCTCGAATTCGAGAAATGGGCCAACAAGGTCCACTCGTTCCAGGGCGATCCGGTGATGGATCTCAACGGATACAAGAAGGATCTCACCCTCGAGGTGATGAACGAGAAGGGCCAGGTGGCGCTGCGCTACCACATGTTCAATTGCTGGGTCAGCGAATTCGCCGCCGTGCCCGATCTCGACGCCAACGCCAATGCCATCGCGATCGAGCATCTCAAGGTCGAGCTCGAGGGCTGGCAGCGCGACGAAGCGACCACCGAACCCAACCAGGCGCAGTAAGTAGCGCAGGATCATCCGATGGAAGCCGGGCATGACATATCCAATCAAGCTCTGGACGTCGCAACTGATGGACGCGGGCCGGAGCGGGAGCATGTCGCCCGGGCGTTCGGCCAGACCGGCGGCGACCTCGACATCCGCTTCGATGATGCCGACCGTCCGGCCATGGTCACGCGCATCCTCGCCGATTGCATTGGTGGCTTCGCGAGCCGCGAGGCCGCCGAAACCTCGGTATGGGAGTGGACCTTGGCGGAGCGCCTGCAGGGTTTGCTGGCAATCGCCGTTGCGGGCAGCGCGGCAGCTCCGCTCTGGCAGACGCGGTGCGAGCGTTGTGGCGCCGCAATCGAGATCGACGTTCCCTACCAGGCATTCGTCGCAACGCCGCGTGGCGAGCCGGTCTTGTGTCGGTCTCCGGACGGACATGCGATCACGGCGCGCCAGCCACGCGGCAGCGACACCCGGGCCTGGCATCTTCACGCCGGCGATGCCGCTGCGCTCGCGAGCGCGCTGGTCGAGGACGTCGACGGTGAGCGACCGGCGGCTGGCTGGCGAATACCGCAGGCCTGGATCGGTCCGCTGGCCGACGCGCTCGCCGAGTCGGATCCGCTGACGGTGCTTGCGCTGCAGGCCGGATGTCCGGGGTGCGGCCACGTCAATTTCATCGACTTCGATCTCGAAGGCTGGCTGCTCGGCCTGCTCGCTGACGAGCAGCAGCACCTCATCGACGACGTGCATCGGTTGGCCAGCCTCTATCACTGGAGTGAAGCCGCGATCTGCGCCTTGCCGCGCTGGCGGCGCCGCGCCTATCTCGTCCGCATTGAACGGGAGGCGGCGGTATGAGCTATTTCGGCCGTCTCTCACAACGTGTGGGTCCCGCCGCGCCGCGTGCGCAGGCTTCGCCGGTGGTCGAGGCGACATTCGGCGCAACTGACGTCGCTGGTTTGGAA
>JAEWBW010000442.1 GCA_023390955.1 Pseudomonadota bacterium
CCACGGCCATCATCGCCGGCATCGCCAAGCGCCTGAACCGGCCGGTCAAGCTGGTGCCGACCCGCGACCAGGGCTTTACCATCACGACCTACCGCGCCGAGACCCGCCACGAGATCAAGCTTGGCGCCAGCAAGGACGGCAAGCTCGTGGCGCTGCGCCATGACGGCCTCGAACTGTCGTCACGGCCGGATCCCTATTGCGTCGGCGGCACCAAGACCACGACGCGGCTCTATGCCTGCCCGAACGTCGACAGCCTGGTGTCGATCGCCCGTGCCGACCGCAACACGCCGGGCTTCATGCGCTCGCCGCCGGAGGTGCCGTATCTGTTCGCGCTGGAAAGCGCGATGGACGAGCTCGCGGTCAAGCTGGACATGGACCCTGTGGAACTACGCCGCATCAACGACACCACCAACGAGCCGATCGGCGGCAAGCCCTATACGTCGCGGTCGCTGATGGCCTGTTTCGACGAGGCCGCGAAAGCGTTCGGCTGGGCGCAGCGCTCGCCGGCGCCAAAGTCGATGTCCGACGGCGACTGGCTGATCGGCTATGGCTGCGCCGCGACCTGCTATCCGACGCAGATGGCGCCGTCGGCAGCGCGTGTGCGCCTGCAGCGCGACGGCCGCACCCGGGTCGAGATCGCCGGCCACGAGATCGGCACCGGCGCCTACACCGTGATCGCGCAGACGGCCGCCGAGCGGCTCGGCGTGCCCCTGGAGAAGGTCGCGGTCTTCATGGGCGACAGCGATTTGCCGCCGGCGCCGGTCGCGGGCGGCTCCAATTCCACCGCGAGCACCTGCTCGGCGGTGATGATGGTGTGCGACCAGGTGCGGCAGCGCCTGTTCAAGGCGGTGATGCCCAAGGACAGTCTGACCGACAGGGCCAAGGAAACCGTCGGCATGGGCCAGACGCCCACGACGAAGGCGGCAACAAGCGACCAGCCGCTCGATCTGGAAAAGGCCTTCGACGCGCTCGGCGTCGGCGTGGTCGAGGAATATGGCGAGTGGAAGCCGGAAGGCGCGCCGCTCGATTCCTTCCGCGCGATGCACGCCGGCCACGCGCGGATCGTTGGCGGCCATAATATGAAGGACAGGATCGCCTATGCCTTCGGCGCGGAATTCGTCGAGGTGCGCGTCAACCGCTTCACGCATGAAATCCGTGCGCCGCGTCTCGTCGGCGCCTTCGCGGGTGGGCGGATCATGAACCCGCGCACGGCGCGCAGCCAGCTGATGGGTGGCCTGATCTGGGGCATGTCCTCGGCGCTGCTGGAGGCCACCGAGATCGACGAGCGCACCGCACGTTACGTCAACGACAACCTCGCCGACTATCTGTTGCCGGTGAATGCGGACGCGCCCCATGTCGAGGTCATCATGCTTTCCGAGCAGGACGACCAGATCAGCCCGTCCGGCGCCAAGGGCCTCGGCGAACTCGCCAATGTCGGCACCAATGCGGCGATCTGCAATGCGATCCATCACGCCACCGGGCAGCGCATCCGCAAGCTGCCGGTGCGGCTGGAAAATATCGAGGTTTGACGGCTGGTAAGGCGCGGCGGCATGCGCTAGACACCTCTCCGCTCCAACGGAAGGTGTCTTATGCAGCGTCTTCAGCGTGCATTTCTGACCATCATGTCGGCGCTCGCGATCTCCGTGATCGGCGGCGTGTCCGACTTCGTTTCCACCACGGCATCGGCCCAGACCGCAGGAAAATCCATGACCACAGCTTCAGGCCTCGAGATCATCGACAGCGTCGTCGGCACGGGTGCGTCCCCGAAGCCGGGCCAGATCTGCGTGATGCACTACACCGGCTGGCTCTATGAGAACGGCAAGAAGGGCAAGAAATTCGACTCGTCCGTCGACCGCAACGAGCCGTTCGAATTCCCGATCGGCAAGGGCCGCGTCATCGCGGGCTGGGACGAGGGCGTCGCCACCATGAAGGTCGGCGGCAAGCGCACGCTGATCATTCCGGCGCAGCTCGGCTACGGCGCCCGCGGCGCCGGCGGCGTGATCCCGCCGAACGCAACGCTGATGTTCGACGTCGAGTTGCTCGGCGTGAAGTGACGGCGCAGCCGTCATTCCGCAAGACAAACAAAAAGACCGGCCTTGCGGCCGGTCTTTTCGCATTCAAATGGTCGCGCGTTATTCGGCGGCGCGCTTGGCGGCCGCAGCGGCGCGATCGATCGCTTCCTTTGCTGCGTCCTTGGCATCGCCCATGGCTTGCTGGCCCTTGCCCTTCACTTCCTGGACGACGCCTTCGCCCTTCAGGCGCTCGGAACCGGTGGCTTCACCGACACCCTGCTTGGCCTTGCCGATCGCCTCGTTGGTGGCGCCCTTGATCTTGTCGGTCGTGCTACCCATGAAACTCTCCTTCCAGTTTGCTTGCAGATACAACGCAGAGCGACTGCAGGGGTTCCGATTTTGGTATGGCTTGATGCCGCGGCTTTGGTTAGCTTTGCGCCACGGAACCAGCAGAAAGTAAGACGAATGAGCGGCCACGATCACACCCATTCCCACCATGGCCATGACCACAGCCATGATCATGACGACCGCTGGAAACATGATGGTGTCCGCGTCATTCCCGGGAACCAGCTCGATACCAACGTGCCGTCGACGCCGGGCATGAACCGCGCAGCCGCGATCAACTTTGCCCGCGTCGGTGCGCAGAAATTGTGGGCCGGCACGGTGCACATCAAGCCGGACGCCAAGACCGGCGCGCATCACCACGGTCATCTCGAAAGCGTGATCTATGTGGTGAAGGGCAAGGCGCGGATGCGCTGGGGTGAGAACCTGCAATTCACCGCGGAGGCGGGCCCCGGCGATTTCATTTTTGTCCCGCCTTACGTGCCGCATCAGGAGATCAATGCCAGCCCCGACGAGGTGCTGGAATGCGTGCTGGTGCGCAGCGACGGCGAGGCGGTCGCGATCAATCTCGACATCGAGCCGGTCGAAAAGCCCGAGAC
>JAEWBW010000392.1 GCA_023390955.1 Pseudomonadota bacterium
ACTGGTCGTGCCGCTGCGCCTTGCCGGCATGCCGGGGTGAGACCGGAGTGGTGCTTTCGCGGCCGCTGGCTTCTTACATTTTCGGCACCGTCGGCTTAATCTTGGCCCTACCTGCTTGCTGGAGCTCCGATATGCGGAGACTGCCTGGAGGGACGGGGGCTTGCGCTACCTCTTCGAGACCTGCGCATTCGATACCGATCGCCGCGAGCTTCGCCGCGGCGATGAGCTGGTTGCGATCCCGCCGCAGGTCTTCGATCTGCTCGATTTCCTGATCCGCAATCGCGAGCGTGTCGTCAGCAAGGACGATTTGATCGACGCCATCTGGAACGGGCGTATCGTCTCCGACACGGCACTCACGACCCGTCTCAATGCCGCGCGAAGCGCGATCGGCGATACCGGCGAAGAGCAAAGGCTCATCAAGACGCTGCCGCGAAAAGGTTTTCGCTTTGTCGGGACAGTGCGGGAAGCGGACAACGCTGCATCCGGAGCGTCCACCGCCAGGCCTGCAGAGCCACCGGAACCCGCGCTCGGGCTCCCCGGAAAACCGTCGATCGCCGTGCTGCCATTTCAGAACATGAGCGGCGATCCCGAACAGGAATACTTCGCCGACGGGATCGTCGAGGACATCATCACCGCGTTGAGCCGGTTCAAGTCGCTGCTGGTGATCGCCCGCAATTCCAGCTTCACCTACAAGGGCAAGACCATCGACCTGAAGCAGGTCGGTCGCGAGCTCGGCGTGCGCTATGTGCTGGAGGGAAGCGTGCGCAAGGCCGGTGAACGCGTGAGGATTACCGGGCAGCTGATCGAGGCTGCCAATGGCGAGCATCTGTGGGCCGATCATTTCGATGGTCTCCTGGAGGATGTCTTCGATCTGCAGGACAAGGTGATGGAGCGGGTGGTCGGCGCGATCGCGCCAAGGGTTCAGCAGGCCGAGATCGAGCGGGCACGCCGCAAGCCGGTCGAGAATCTCGACGCCTATGATTGCTTCCTGCGGGGGATGGCGGGGGCAGTCAGTTTCGACAGGACCACGAGTGAGAACGCGCTAAAACTGCTTTATCGGGCCATTGATCTCGATCCCTCGTTTGCGACCCCGTACGGCATGGCCGTCCGCTGCTACATGCACCGGAAGGTGCAGGGCTGGAGGGACGACCCCGCCGCAGACGAAGCCGAGATCAGACGGTTGGCATCGCGCGTAGCCGAGATTGGTCAGGACGATGCACTGGCCCTGTCATGGGCCGGCTTCTCGCTGGCCTATGTCTGCCGTGAGTATGAGCTCGGTGCCGCGCTTGCCGACCAGGCGATCTCGCTTAATCCAAACCTCGCCGCCATCATCGTCAATCGCGGCAATATCAATTCATTCATGGGCGAACAGGACGCGGCGATCGCGCATTTCGCGCACGGGCTGCGCCTCAGTCCGCTCGATCCCGAGATATACCGCGTGGAAAGCGCGCTCGGGGTGGCCCTGATGCTTCAGGGAAAATATCGCGAAGCCATCGAATGGACGACGCGGTCGCTTGCGCGCCAGCCGAACTGGTCTCGTTCAGTGCGGACACTGGCCGCGGCCCAGGCCCTGTCCGGCAATCTCGACGAGGCGCGACGGGCCATGACGCGGCTGCGCGAGCTTCATCCGACCATGTGCATTTCCAGGCTTGCGGACATGGTGCCCTATCCGACGCCGAAGGATATGGCGATCTGGACCAAAGGCCTACGCCTCGCGGGATTGCCTGAGTAGCCTTCCGGCGACCGCTCCACCCGGCCTGCGCGGCTCATTTCGCAATTTCAGCAGCATGTTCTTATGCCACTGTTTTGCCCGACGCGTCAACCGATATTTTGATATTCCGAAATATGACAGCCCCATGCCGTGTCTACTGTGCATGGGGTTGTTTTCGAAATATTGATGAGAGGGTTCTGCCGCCATTCTTCAGGCGGCAGACGCGGCCTTATCCGGCCTTCGCGACGGGCGAATCCGCCTTCAGGTTGCGGAAGAACGTCTCCACCTCGCGCGACAGCGTATCGGCCGTGGCGGTCAAGCTGCTCGCGGCCGAGAGCACGGAGGAGGCGGCGGTATCGGTCTCGCCGATGGCGTCGCGCAGCGAGGTGATGTTGGAGACGAGGGTCTCGTTGCCCTGCGCCGCGGACTGGGCGTTGGCCGAGATTTCGCGGGTGGCGGCGTCCTGCTGGCCGATGGCGCCGGCAATCGCTGTCGTGACGTCGTTGATCTCGCGCACCGCGCCGCCGATCTCGCGCACGGCTTCGACCGCATTGCGGGTCGAGGACTGGATCATGCCGACATTCTCGCCGATCTCCGCGGTGGCCTTGGCGGTCTGCCCCGCCAGCGCCTTGACCTCGTGGGCGACGACGGCAAAGCCGCGGCCGGCTTCACCGGCGCGCGCCGCCTCGATCGTGGCGTTGAGCGCGAGCAGGTTGGTCTGTTCGGCGATCGCCTGGATCAGGCTCAGCACGCCGTCGATACGCTGGGTGGCCGCCGCAAGGCTCTCGATCTCGGTGATGGACTTCTCGGTGCGCTGGCCGGTCTGCTCGACCGCATTCGCGGACTGCCGGACCTGGCGGCCGATCTCCTCGACCGAGGCCGACAGCTCTTCGGCGGCGCTCGCGACCGCCGTGACATTGTGCGAGGCCTGCTCGGTCGCGCCTGCCGCGCGCACGGCGCGGGTGTTCGCATCCGCCGTGACGCGGGTGATGGTCTGCGCGGTCTCGCGCATCACGGTGGCGTTGTCGGTGAGGCCGCGCATGACGGCGCCGATCGCCTCGCGGAACTGTTCGACCGAAGCCTCGATATGGCGTGCGCGGTCGGCGCGCGAGGCGGACTCGTCCGACACCTGCGAAGCGAGATTGCGGTTGCGGTCCATCGCCTCCTGGAAGATCTGGATCGCACGGGCGAGCGCGCCGATCTCGTCGGCGCGGTGCGAGTGGGGCACCTCGACATCGGCCGCGCCATCGGCGACCTTCTTGATCGTGTCGGTGATGGCCGATAGCGGCCGTGCGATCGAGCGCGCGATGATGATGACCCCGATCACGACCAGTGCCAGCGCAAGCGCGCCGAGGCACGTCAGGACGAGCGACAGAGTCCGGTTGGTCGCGGTCTCCTCGGAGATCAGCCTGGCGCGCTGGGCATAGACCTTCGAGAGCGCCTCGAGATCCTTGTTCAGCGCCGACCGCACCGTGCGGTTGGCGTCGTTGTCGCCCCATTCGCGGCCGGCGGCTGCGTTGATCTCGACGCCGCGGCGCACGAGCTCTTTCCGGAAGTCGACGAACTGCTCGATCCGCTTCTTGAAGGTGGCGAACTGCTCGGAATCGTCGGCCTTGACGATGGTCTCCCAGCGTTTGACGACGTCAAGGATCTGCGCGTTGAATTTCAGCAGGCCTTCGCCGTATTTCTTCACCACGGCCGGCTCGGTCGACATGTAGACGCCGCGCGATTCCATCACCACGGCATAGACCAGCGAATTGACGCGCTCGACGTTCAGCGCCGCCGCGTTCGCGGTCTCGATCGCCTCGGTCAGCTCGGCATTGCGGCGGCTGTTGTAGTCGGACAGCATCGCGATCGCGGCGGTCAGAAGCGCGAACAGCGCGAAGATCGAGTAGAGCCGGGTGGCGAGGGTGAAGCGGCCCGTCAGGCGGGTGGCATTCCCAGGTCGGTCAGTGGTCATGGTGGCGGGCGCCCGAATAAAACGCTGGTGTGTCAAATTGACTGAAAAATATGCAGGCCGAAGATGGATGCTGCGTTAACGCGGTAATCTGAACCAGCTGCCAGAAATTCTGGAAATGAACGATATTTCAGCGGCTTGGTGCAATTTCACCCGGTTTACTGCGGATGCCCCTCCGATCGTAGGGGGCGCCCCGAACATTGGCGTGCGCGCGGCCCGCCAAACGCGTATCTCGGGGGTGCCGAGACCTTGCACTCGGTCATTGGCCGACGACCCCGGAGGGCCTCTTGGTCTACCGCCACACCATCGACGCCACGACCCACACTTTCGCTGATCTGCGCGATCTCCTGGCCAAGGCGACGCCGCCGCGCTCCGGTGACCGGCTGGCGGGCATCGCGGCCGGCAGCGCCGAGGAGATGATCGCGGCGCGGATGGCGCTCGCCGACGTGCCGTTGCGCCAGTTCCTCCAGGAAGCGGTGATCCCCTACGAGGCCGACGAGGTCACCCGCCTCGTGATGGACACCCACGATGCCCGCGCCTTTGCGCCCGTGGC
>JAEWBW010000414.1 GCA_023390955.1 Pseudomonadota bacterium
TGATCGGCATCGACGCCGATCTTGCGCAACGCATCGGTCCCGAGTCCCGCAATGTCCATCGCACGCGAGATGCAGCCATGTGCCGCTTGCGACGTGTAGGCCGTCAGCAGCGCCCCGTCATTGCCGAGGCCGTGCTGGCGCGCCAGCACGCCGAGCGCCGACGTGCGCGCCACCAGCACCGCCATCAAATTCGCCATCGAGGTTCCCGTGACGAAGATGCCGCTCGCTCCTTGCGGGAAGCCGAACAGCTCACGCATCCATGCCGTGATCTGCCGCTCGACCTCGATCGGCATGTGGTCGCGTCCGCCAAGATTGGCGTTCAGTCCTGCGGCCAGCATTTCAGCGAGCATGCCGACGGCAGTGCCGCCGCCATGTACCCAGCCCATGAAGCCGGGATGAACATTGCCGGTCGCATAGGGCGCAATCGTATTCGAGAACTCGCGATAGACGTCATCAAGGCCGGTCGCCGCGCGCGGAACATCGGCCTTGAAGCTGGCACGGACATGATCCGGCGCGGGTTGCCATACAGGCCGCTCGCGCACGTTTGCGATGCTGTCGATAGTCTCGTCGAGCATGCGATGCGCTAGCGCGCGAAGCTCGCTCCAATCCTGCGGATCGAGCGACGCATCGATTTCGACGTCCTGCAGCTGACCTCGCACGAGCTCATTCATGTTGCGCTCCCCTGCTTCGCCTTCGCATGCCGTGACAGCATCGCCGTGAACGCCGCAAAGATCCTGCGCATCTGCGGCTGCTTGTACGGAAACACGTCCACCGAATCCATGTTGTGCACCACCGCGGTGTTGTCGGCCTCGAAGATCAAGAGGTCGCCGCGCTTGTTCTCGGCACAATCGATGGTGAAATAATCGAGCCCGACGCGCTTGCTCATTTCGGCGAGGGCAGAACGATGACGCGCCGCAAATGCGACATCGAAATCGCGCATGAAGTCGGCCTCTTCCGCGCGCTTCTCTTCGCTGAAGGCCATGTAAGCGTTGAGGTACCAGATGTCCCAGCGATCGGCGATCGCCATGTGGCAGGCGTAAGGCTTGCCATCGACGATGGCGAGGCGGTACTTGCGGAACAGTCCGTCGGCGCTCGAATAGTCGACGAAGCGCGCGACAAAGAACTCCTCCTCCTGCCGCGCGGCGAGATATTCGACGAGCATCGTCGCATCATCGACCTTCGCAAGACCGACGCCCGCATGCGTACCGCGTGGCCGCACGATGATGGGATAGCGCAGCTCGCTCGCAATGTCCTCGCACCAGATCTCTTCCAGCGACAGCGCAGTCAGTTGCGCGCGCGTGGTGCAAACGGTTGCCGGAATTTCGAGTCCCGCAATTCCCGACAGCAGCCGATGCAACTTGTCGCGATCGAGATTGGTGATGCCGGTGGGACGATTGAGCAGCGGACGCGGCCAGGTTGGCGCTGCGGCGTCGATGACGGCGAGCGCCGCACGGCACTCTTCCGAGTCCGACGCGACGACGATGGCAACGTCGTGATCGGGCAAGGGCTGCGGCAGCGGCACACCGTCGACCACATAGAGCGTCAACAACTCGATGGCAGAGTCTTCGAGCAGGAATTCGATCGGCGTGTTGCCACCCATATCGATCGCGGCGGCAAGCGCGAGCACGCGCAGCGCGGGCTGCGTCACGGCACAAGGCGAACGGAACAGCTGATGAAAGGCGAGCACCTCCGCCTGGATCGCAAGCCCGGCTTCCTTGTCACCGAGCAGCTGCACGATCAGCGAGAGGTCGAGCCCCTCGCCCGCTTGCGCGGTGCCGTTGGCGATCTTGCTGACGAACTGGTCGCGCAGCGGCTTGAGGTCGCCGCCCATGAAGGCCTGGTGCGTCAGGCGCGCAAAACCGATGCGATCGGCATATTTCGGCTCAGCCGCGTCGCGCGAATTCGAAACGGGATGCTGCATGTCAGGCTCCGGAGGCAAGTGTCGAGCCGTCATCGCGGCCGAGCAGCAGCTCGATCTTCACAATCACATGGGCAATGCGATCGAGAACGTGCTGGAGATTACGTTGCGCCTGGGTCTTGTCGGCCGACCAGGCTTCGGTCACGTGCCGCGCACCGACGCAAAGCCGCAGCAGGGACGATTGGGCGCCGTCGGTCTGCACCAGCCGCACCGGCTGGCCGACGAGCGCGCGCTGCGCCGCGACCTGCCGGTCGGCGGCGCTGCCGGTGATCTCGTCATTCATGTCGCGCGCAAGTCCGCGATAGACCGCGTGGGTGTCCGCAATGGAGGCCGGCTGCCCATTGCGCCTGAGCATGACCGGAAAGATCGTATCGTGGACGAACTCTTCGTCGTCCACGCTCGTGGAGCCGGATGCCGACCCGACCGCAGCGAGCGCGGGTGTCAGCGCGATCATGTTGGTGATACCGGACTTGAACTCAGCGAGCGCGCCTGCACGAAAAGCGCCGGGCAGCGCGTAATAGCTGGACATCTCCGCGAGCGCCGCTTCCCAGCGCAGCCACTGGCCGAAATTCGGCCGGTTCGGAAACTGCGACCTGAGCGTGCCCCAGCCCTTGGGCCAGTCGCTGCGGCTGGCATAGTCGAGGAAGCCCGGCGCAACCTCGCAGTCGCGCGCGATCGCGCGAGACAATCCCTTCGGAGTAAGCAGTGCGCCGCTGAAGGCAGGCCCGCCGAAGAATTTCGAGCCGCTGACCAGCACCATGAAGCCGCGGTCGAGATAAAAGCGGAGCCGCCGCCGCCCGAGCCGCATCTGGCAGGCATCGACCACGACCTGCACCTTGCCGGGCCAGCGCTTGATGATTTCGTCGAGACAAGCCTCGCTCGGCGCACGCCAGCCGAGTTTCGAGGAATCCATGATCTGAAGA
>JAEWBW010000434.1 GCA_023390955.1 Pseudomonadota bacterium
GCGCCGCTGGAAGAACAGGTCCGCCGCAACATGGAGCTGTTCCAGCAGACCTTCTCGATGTTCAAGCCCTTCGCCGCGCCGCGCGCCGCAGGCACGCCTGAACCCGAACCCGCCGCGGGCGGCGAGCCGAAGAACGACAATATCGACGACCTGCGTCAGCAGATGAAGGACATGCAGGAGCGCCTCGAACGCATGTCGAAGAAGGACGAATAGGTCTTTCCTTCGCGCAAGCGCGTCCGCCTGCGGCGGGCGCGCGATTGGTAATCTTGCCCGACTGTCTCCCCATCATCATTGCGAGCGCAGCGAAGCAATCCAGACTGTCTCCGTTGCGGGATTCTGGATTGCTTCGCTGCGCTCGCAATGACGGAGAGTGCGACGCCTACGCCGCGAGCTTGATCGCGTGCGCAAAATCCCAATACAGCTTGCGAGCTCGCGTGTAGAGCGGGCCCGCCTTCAGCTCGCGGTCATCGATGCGGATGACCGGTGCGACCTTGGCGAAATTGCCGGTGGAGAAGATCTCGTCCGCGGCGAGGAAGTCAGCATAGCGCAAGGTTTTCTCGACCACGGTAACGCCATCGGCACGCAGCAGGGCGATGACGCGCTGGCGCGTGATGCCATTGAGGAAAGTGCCATTCGGCACCGGCGTGAACACCACGCCGTCCTTCGCCATGAACACGTTGGAATTGCCGAACTCGGCGACATTGCCGAGCATGTCGAGCATCAGTGCATTCTGGAAGCCGCGCGAGGCGGCCTCCGCCAGCGCGCGCGAATTGTTGGGATAGAGGCAGGCCGCCTTCGCATCGACCGGAGCGCATTCGGCCGTCGGCCTGCGGAACGGCGACAGCGTGATCGCATTGCCGACCGGCTTCGGCATCGGCGCCTCATAAATGCACAGGCACCAATTGGTGGTCTCGGGGTCGAACAGCACGCCGCCGCCACTCCCATTCTGCGCCCAGTACATCGGGCGGATATAGAGCTCGGCTGTCGGCGCAAAGCGCGCGATGCCGTCACGGGCGAGCGACAGCCACGTGTCGGCATCGACGACGGGCTTGAGGCCGAAATTGATCGCGGATTGATTGGCGCGCGCGACTTGGCGATCGAGATCGGGCGCAACGCCCTCGAACGCACGCGCGCCGTCGAACACGACCGAGCCGAGCCAGGCGCCATGCGTGCGCGGGCCCATGATCGGGACGTTGCCGTCGTGCCACTTGCCTTCGAAGAAGGTCCAGCTCGGCGAATATTCGATCGGCTTCTTGATGTCGGCCATGACCGGCTCCCTGGCGTAACGCCGCAGTGTAGCGCCACTATTGGGGCAATTTCTAAAGGATTTGCTGCGCGGAACATGTTCACGCTCTCGCGAGAGGGCGGCGTGCGCAATCGCCTGGTTTCGCGATAGTATGCGATGACGAACGCCGTTAACGGACCCATCCATGCCGCTCGATCCGCTCGCAAAACGTTTGTTGACCATGATGGCCGCGGCAGCGCCGGGCGCGCGGGTGCGGCCGAGCGTCGAAGCGCGACGGCAGTCGCTGGCCAAGCTGATGCAGTTTGCGCGCGCCGAAGCGCCTGACGTCACCGCGACCGATGGCACCCTGCCCGGCCCCGGCGGCCCGCTCGCGTATCGTCTGTATTCGCCCGCGAGCGCCGAAGAGATCGCGCCGGGCTTCGTATTCTTCCATGGCGGCGGCCTCGTCGCCGGCAGCATCCTGACCCATGACCGCATTGCCGCTGCGCTGGCGCACGCGACCGGGTGCCGGCTGGTGTCGGTCGACTACCGGCTCGCGCCTGAGCACAAATTCCCCGCCGCCGCTGACGATGCCATCGCCGCGACCGAATGGGTGGCGCGGCAGGGAGCTTCGCTCGGCATTGACGCGGAGCGGCTGGTGGTCGGCGGCGATTCCGACGGTGCGACGCTGGCCGCCATCGTCTGCCAGGAAGCGGCGCAGAACGCCGGGCTTTCGATCGTCGCGCAATGCCTGATCTGCCCGGTGCTGGATTTCGAGGAGACCTCCCCCTCGCGCGAGACTTTTGCCGAAGGCCATCTGATCGACCGCCTGACCATCGAGGCCGATCTCGCGGACTATCTGCCCGAGGGCATCGACACCGCCGATCCCCGCATCTCGCCGCTGCGCACGACGCGGCTGGCCGGCCTGCCGGCGGCCATCATCCACACCGCCGAATTCGACCCGATGCGCGACGAAGGTAACGCCTATGCGCAGAAGCTGCTGACCGCCGGTGTTGCCGTGGAGCATGTCTGCCACGACGGCATGGTTCACAATTTCCATGCGATGGGGGCGATCCTGCCCCAGGCGCAACTCGTGCTGTCGCAGATCGGCGAGCAGGTGCGGCGCGCCGTCCAAAGATGAAGTGCTGTTTACCGTCTCCCCTTCGTGGGAGAGGGTGGCTCGCCGCGGAGCGGCGATTGATTCAAACTTTATCCAATTCCCCAACAAACATTAGGGTTACTTCCTCGATCTCTAGGCGAATTATTGTCCGCTTTACCACCCGCCTCTAACACGATGGCAGCGGACAACGCACATGCCTCATACAGGCCAATAAGTGCGGCCCGCTCCACGCGGAGGTGGCACGATGCGCAACGAAACGATCGCTATTCACGCCGGTTACGAACCCGAAGCCACCACGCATGCGGTCGCCGTGCCGATCTACCAGACCGCGGCCTACGCATTCGACAGCGCCGATCATGGCGCGGCGCTCTTCAATCTCGAAACCGAAGGCTATCGCTACAGCCGCATCGCCAATCCGACCAGCGCGGTGCTTGAAAAGCGCGTCGCCGAGCTCGAGGGCGGCGTCGGCGCACTGGCAGTTGCCACCGGCCAGGCCGCGCTGCATTTTGCCTTCGTCAATGTCGCCGATCACGGCGGCAACATCGTTTCCGTGCCGCAGCTCTACGGCACCACGCACACGCTGCTCTCGCACATCCTGCCGCGCCAAGGCATCCATGGCCGCTTCGCCGAGAGCGACAAGCCCGAAGCGATCGAGAAGCTGATCGACGAGAACACCCGCGCCGTGTTTGCCGAAACCATCGGCAATCCCGCCGGCAATGTCTGCGACATCGAAGCGCTCGCCAAAATCGCTCACGCCAATGGCGTGCCGCTGATCGTCGACAACACGGTCGCGACCCCGATCCTGCTCAAGCCCTTCGACTACGGCGCCGACATCGCCGTGCACTCGCTGACGAAATTTTTGGGCGGCCATGGCACCACGCTCGGCGGCGCCATCGTCGATTCCGGCAACTTCCCGTGGGCGCAGCACGCCGCGCGCTTCCCCGCCTACAATACGCCGGACGCCTCCTATCACGGCCTCGTCTATGCCGAGCGCTTCGGCAAGACCGCCTTCATCGAGCGTGCGCGCAGCATCTATCAGCGCACCATGGGCTCGGTGCTGTCGCCGTTCAACGCCTTCCTGCTGCTGCAGGGCATCGAGACGGTCGCGCTGCGCATGGAGCGTCACTGCGAGAACGCCCGCAAGGTCGCCGAATTTTTGCGCGCGGATCCGCGCGTCGCCTGGGTCAACTACACCGGCTTCCCGGACAGCCCGTATTATCCGCTCGTGCAGAAATATCTCAACGGCAATGCGTCCTCGCTGTTCACCTTCGGCATCAAGGGCGGGATGGAAGCCGGCAAGGCCTTCTATGACGCGCTGAACCTGATCACGCGGCTCGTCAATATCGGCGATGCGAAGTCGCTCGCTTGTCATCCAGCCTCGACCACGCACCGGCAGATGTCTGCCGAGCAGCAGCGCACCGCCGGCGTGCTGCCGGAAACGATCCGCCTCTCGATCGGCATCGAGCATGTCAGCGACATCATCGAGGACATCGACCAGGCGCTGGAGAAAGCCGTTCCCTCGGCACGGCTCCAGGCCGCGGAGTAGGCGAACGGGCCGATGACCCTCTTTATCGACAGGGATCAGGCAATTCTGAGCCCGGCTCTGGTGCCTGGTCAGGATGACGCGCGGTCGCACGGCCGCGAGATCACCATCGGCCTGATCAACAACATGCCCGATCCGGCGCTGAAGGCGACCGAGCGGCAGTTCATGAAATTGCTCCAGGCCGCAGCCGGTTCCCGCCGCATCCGTTTCCATTGCTTTTCGCTGCCCTCGGTCAAACGTTCCCCTGAGGCGCGCTGGCATGTCGAGAGCGAATACTCCGAGCTCTCCGACCTGAAGCGGCAGAAATTCGATGGCCTGATCGTGACCGGCGCCGAGCCCGTCGCGCCCGAGCTCGACCAGGAGCCCTACTGGCGCGACCTCACAGACCTGATCGACTGGGCGAGAGGCAATACGCGCTCGACGATCTGGTCGTGCCTCGCTGCGCACGCAGCGGTGCTGCATCTCGACGGCATTACGCGGCGGCCGCTGCCCGCCAAATGTCACGGCATCTTTGATTGCGAGCCCACCGGCAGCGATGCCCTGACACACGGCGTCTCAGTTCCGCTAAAAATCTCGCATTCGCGCCTGAACGAGGTGGCGGAAGCCGATCTCGCCAACCGCGGCTACCAGGTGCTGACGCGCTCGCAACAGGCCGGCGTCGACGTCTTCGTCAAGCAATATGCCAGCCGCTTCGTGTTCTTCCAGGGCCATCCCGAGTACGACGCGCTGTCGCTGCAGCGGGAATATCTGCGCGACATCGGCCGCTATTTGGCGCGCGAGCGGGAGACCTACCCTGCTGTGCCGGTGAGTTATTTTGACGCGGCGACCGAGGACAAGCTCCATCGCTTCGAGAAGCGCGCGAAACATGCGCGCCATCCAGCCCTCGTCGGCGAGCTTCCGTCCCTCAGTTTGCACCCGGATATCGCTGCCGGCAGCGCTGCAGCCGCACTTTTCGGCAATTGGCTCGATTTTCTCGCCGGAGACGCGAGCAGTTTGACACCGGCATCCCAGCTGATGCCGGAGGTTGTACGTTAGGCATAAGAAGGCGCAGAGCTTGCGCCGGGCGGAGTGCGGGTGGTTGAGTGCTACCGCCTCATCGAACAGGCAGGACACAGGGCAGGAATCACGACCGGTGTGGTCAGCAGTCAACGAACGCGTGAGCAATCGGCTGGCCCGGCATTTTGCCCTTTCGCCGCACCGGCTGCCTGCGCACGCGCCGATGGTCAGCTTCACCTTTGATGACGCCCCAGACAGCGCCGCGAGCCACGGCGCACCGATGCTGGAAGAGCATGGCGGCCGCGCAACGTTCTATCTCGCCGGCAGCCAGGTCAACCAGTGGAGCGGCCACTGGCTCGGGCTGTCGCACGATGCAATCCTGCGGCTCCACCGCGGCGGACATGAGATCGGCTGCCACACATTCTCGCATCGGCGCGCGGTCGATCTCGACGAAGACATGATGGATGAGGAGATTGCGCGGAACCGCGACTATTTCCGCGCGCTCGACCCGTCGATCAAGCTCGACAATTTCGCCTACCCCTATGGCCTCGCCTCGATCTGGCGCAAGCCGCAGCTCGCGAAAACCTTCCGTTCGGCACGCGGGATTCTTCCAGGCGTCAACAGCGACGTCATCGATCTGCAATTCCTGCGCTCCACGCCGCTGATCGATCGCGACATCGACGCCAACGAGATCGACCGCCAGTTCGACGAGACTGTGCGGAGCGGCGGCTGGCTGATCTTCTACGGCCACGACGTGGTCAATCAGCCGAGCCCATACGGCTGCTCGCCGGCCTTGCTGCGTCACGCGCTGAAGGCGGCCGAGACACGCGGCGTGTCGATCGTCACGGTCGCCGAGGCGCTGCAGCGGATCGGAGCCTAGTTCCTCACCCGCAAGAGCGGGGAGATCGGGCGCTCCTCACTTGCCACCACGACACCGGCATGCGACTGGCCTTGCGACGAATCCCACGGCCAGCCGATTCACCCCATGCCCGCCTCCTCCACCGCCCCGCTGCACGCCGCATCCGACGGCCGCGATGTGCTGTCCGTGCTGCATTCGGTATTCGGGCTGTCCGGTTTCCGCGGTGCGCAGGGCGAGATCATCCGGCATGTGACCGGCGGCGGCAATTGCCTCGTGCTGATGCCGACCGGCGGCGGCAAGTCGCTGTGCTACCAGCTGCCGTCGCTGCTGCGCGAAGGCTGCGGGATCGTGGTGTCGCCGCTGATCGCGCTGATGCGCGACCAGGTCGCCGGCCTGCTCGAATCCGGCGTCAACGCGGCCGCCCTGAACTCGTCGCTGACGCTGCAGGAGGCGTCCGAAATCGAGCGGCGCCTGATCGCGGGCGATCTCGACCTGCTCTATGTCGCACCGGAGCGCCTCGTCACGCCGCGCTGCCTGTCGATGCTGGCGCAGGCCAAGGTTGCCTTGTTCGCAATCGACGAAGCCCACTGCGTCTCGCAATGGGGCCATGATTTCCGGCCCGAATATGTCGGCCTCTCCGTGATCGCCGAGCGCTTTCCGGACGTGCCGCGCATTGCGCTGACCGCCACCGCCGACGAACTGACGCGGAAGGAGATCGTCGCGCGGCTTCAGCTCGACGGCAGCCCGCAATTCGTCTCCAGCTTCGACCGGCCGAACATTCGCTACGAGATCGTCGACAAGCGCAATGCGGTGTCGCAGCTCAAGGAATTCATCCGCGAGCGCCATATGGGCGATGCCGGCGTGGTCTATTGCCTGTCGCGCAATCGCGTCGAGGAGGTCGCCGCCGCGCTTGAGGACGCCGGCATCGCGGCGCTGCCCTATCATGCCGGGCTCGACGGCAACATCCGTTCGCGCAACCAGGACCGCTTCCTCAACGAGGACGGCATCGTCATCGTCGCGACCATCGCGTTCGGCATGGGCATCGACAAGCCCGACGTACGCTTCGTCGCCCATCTCGACCTGCCCAAGAGCATCGAGGCCTACTATCAGGAGACCGGGCGCGCCGGCCGCGACGGCAAGCCATCCGCCGCCTGGATGGCCTATGGCCTGTCCGACATCGTGCAGCAGCGCCGCATGATCGACGAATCCACCGGCTCCGACGATTTCAAGCGCGTCTCGATCGGCAAGCTCGACGCGCTGGTTGGCCTGGCCGAAACCGCGCAATGCCGCCGCAAGCGGCTGCTCGCCTATTTCGGCGAGGCGGTGACCGCGGAGAGCTGTGGCAATTGCGACAATTGCCTGACGCCGCCCAAGATGCGCGAGGGCAAGGTGCTGGCGCAGAAGCTGCTGTCCTGCGTCTACCGCACCGGCGAACGTTTTGGCGCCATGCATTTGATCGATGTGCTGATCGGAAAGCTGACCGAGAAGGTCACGCAATTCGGGCACGACAAGCTGTCCGTGTTCGGCATCGGGCGCGAGCTCAACGACAAGCAGTGGCGCACCGTGCTGCGGCAGCTAGTGGCGATGGGGCATCTGCGCGCCGACAGCGAAGCCTTTGGCGCGCTGAAGCTGACGGAGTCTTCACGCGGCGTGTTGCGCGGCGAGACCGAGGTGTGGGTGCGCGAGGAGGCGCCCGGCACGCGCGTGCGCGCCAGCCGGACGAAATCCCGCCGCGGCGATCTCGCGCCGGCAAAGGATGCCCCGCAAGGCGACGTCGATCCCGAGCTCCGCGCGCGGCTGCGATCCTGGCGCTCGGAGATCGCACGCGAGCGCGGCGTGCCCGCCTATGTGGTGCTGCACGATGCCACCATCGACGGCATCGTCCGGGCCTGGCCGACGACGCTCGACGAGCTCGCCAAGGTACCCGGCATCGGCGACAAGAAGCTCGAGCATTACGGGGACGAGCTGCTGCAGATCGTGCGGACGCGGTAGGCGCGGCCGCGGATCTTGTCACCCCGCCTTGGCCGTGACCGGAGCCAGCATGCAGGGGACGCTGCGGTTGCGGCCTTCGGCCTTGGCCTGGTACAGCGCCTGGTCGGCCGCACACATCAGCGCATCGACGCTGGCCATGCCGACGCTGGCCTCGGCAATGCCGATGCTGACGGTGGCGCTGAGCTGCAGCCCGTTGACCGCAATGCGCGTGCTCATGACGCGCTTACGGATGCGCTCCGCCACGGTACGAGCCCGCGACAGGCTGGTCTCTGGCAGGAGCACCGCGAATTCCTCGCCGCCGATACGGCCGACGATGTCGGATTTGCGTTTGCCGCTGACGCATGCCTCCGCGACCGCCTTGATGGCCGCGTCGCCGACCGCATGGCCATGGCTGTCATTGATGGACTTGAAGTGGTCGATGTCGATCATCAGCACCGACACGGCGCGGTAATAGCGCTGGAAGCGGCTCCATTCCGCATCGAGACATTCGAGGAAATGGCGGCGGTTGAACAGGCCGGTGAGCGGATCGGTGGTCGCGAGCCGCTCCAGCTCGTTGGCCTTGTTGGTAAGATCGGTGATGTCGACATAGGTGAGCATGCGCCCGCCATTCGCCATCGTGGTGCAATGAGCCCTGATCCGCCGCTTGTCCGGCGTCTGGAGATCGCGCACGTGATCGCCGGCCTTGACCTCGGCAACGCGCCTGGCCGGGAATTTCGCCAGCTCCGCGGGCGGCAGATCGGGTGCGCTCGCACG
>JAEWBW010000460.1 GCA_023390955.1 Pseudomonadota bacterium
CCTCAGCCCTTCCCCGCCTTGACCTCGGCGAAGGCCGTGAGCGCCCGCTCGAACTTGCTGTTGAACAGCCACATCGCATCCATGATCTCACGGAACGTGCCGGAGGTCCTGGCGCGATCGGCCCGACCGAAGGCGAAGACGCTGTTGTTGCGCAGATACTTCATGATCCTGGGATCGGAGACCCTGACGCCGAGCAGATTGTCCGACTTCAGCGCGGCGCGTGTCGGCGTCGGCACGATCTGGATCAGCTCGAACAGCTTCATCTGGTCGATCGGGCTCGGCAATGTCTTCGCAATCGCCGGGATCAGCGCAAACAGCTCGGCGTGTGCGTTCATCAGGCCGTTCCTGACGGCCGTCCAGTGATTGTAGCGCTGGTCGATGCTGGCTGCGCGCGCGCTCTCGCGGTCGTCGCGGGCGATCAAGGCGGGATCAAAGGTGGCTACCTTTGACCGGATCGCTTCCCACTTCTTGCGACCATTGCGGTCTTCGGACGGGCCGGTCTGAAAGCTGCCCTTGTAGGTGTTGGAGCGGCCATTGCCCGCATTCTG
This sequence comes from Pseudomonadota bacterium, assembly GCA_023390955.1. Classification (GTDB taxonomy): domain Bacteria; phylum Pseudomonadota; class Alphaproteobacteria; order Rhizobiales; family Xanthobacteraceae; genus Bradyrhizobium. The sequence goes on from JAEWBW010000460.1 coordinate 549, forward strand.
GATGCCGTTGGTCTCGGCGAAGAACAGGCCGAGGCTGATGCGGCCGGCGATGTCGGCATTGGCGGCATCGACACCCTTGGCGCGCGCGATGGCGGTCGCGAGATCGACGACGTCCCTGAACGGCGTCGGCGATGTCTGCGCGAACGCCGGCGGCGTTTCCAATACTTGCGTCAGCGCGCGATATTCATCGATCAGCGGCTCGATGTCGGCATCGAGATAGGCCGGCGGCACGCCTGCCTTGTTCGGCCGGCCGATCCGCGACGGAATGGCGTCGGTGAGATCCTTGTAGGTGCTCATGACCGCGACGCGGGCGAGGTAGAGATCCTGACCCGGCAGGTTCGGCAGCGGCGCCTTGGCATCGACCTGCCGGCGCCGCTCCGCGAGGACCGCCTTGAAGCGGGCCAGCGCATCGTCGTAGGCCGCCTGCGCACTGGCCTGGTTTGGCGTGAGCGACTGCGCTCGTGCGCTGTCAACGAAATGCGCCGCCGGGAGGAGGCAGGATGCGAGAGCGGCGAGCGCCTGACGTCGGGTTGCCATCAGGCGGCCTCCTCCTTCGAATCCCTCATACCGAGGATCTGGTACAGGATGATCGCTCCGAAGGTCGCGGTGCCGATGCCGCCGATCGTGAAGGCGCCGAGCTTCAGCGTGAGATCGCCGGCGCCGGCAGTGAGCGCCACAGCCACCGTGATCAGATTGCGCGGGTTGGCGAAGTCGACCTTGTTCTCGCCCCAGATCCGTCCGGCCATCGCTGCGATCAGGCCGAACAGCACGATCGACAGGCCGCCGATCACGGGCCCCGGGATCGACAACACCAGCGCGCCGAATTTCGGCGAGAAGCCGAGCAGGATCGAGACGCAGGCCGTCACCGCGAACAGCACCGTCGAATAGATTTTCGTCGCCGCCATGACGCCGATGTTCTCGGCATAGGTCGTCACGCCCGTGCCGCCTCCGAACGCCGAGACGATGGTCGCGATGCTGTCGCCTAGGAAGGCGCGGCCGAGATAACCGTCGACGCTGCGGCCGGTCATGACGCCGATGGCTTTGATGTGGCCGAGATTCTCGGCGACCAGGATGATCGCGACCGGCGCGATCAGAAAGATCGCGTCGGCCTTGAAGACCGGCGTCTCGAATTTCGGCATCGCGAGCCAGGGCGCGGCGGCAAGCTGCGTGAAGTCGATCGGCTTGCCGAGGCCAAAACCGTTGGCGAGAACGAGATAAACCAGATAGCCGCCGACGGCGCCGACGATGACCGGCAGCCGGCGCCACAGCCCCGGCGCCGCAACCGCGGTGAGGCCGATGATCAGCACGGTCAACAGGCCGACCCAGGTGTCGAACGAACTGGCGCTGACGGCCTTTACCGCGACCGGTGCGAGATTGAGCCCGATCGCCGCGACCACGGCGCCCGTCACGACCGGCGGCATCAGCCGCTCGACCCAGCCGACGCCGACCCACATCACGATGATGGAGATGATGCCATAGAGCACGCCGGCGCCGACGATGCCGCCGAGCGCGACGCCGATGTTCGGGTTCGGCCCCTGCCCGGAATATCCGGTCGCGGCGATCACGACGGCAATGAAGGCGAAGCTGGAGCCGAGATAGCTCGGCACGCGACCGGCGACGAGCACGAAGAAGATCAGCGTGCCGACGCCGGAGAACAGCAGTGCGAGATTGGGATCGAACCCCATCAACAGCGGCGCGACGATGGTCGCGCCCGACATGGCGATGCCATGCTGCAAGGCGGCGATGATGGTCTGGCCCCAGGGCAGCCGCTCGTCCGGCATGATGACGCCGGACTCTTTCAGCCTCCAGCGCGGGAAGTAACCACTCTGCTGCTCACCCGTGCTCGACATGTCCCCTCCCCCTATTGTCTCCGCGCAAGGCTTTATTGTTTGAGCATGATCTTGTCGGAAAACCGCTGCACACTTTGCGCTAACGCGGCCCTTCGGGTCCGGATCATGCTCTAGCTTGCCCAGTTCTCGCGGAATTCGCCGAACAGCGTCAGCCCGCCGCAGGCATAGATCGTCTGTCCCGTGATGTAGCTCGATTCGTCGCAGGCGAGGAACGCGAACACGGCTGCAATCTCCTCGGGCGTTCCAACCCGGCCGAGCGGGATGTGGCTGGCGACGCCGGCCCGCTTCTTCGGATCATGCCGCCAGGCCTCGTTGATCGGCGTGTCGATCGCGCCGGGGCCGACCGCGTTGACGCGGATGCCGCGATCGGCGAACTCGAGCGCCAGCGTGCGCGTGATGTTGGCCATGCCGCCCTTGCTGACGGAATAGGCGAGATAGCCGGGCTTCGGAATGATCTGGTGCACGCTCGAGCAGTTGACGATGGTGCCGCCCCCGCCGCGCCTGACGAAATGCGCCAGCGCCTGCTGCGAACAGAGCACGGCGCCGTTGAGATTGACGTCGATGATGCGACGATAGGCTTCGATGTCGAGCGCCTCGCTCGGGGATTCTTTTTGAATGCCTGCATTGTTGACGAGGCTGTCGAGCCGGCCCCAACGCGCCAGCACCGTTTCGAACATCTTCCTGATGTCGGCCTCGTTGGCGACGTCGGCCTGCACGATGAGATGGTCGCGATCGCCGTGGCCGCGATCGCGCGCGGCAGTCCGAACCTGCGCGAGTGCGCCTTCGGCCTCCTCACGATCCCGGGGATAATTGATGGCGACGGTGGCGCCTTCCTGGGCGAAGCGGGTGGCCACCGCCAACCCGATGCCCTGCGAGGCACCGGTGACGAGCGCATATCGCCCGACGAGTCGGGAGGCGAACGGGGTCGAATGTTCGGATGATGGCATGGTCGGCGTATCCAGGTTGTCCAGCGCCCCGGTTGTCGATCACAAACGCCGCCCCTCATGCAGCGTTCCGGCCCCGCCCGCAAGGGCGGCATGGGCCTGCGCCCACGACTCCCGGATGATGTGCGGTGCGTCCGGCGGCAATTGTATCAAAAGTGTGGCGCTGCGATACGCATTGTGCCGCGCGAAGAATTCGCTTCCCGCCCTCGCAACTGGCCCCGGACAGGACTAACCTTAAGGTTGCCGAGCCGGGATCAACCGGCCGGCGATATATTGGGAGGCTACGACGATGAGCGAGCAAAGGCGCGACGCTGACGCGACACTCTCACGACGAACACTGGTCCAGGGCCTGGCCGCAGCCGCCGGCGCCACGATCGCGGGGGCCGGCACCGCGATGGCGCAGAACGCACCGGCAGCACCACCGACCACGATCACGACACCGCCGCGCGATTTCAGCCCGCGCGGTGCGCCGACCACCTATTTCTGGGACCCCGACATCATCGCGGTCGATCCGTCCTTCAACGACCTTGCGCAGCCGAACACCTCGATCAAGCGTCTGCATACCGGCGTGCTCTGGGCGGAAGGTCCGGCCTGGAGCGCGCAGGGCCGCTATCTGCTGTGGAGCGACATCCCGAACAACCGTCAGATGCGCTGGAGCGAGGATGACGGCCATGTCAGCGTGTTCCGCAATCCGTCCAATAACTCCAACGGCAACTCGTTCGACTTCCAGGGCCGCCAGCTCTCCTGCGAGCATCTGACCCGGCGGGTGACGCGCTACGAGAATGACGGCACGGCAACCGTGCTCGCCGACAATTTCGGCGGCAAGAAGCTGAACTCGCCGAACGACATCGTTGCCCATCCGGATGGCAGCTACTGGTTCACCGACCCGCCCTATGGCGGCCAGCTCTATGAAGGTGAGCCGGATGTCGCGGGTGGACCGAGCAATGCGGCCGGCAAGCTCAACCCGAAGATCGGCCAGCCGGCCGGCTTCGTGCCCGGCCGTCGCGAGCTGCCGACCAACTGCTACCGCATTGACCCCTCGGGCCGCATCGATCTCGTCGTCACCGAGGAGCAGGTGCCCGATCCGAACGGCCTGTGCTTCTCGCCCGACTACAAGAAGCTCTACGTCGCCTCGACCGGCAAGGGTCCGGGCGACACCGGCCCCGGCGGCAAGGGCCAGATCTTCGTGTTCGATGTCGGCAGCGACAACAAGCTCTCCAACCACAAGCTGTTCAGCGACTGCGTGGTCGACGGCATCAAATGCGGACCGGACGGCATACGCTGCGACGTCCAGGGCAATGTCTGGGCCGCCAGCAATGCCGGCCGTGCCGTCGGCTACAGTGGCGTGACGATCTGGTCGCCGGAAGCCAAGCTGCTCGGCCGCATCCGCCTGCCGGAAGTCTGCGGCAACGTCACCTTCGGCGGGCCGAAGCGCAACCGCCTGTTCATGGCCGCGAGCCAGTCGCTCTACGCCGTGTACACGGCGACGCAGGGCGCAGGGCCGGGCTGAGGTTGAACTGATCAACACGCGGCGCCGGCGTTCCCCCGCCGGCGCCGCATTGTTTCCAGGCTAAGCGTGAAGGAGTGCGCCATGCGCGTTGTGATCTGCGGTGGCGGCGTGATCGGGGCCTGTGTCGCCTATTTCCTGCGTCGCCGCGGCGTCGATGTGACCGTCGTCGAGCGCAGCGAGATCGCCGCGGCGGCATCCGGCAAGGCCGGCGGTTTTCTCGCGCTCGACTGGTGCGCCGGCTCGCCGCTCGACGCGCTGACCCGGCGCAGCTTTGCGCTGCACGCGACGCTGCCGGGCGAGGTCGCAGGCGACTGGGGCTATCGCCGCATGAGCGCCTATAGCGGCTATTTCAATGCGGGCGGCGATGCGCCATCCGCGCTCGGCTGGCTGAGCAATGGCGTCGTCATCGCGCAGCGGCTCGGCACGCCGGAGACGACCGCGATCGTGCATCCCAGGAAGTTCACGACGGCCATGATGGACGCGGCGATCGCGCAGGGAGCGACGCTGCACCGCGGCGGCGTCAGCGGCATCGTCCGCAATGCCAATGGTGCGGTCACCGGCGTCGAGGTCGACGGCGGCGTGCTCGAGGCGGATGCCGTCGTCATTGCCATGGGACCATGGTCGCTGCTGGCAAGCCAGTGGATGGCCCTGCCCGCGGTCTATGGGCAGCGAAGCCCGAGCGTCGTCTACGATCTCGGTACGGACGTTCCGGCCGACGCGCTGTTCCTCGACGTCGAGGACAACGGCAACACGGTCTCGATCGAGGTGTTTCCGCGCGCGGACGGCAGCACGCACATCACGGCGTTCTCCGACATCGCACCGCTGCCGGTCGATCCGGCGGCCGTCACGCCGGATGCGGACGCCATCGCCCGCCTCGAAGCGATCTCCGAGCGGCTGTCGCCGCACTTCCGCGCCGAGAAGATCATCGCGCGGCAGGCCTGTTTCCGTCCGGTCACCCAAGACGGATTGCCGCTGATTGGGAGCGTACCCAACAGCAGAGGTCTCTATGTCGCCACCGGACATAATGTGTGGGGCATCCTCAATGCGCCCGCGACCGGCGAGGCGCTGGCGGAGCTGATCGCCGATGGCGCCGCCCGCAGCGTCGACCTCGCTCCGTTCGACCCCGCCCGGCTGCGGCCGCTCGATCCGTCAATGCTGCAGTCACGCTGAGCCGGAAAACGCCGCCTCGGCCTCGGCCCGCAGACGGTCCGGCGTGTCCAGATAGCGCGGCGAATGATGAAACGTCGTCATCCGCTTCGCACCGGCCTCACGCGCAAGCCGCCCGGCCTGGGTCGCCGTGAGATGACGGCGCGCGGAGGCAAGCGCGACATCGTCGCCGGCAAAGGCCGCTTCGATGAAGAGATGATCGGCGCCGCGCGCGAGCGCGATGATGCTGTCGGCATCGGCTTGCGTGAACGCCACGTCGGTCACGTAGGCGACGCGCTGTCCCGGCGCGATCTTGAGCGCGTGCCGGGACAATTCGCCGAGCGCGATGGTCCGGCCATCGCCGACATCGACCACGATGTCCGCATCGGCACCGGACCTGATCGCGCGCTTCGCCGCGTTGAGCCAGGGACCGACTTCGAGGCCGAGTTGCGCGAGCCCGACTGTCCAGACATTGACACGCAGCGTCTCCTGCAACGCGAAGCCGAGGCAGGGAATGCCGTGGTCGAGCGTGGCAGCCTCGATGCGCAGGTCGCTGTCCTCATACACCAGGCCAATGGCGAGCGGCTCACGTTCGACCGGCGTAGCCCGAAACTGCTGTCGTGTTGAAAAAGCTGTCCACTCGCCAAGACGGCCGTCGGAGAATTCCGCGGCCTCGATGGCAAAATCGGCCGACTGCTCACCGAGCAGGTTCCAGCTATAGGACGCGAGCTTGCCGGCAACGCCCGCGATGAGGCCGGGCGGCCCGATCATTCGCAGCCGGCCAGCTTGCGAATGCCTGATGCGGAGCAGCCGGTCGAAACCTGCGAAATGATCCATGTGGCGGTGCGTGACGAAGACATCGCTGACGCACAGCAACTCGCGATTGGACAGGCAACCGAGATCGCCGATGTCGAACAGCATGGCACGCCGGCCGAACCTGAAGTCGATCAGCAGCCCGGGATCTGCGAAGGGTTCGTTGACGAGACGGCACTGGACCAGTTGAGCCATGAAGCGGACCTTCTGCGCGGCATCACGTTATCGCGAGAACACCACTTACGCGACTATCGTCGCATAGTGCGCGCGCGGTGAGCGCAACACCTGTCCGCATGTTCATCTCACGGAGCGCATTCGCATGCCTATCGACGAAATCTGCATGACTGCTCGAACGTGCGCACACATCGCTGCACTCTATCTGCGCAGCGCTAGACTTTAGTCCCGCTCGCACAATCCTGAACGCGGTTTCGCTTGCCGCGCTTATCGTCGCGGCTATAGTCGCGCCCAACAGCTCACAGAGGCTTGATTTAAGAAGGAGAGGAAACAACATGAAGAACATACTCCCTGTTGCATTGCGAACTGTTGCATTGCGAACGTTCCTCGGTGCTGCCGCCTTCGGCGCACTGATGTCCGCGTCAGGCGCGGCACTCGCGGCAGATCCCATCAAGATCGGCGTGATCGCGGAAGCACAAGCCATCGCCGGCGCTTCAATCCCGCAGGCTGCGCAACTAGCAGCCGAAGAGATCAACGCCGCCGGCGGCGTGGATGGGCGCAAGATCGAGATCATCGGCTACGACAACCATTCTTCCTCGGCGGATTCGGTGCGCGCGTTCCAGCGTGCGGTGAACGAGGACAAGGTCAACGCGGTCATCGCCAGCTATATCAGTGAAGTCGTCCTGGCGCTGGAACCCTGGGCCTCGCGCTTGAAGACGCCATTCGTCACGCCGGGCGCGGCCTCCAACGAGATCAGCAAGAGCGTCCATGCCGACTATGAGAAGAACAAGTACACATTCCACGGCTATCTGACTTCGGCGGCGCTGGCGCTGTCGGTCTGCGACGCGGCCAAGGATCTTCTCGTCGACAAGATGCACATGAAGACGGCCGTCATCATGAGCGAGGATGCGGCCTGGACCAAGCCGCTCGACATCGGCTACGAGGAGTGCCTGCCGAAGGTCGGGCTGAAGGTGCTCGATCACATCCGCTTCTCGCCCGATACCACCGACTTCACGCCGATCTTCAACAAGATCGAAGGCTCCAAGCCCGACGTGATCATCACCGGCATCTCGCATGTCGGCGTGCAGCCGACGGTGCAATGGAAGAACCAGCAGGTGCCGATCCCGATGTTCGGCATCTCCTCGCAGGCGACCAACGAAACGTTCGGCAAGGACACCAACCAGGCAGCCGAAGGCGTGCTTTATCAGGGTGTCTCCGGGCCCGGCGTCGCGGTGACACCGAAGTCGGTGCCGTTCGCGGAAAACTTCAAGAAGAAGTACGGCAACTACCCGTCCTATGCCGGCTACACCGCCTATGACGAAGTCTATTACATCGCCGATGCGATCAAGCGCGCAGGTTCGACCGAGGCCGACAAGCTGGTCGCGGCGCTGGAGAAGACCGACTGGGAAGGCACCATCGGCCGCGTCCAGTTCTACGGCAAGGACGATCCGTTCACCCACTCGATCAAGTACGGCAAGGGCCTGATCACCGGGCTGATGCTGCAATGGCAGGGCGGCAAGCAGAGCGCGGTCTGGCCCAAGGACGTCGCCAAGGTCGACATCAAGTTCCCGAGCTTCATCAAGCTCAGCAACTGATCGACAGGAATGCTCCCGGGACCACCTCCCGGGAGTTTCCACATGCGGCTCACGCAGCACCTTTCCTCAAAGCGGCAGCTCGACTGCCCCGGCCAACAATAGATGCGAGCATTCCAGATTCTGATCGATGGCTTTGCCATCAGTGCCCTCTACGCCCTCGGCGCGACCGGCTTCACCCTGATCTTCGGCGTCTCCGGCGTCCTCAACCTCTCCCACGGTGCCATCATGGTGGCCGCAGCGGTGGCCGCCTGGGCCGCCGCCAGCATCCTCGGCGTCGGCACCTATGCCGGGGCACTGATCGGGGTCGGCGTAGCGCTCATCACCTCCTTTCTTACCTATTTTGCCGTGGTGAAGCCGATCCAGGATTCCCGGCGCATTCCCAACGAGGAGAAGGAGATCTTCGTCCTCACGGGAACCTTGCTCTGGGGCATCATGATCCAGGAACTGATCGCCTACTTCTTCACCAACAATGCCAAAACCGTGCTGCCGATCGTCGAGGGCGTGGTCGAGATCCTCGGCGTGCGCACGCCGCGGAACGAGATCTTCACTGCGATCGTGTGCTGCCTCGTCATCGGACTGCTGTGGTTGCTGGTGAACCGCACCCGCACCGGCAAGGCGGTGCTGGCCGCGTCGATGAACCCGCGCGGCGTCACGCTGCTCGGCCTCGAGCTCACCAACATCTACATCGTGGTATGGGCGATCTACGGCATCCTTGCCGGCATTGCCGGCGTCCTGCTCGGCATGTTCCTCGGCGTCAGCTCGTACAGCGTGGGGCCACTGACCGCGAGCGCCTTCTCGATCGTCGTGCTCGGCGGCCTCGGCAGCGTCTCGGGCTCACTGATCGCGGCCTTCGTGGTCGGCTATCTCGAAACCCTCACGGCCTATCTGGTCTCACCCGCCTACCGCACCATTCCGGCACTGCTGCTGCTGGTGTTCGTGATGTACATCCGGCCCCAGGGCCTTCTGGGGAGGCGCTGAGATGTCCAACTTCTTCACCTCGCGCCTGTTCTTCATCTCGCTCGCCCTGGTCGTGATCGCGGCAACGCTGCCGCTCTACGTCTCCGGCTATGTCCTCGGCCTTCTCACCGTCGCCTTCTATTTCGGTGTATTCGCGATGGCCTGGGACCTGCTGTTCGGCTTCGCAGGCGAGGTCAATTTCGGCCCGACCTTCCTGATCGGCGTCGGCGCCTACACCGCGGGCATTCTGAACAACCAGTTCGGTTGGCCGGTCTATCTCTGCATCGTGATCGGCGCGCTCGCCTCCGTCATCGCCGGCCTCGTTCTGGCGCTGCCGGCGCTCCGGGTGCGTGGGCCCTATTTCGGCCTGACGACGCTGGTCGCAGTCCTGATGCTGCAGAACTTCATCGTGGTGTTCGCCGATCTCACCGGCGGTGAGATCGGACTGACCATTCCCGATGTCATCACTATCGACGCCGGCGCGAACTACTGGATCGCGCTCGGCTTCATGACGATCTCGGCGGCGATCCTCTATGGACTGTCACAATCGCCGATCGGGCTCGTGCTGCAGGCCAGCGGCCAGGATCCCGTGCAGGCCGGCGCGCTCGGCTTCAACATCGTCAAGCACAAGCTCGCCGCCTTCGTCGTCTCCGCGTTCTTCTCGGGATTGTCGGGCGCGCTGCTGGTGTTCTACTTCGGCACCGCCTCGGTCGGGACCGTCGTCGACGTCGCGGTCGGCGTCAATGTGATCGTCGCCGCCGTGCTCGGCGGCCGGCGTACCGTGCTCGGCGCAGCGCTGGGCGCGATCTTCCTGATCGTTGCCGGTGAATTCCTGAGGCCGACCGGCGAGCTTGCGACCTTCATCGTCTCCGCGGTCGCCCTTCTCGTCGTGCTGTTCTTCCCCGGCGGCTTCCTCGGAGCGGCCCTCTCGCGTGAGGCGCGCTCGTGATGGATCAGAGGCTTTCAAACCGGCCCGTTCTCGAAGTCCGTGGCCTGACCAAGCGCTTCGGTGGCCTGACCGCCGTCAAGAACCTCGGCTTCGAGGTGAATGGTGGCGAGATCTTCGGCCTGATCGGACCGAACGGCTCCGGCAAATCGACCGCCATGAAGAGCGTGATGGGCATCGAGCGCCCGACCGCCGGTGAGGTCATCTTCGAGGGCGAAGACGTCGCCGGCCTTCCCGCGCACAGGATCGCGCGAAAAGGCTTTGGCATGGTGTTCCAGCACTCGCGGCCGCTGAACCGGCAGACCGTGCTGGAAAACATCATGGTCGCGCTGCTGCCGGACAGCCTGTTCATGCTGTTTCCCGACAAGGCGCTGGTCGAACGCGCCAAGTGGATCGCCGATCGCGTCGGCCTCGGCAGTGTCATGAACCGCCGTCCGCCGACACTCCCCTTTGCCGACCTGCGCCGGCTCGAGCTCGCCAAGGCGATCGCACGCGATCCGAAGGTGGTGCTGGTCGACGAGCCCTTTGCGGGCCTGACCCGGGCCGAGGTCGACGTCTTCTCAGATCTGATCCGCAGCTTTCGCGACGAAGGACGCGCGGTCATGCTGGTCGACCACAACGTCAAGAGCGTCGCGGCGCTCGTCGACCGCGTGCTCGCGATGTATCTCGGCGAGGAGATCGTCACCGGCAAGGCCGACGAGGTGATGCGCAACGAGACGGTGCGCAAGGTTTATCTCGGCGGCGCCATCGAAACGCATGCGCGGCCCGAAACCAGCTTCAAGGACAAGGTGCCGCTGCTGCAGGTCGAGAATGTCAGCGTCCATTACGGCAAGGCACAGGCGCTGGAGAACGTCTCGATCCACATCCACGAGGGTGAATTCGTCTCCATCGTCGGCCTCAACGGCGCCGGCAAGACCACGCTGTTCAACACCATCTCCGGCTTCCTGCCCTATAGCGGCGAGATCACGCGGAGGGGGGAGAAGCTACGCGGCACAAGCCCCGCTAAGATCGCCCGAAGCGGTCTCGTCCAGTGCCCGGAATCGCGCGAGCTGTTCGGCGAGATGACGGTGCGGGAAAACCTCGACCTCGGCGGCCAGCATTTGCCCGACGACAAGCGCGCCGCTCAGCTCGCCTGGCTGTTCGAGCTGTTCCCGATCCTGAAGGAGCGGCAGGGCCAGCTGGCCCAGACTCTCTCCGGCGGCGAGCAGCAGATGCTGGCAATCGGTCGCGCGCTGATGATGCAGCCGCAGATCCTGATCCTGGACGAGCCGACGCTCGGCCTTGCGCCGGTCATCCTCGAGCTCCTGTCCAAGGCGCTGGAGCGGCTGCGCCAGACCACATCGATCACGGTACTGCTCGGCGAGCAGAACGTGACCTTTGCCCTTCCGCACGCCGACCGCGTCTATGTGCTCGAACATGCGCGCATCGTCTGGGAAGGCGATCCCGGCCGCTTCGCCGCGGAGGCCGGCGCCGACTTCCTCTAACTCGCAAGCACGAACAACAACGAAGAAAGGGAAACGACCATGCGACCATCGACGATCCTGGGCAGCAGTGCTCTCGCCTCCGCGCTGGCGCTCTGCCTCGCCGCGCCCGCTTATGCGCAGTCGAATGCCCCGATCAAGATCGGCGTGATCGCAGAAGTGCAGTCGATCGCAGGTGCGGCGACGCCCGGCGGCGCGCAGATCGCGGCCGATGAGATCAACGCCAAGGGCGGCATCATGGGCCGCAAGATCGAGATCGTCACTTACGACAACAAGAGCTCCTCGGCGGATTCGGTGCGCGCCTTCCAGCGCGCGGTGAGCGAGGACAAGGTCTCGGCCGTGATCGCAAGCTATATCAGCGAGGTCGTGCTGGCGCTGGAGCCCTGGGCCGCACGCCTGAAGATGCCGCTGATCACGCCCGGCGCGGCCTCCAACGAGATCACCAAGGCGGTTCACAACGACTATGAGAAGAACAAGTACACCTTTCACGGCTATCTGACCTCGGCCGCCCAGGCCCAGCTCGTCTGCGACGCCGCCAAGGAGCTGCTGGTCGACCAGCTTAAATTCAAGACGGTTGCGATCATGAGCGAGGATGCAGCCTGGACCAAGCCGCTCGACGTCGGCTACGAAGCCTGCCTGCCGAAGGTCGGGCTGAAGGTGGTCGAGCACGTCCGCTTCTCGCCCGACACCACCGACTTCACGCCGATCTTCAACAACATCGAGAGCAAGAAGCCCGACGTGATCGTGACCGGCATCTCCCATGTCGGCGTGCAGCCGACCGTGCAGTGGAAGAACCAGCAGGTGCCGATCCCGATGTTCGGCATCAGCGCGCAGGCGCTGAGCCCGACCTTCTGGAAGGACACCAACGGCGCCGCCGACGGCGTACCGTCGCTCGCGGTAGCGACGCCCGACGTTGCCGTGACCTCGAAGACAAAGCCATTCGCGGCCGCCTTCAAGGCCAAGTTCGGCACGCCGCCGGCCTATACCGGCTACACCGCCTATGACGAGGTCTACATCATCGCCGAAGCGATCCAGCGCGCCGGCGGGACCGATCCGGACAAGATGGTCGCCGAGATGGAGAAGACCAATTTCGAAGGCACGATCGGCCAGATCCAGTTCTACGGCAAGAACGACGAGTTCACCCATGGCATCAAGTCCGGCCCCGGCGCCGTCACCGGCCTCGTCTTTCAGTGGCAGGACAGCAAGCAGGTCGTGGTCTGGCCGCAGAAGATCGCCGAAGGCAAGTTGAAGTTTCCGAGCTTTGTGAAGCTGTCACACTAGTAGCCCTGACCCGAAACGGGCCCACCGTCCTCGCGGGCGGTGGGCTTTTTCATTGTCTCTCGCAGTTGCGTTCTGTGTCGCGCCCATCGCCTATCGACCTTGGGCGATGTTGACTTTCCAGGTCCCCCTCCCAATACTTCCAAAAAAAATAACAAGACCAATCACAGACGGGCTTTGAGGGAGGATAGGATGCCGACTTCACGCAGGCAGCTGCTGAAGACATCGGCGGCTGCCGCCGCCGCACTCAGCTTCGATTGGACACGGGCACAGGCGCAAGCCGAGAACTTGCGCATCGGCCTGATCTACGACCTGACCGGACCGTTCGCGGCCGGCGGCTCGGTCGCCTCCTCGGTCGGCGCGCAGATCGCGATCGACCTCGTCAACGAGAAGGGCGGCATCGGCGGCAAGACCAAGATCGTGCCGGTTGCCGCCGACTCCCAGAGCAAGGCCGACGTCGCCATCAACGAGGCCGAACGCCTGATCAGCCAGGAGAAGGTCGACATCATCAACGGCGTCTATTCCAGCGCGCACGCCGTGCCGATGGCCGCGAAGGTCGAGCAGCAGAAGAAGATCCTCTGGATCACGACCGCGGTGTCGACCGCCGTGTTCAAGGACAAGAACCTGCAATACGTGGTTCGCGCGCAGATCCACTCAGATCAGTATGGCCAGGCCTTCGCCGGCTTCATGAGCGAGCACGCCAAGGCCAAGCTCGGCATGGATCCGAAGGACGTCAAGATCGCGCTGATCCACGAGGACGGTCCTTACGGCGTCGGCGTCGCCGCCGCGGACGAAGCCTATGCCAAGGAGGCCGGGCTTCAGGTCGTGCTGCGCGAGGGCTATTCGGCTTCCGCCCCGGATCTCTCGGTGCTGGTCACAAAACTCAAGCGCGCCAAGGCCGACGTGATCTCGCATGCTGGCTACAATCCCGACATTACCCTATTCCTGCGGCAGGCCCGCGAGAACGGGCTGCGCTTCAAGATGCTGTTCGGGGCCGGCGCCGGCTACAGCCAGCTCGACAAGCTGCGCGCGACCTTCGGCACCGACATCGACAATTTCTGCAACATCGATCCGGTGCCGGCGCAATTGCTCGATGGAGCAAAGCTCGCGCCGGGCATTGGCGATCTCACCAAGGAGATGGTCACGCGCTTCCGGGCCAAGACCGGCGCCACCGAAGTGCCGCCGCATTGCTCGATGGGTTTCAACCAAACCTGGATATTGCTCAACAACGTGTTGCCGGTCGCCAAGGAAAAGTACGGCAGCTTCGATCCCGACGCGATCCGCAAGGCCGCGCTCGACGTCGACATTCCCGCGGGCGGCACCATCCAGGGCTATGGCGTAAAGTTCTTCCGGCCGGGCACACCGATGTCGGGACAGAACGAGCGCTCGACGCCGGTGGTGATGCAGAACGCCGGCGAGCACATCTCGGTGGTGTGGCCGACCAACATCCGCACGCAGGATCCGGTGTTCCCGCTGCCGAAGGGTTCGACTTACGCGGCATAGCGCGCAGTCGTGATCGCGGCGAGACTACCCTCCCTCTCCCCGCTTGCGGGGAGAGGGTTGGGGTGAGGGGGAGTCTCCGCGAAGACGGTGACAGAGAGACTCGCGGAGAGTCCCCCGCACCCGATCGCTCCGCGATCGACCTCTCCCCGCAAGCGGGGCGAGGTGACGACGCAGCTCCGCCACCGCTTCACAACTTCATCTCACCAAAAACGTTGCAGCCAGCCTCCCCTGCACGCGATGGTTACGCTTTTCGCGTTCTGGTTGGATTTTCGGCCGCAAAGCTGCTCGCTCGGGTTGCGAGACGAAGTCTTGCTGAAACAGAGCCCTGCTAGGGTGGAGCTTTAATATTCGGTCCTTGCTCTATTTTTTGCAGATTCACGCCGGATTACGCATCTCATTTTAGCATCATCGGCGAAGTGGCTCGCATTACGGAGCCCTGCAGGGACCGCGATTATTTGGATCACGAATTAAGCGATGGGGGTGACGATGCCCGCCATATTCGAATTTCTCTACAAGGAGTTTTGCCGCGCGCGCCTCGTTGAAATGCGCAAACAGCTCATGCTCACCGGCAATCATCCCGAACTCTTCCTGCCGGATGACGATGCCGCTGGTCCGGACGGCGATGACCGCACGGACGCGCAGCGTGACATCGAACTGAAGCGCGCCGGAAAATAGTTTGTCGCGGAGGCCACAATGAACACACCCGAATTCTATACCGCGTCGATCGCCTGCCTCTCCTGCATGACGATCGTTATCATGATCGCTGTCGGAGCCTGGTAGGCCGACACGCACGATGGCCCTCCCCTCTCCCACAAGGGAGGAGTATTGGCAGCGCGCATGCGGCTACGCTCTAGAGCACCACCCGCCGCCCCTCTTCCGCGGCCCAGTAGCCCGCGTAGTTCACCTTGATGGTCTCATAGGCCAGCGCGAGATCGGACAGGGGCTGCCGTCCCGTCGCGACGCATTCCATGAAATCCTGGATCTCCTGCAGGTAGCCGCGGGTCCATTCCTCCTCGAGGCAGACATATTGCCAGCCGGTTTTGCGGTCGACCTTCTCGGTGATGTAGACCGAGGCGAGCTTCTCCTCGCTCGTCTGATAGCTCATCAGATGGTTGTTCGGCGTGATGTTGGCGAACAGCGAGCCGCCTGAGGTGTAGGTCTCGATCAGGTTGCGGACGCCGCCCATGATCATGTCGCCGGAGAATACGCTCGCCTTGGTGCCGTCGGAGAAGGTGATGGTGAGCGTGCCCCAATCCTCGACATCGACCGGATTGGCCTTGATATAGGTCCGCTCCTCCGGCTTGAGGATGGCCGTGACGTTGCCGACATCGCAGGTGACACTGGCAACACCGATGGTTTCGCCGCGCGCCCTGGCTTCGACCTGCTTGAGATAGAGCACGCCGGAGAGCGGATGGCAGCCCATCCGGATCAGCGACCCGCCGCCCGTCATCGCCCATTGCGCGGCATGTGCGGCGTGCGAGCCGGAATGGCTCTCCTCGCCCTTCATGAACAGAATCTTGTCTTTCGTCGCCTTGACGATCTCGGCGGTCTTGGTCAGCGCCGGCGCGTAGATCCAGTCCTCGGCGTACATGAACAGCTTTCCGGTCCGCTCGATCGCAGCCCGCGTCCGGTCCATCTCTTCCAGCACGCGTTCATACATCAGCGCCTTGGACACATGTTTGCCGATCGGCTGCGTGTCGCCCTCGCGTCCGAAATAGCCGGCAAAGGGCTTTTCGCAGATGACATGCTTGCCGGCCTGCATGCTGGCGACGATCATGTCGGCATGGATATTGGGAGGCGTGCAGATGTCGACGACATCGATCTCGCGGTCGGCGATCAGATCGGCGAAGCTGCGATAGACGCGCGGAATGCCGTGATGCTTTGCGAAGTCGACGACGCGGTCGCCGCGCGCGGCCACCGCAGCCACTTCGACATCGACGCCATAGACGCGTCGATACGCATACATGTGCAGCTCCGACACGAAGCCGCAGCCCACCAGTCCCACCCTGATCCGTCCCATGCGCCCCTCACCCCTTTTGGTTGGGGCGCACTATAGCGCGATCGGCGGCCGTGGCTATTCCACGGAGACGCGCACCACGCCCGCGCTCATCATGCCCAGCGCACGCGCGGCCGGGACGGAGAGGTCGACGATGCGGCCGCGGATGAAGGGGCCGCGGTCGTTGACGCGGCACTGGATCGAGCGCGCGCCGTAGGACACTTTCAGCACGCTGCCGAACGGGCGCGTGCGGTGAGCGCAGGTCAGTTCGCCGCCTTTGCCGGCCTTTCCATATCCGTAGTAGGAGGCAAGCCCGCTTTCGGCCTGGGCCATGGTGAGGAAAGAAACAGAAAACGTCGCAACACAAATCGATGAAAACGCCAGCGCTCGCACGGCACCGCTCCCGGTTACCCTGTCCCGGCGCACAAACGTTCGACGGTTCCCGGAAGTTCCCTGGACTCTGCCGGGAGAGGTCCCGGCAGATCCATCAAAGATTGTTACTGCTTGTGGAACACCAGCGTGCGCAGCTCAATGCTTTCCCGCGGCGCTGCATCGGCGGGCGTGGTCGGGTCAACGAAGGCGGTATGCGGCCCGAAGCGCGTGCGGCCGTCCGTTGCGGAATCGTAGCACTTCAGCAGCAGCGCTTCGTCCGGCGTCATCTCGGGAAAATAGAACCAGCGATGGTTCGGATTGTATTTCACCGAATAGGTTTCGCCGCGGCGATTGGGATAGATCAGGTCCGAGGCGACGAGATCGCCGGGCTCCACGGTCGTGCCGTCGGCCATCGCCAGTGGTGAATCGCGCAAGGGGCCGCGGATCGGCCGCCACAGATTGATCAGCTGGACGCGCCCCTTCAGCAGCTCCTCGGCCTCGTCAGGCAGATGCTCGCGGACACGGTTGGCGCCGGAGACATGGGTCTGGTCGACATGGACGCGCGTCGCCGGCTGGCGCGGGCCGCCGTCCCGAATATCCGCCGCGCCCTCGACGCGCTTGCGAACGGTGTGATCGAAGATGACGACGCGGTCGGCCTGGAGCGTCGCGCGGAGGAATGCCTCGACGGCGGGATAGTAAACCGCCCTCACCTCTGCGTCGTTGTAGAAGTCCTTCACCTGCGTCGGATGACGCACCAGCGCAAAGCCCTCGCGATCGAGGGAAAAATTCTGCGCGATCAGCCGTGCATCGAAGATCGGGACCTGGTGCGGCTCCGGCAGTGACGTGCTCTTGGGCTCGCCCGGCGGCGGATCGAACGCGTAGGTGCGCGGCTTGCCGTTGACTGGTGCGAGATAGTTGAGTTCAGCGGTGACGAAGGGAAGCGAATCGATTTTTGTTTCTTGCAGGCCCATGGCCGATCTCCCGATGTGGTCGTCTGTTTGATCTTTGCGGGGGTGGCGTGCAGCGCAAGGGAGGCGGTGCAAATAGCAATGCGGGTGTTGTCGCGCGAGGGAAATGCAGAAGGAATGTTTCCTGGATGGCCACTGGATTGGAAGGCACGCGTCGCTTTCACAGACGCCTGAAGGCCTCGTGAGCTCTCGTGCCCCGGACGCAGCGCATCACGCAGTGGTGCGCTGCTGAGCCGGGGCCCACACTTCAATCGCGGCATTCTGGGTCCCGGCTCGCGCTTTGCGCGTCCGGGACACGAGAGCAGCACTACTCCGCCGCCTCGCCACGAATCGCCTGGCGCTTTGCGACGAGCTCGCGCGTCAGCGGGATCAGTTCGCGGCCGTAATCGATCGCATCGATCAACGGATCGAAGCCGCGGATCAGGAAGTGACTGATGCCGAGATCGTAATAATCGCCAAAAACCTCGGCGACCTGCTCGGGCGTGCCGACCAGCGCGGTGGTGTTGCTGTTGGCGCCGGTGAGTTTTGCGATCTCGGTCCAGAGCCGCTTGTCGATGCGGCTACCCTGGTCGGCCAGCGCAAGCAGGCGGCGCGCGCCGGCGGTGGCGTGGCCATCGGCCGGCTTGCGATAGCCGGTCTTGTCCTGCAGCGCAGTGGCGCGCGCCAAAAGCTCCTCGGCCTTCTCCCAGGCCTGCTTCTCGGTCGGCGCAATGATCGGCCGCACCGAGAGGCTGAAGCGCGGCGTCGGCCGGCCCTGCCTGATCGCTGCATTGTGCACACGCGAGGTGACGTCACGGACCTGCGCGTAGGATTCGCCCCACAGCGCAAAGGTGTCGGCGTGCCGGCCGGCGGCGTCGATGGCCGCATCGGAGGCGCCGCCGAAATAGACGCGGATGCCGTCGGGCCGATACGGCTTCACCTGCGAGAAGCCGTTCTCGACCTGATAGTACTTGCCGCGATAGGTGAACGGCTTGTCGCTGGTCCATTCCAGCCGCACCACGTCGAGGAATTCGCTCGTGCGGGCATAGCGCTCGTCCTTGTCGTCGAGCGTGTTGCCGTCCTGCCGCAGCTCGGTGGCATTGCCGCCGGTGATGACGTGCAGCGCGACCCTGCCGCGGGAGAACTGGTCGAGCGTCGCGAGCTGCCGCGCCAGCAGCGTCGGCGCGGTAAAGCCCGGCCGTTGCGCGATCAGGACGTTGAGGCGATCGGTGACGTTGAGCACGTGCTGC
This sequence comes from Pseudomonadota bacterium, assembly GCA_023390955.1. Taxonomy (GTDB): domain Bacteria; phylum Pseudomonadota; class Alphaproteobacteria; order Rhizobiales; family Xanthobacteraceae; genus Bradyrhizobium. Next base: position 19,311 of record JAEWBW010000460.1, read on the forward strand.
GCGACCTGGAGCGCGTCCGGCGTCGTCGAATGGAACGCCAGCAGCGCGCGATCGAAGCCGGCATTCTCATGCGCCTTCGCCACCGTCTCGATATGCGTGGGATTGAGGACCGGACCTTCGCGGACGACGGTCTCGGACGAATTGTTGTTGCTGATGAAACCGATGAACTCGATCGACATGATCGTCTCCCTGTTTGTCCGTTAGAGCCCGAGCGCGGCGCGGCCGAGGCCGATGCGGGTGGAATCGTCCTGCGGCGTGTGCACGCGGCCGCACAGCACGTCGCGATAATGCCGCTCCAGCGGATTGGCGCGGGACAGGCCGTGATTGCCGGTCAGCGAGAGCGCGTCCTCGACCACGGCGACCGCATTGTTGGTCACGGTCAGCTTGATGACATTGGATTCGCCGGCCGTGAGTACGACCCCATCGTCGAAATCGGCTGCAAAGCCGTCGATGAGCCTGGCATTGACGGCCAGCCGCGCCTCGATCCCGCCGAGGATCTCCTGCGCACGCGGCAAGGTGGCGAGCGGCGCGCCCAGGCTTGCGGGAACGCGGCTTTTGAGGAAGCCGACCAGCCAGTCGCGGGCGGCACGCGCGATGCCGTCATAGATCGCCGCAACGAACACGGTGTGAACGGTCGCCTGCGTGGTATCGGGCGCGCGCCATTCTATCGGCTTGCGAACGTCGACCTCCGCATCCAACGGGATCACGACGTCGTCGAAGATGACGTCGTGGCTGCCGCTGGCGCGCAGGCCGTGATGGTCCCAGGTCTCGACGATGCGCGTGCCCGGCAGGCCGGCCGGCACCAGGAACTGGCCGACGCGCGGCTCGGCCTCGTCGGTCCGGGCCCAGACCAGATACCATTTCAGGATCGGCGATCCCGTCGAATAGATCTTGTGGCCGGTCAGGCGCCAGCCGGTCTCGGTGCGCCGCGCGATCGTCGCCGGCAGACCGCCACGGGCCGGCGAGCCGAGTTCCGGTTCGACGCGCAATGCGTTGACGAGCGCAAGGCCTTCGACAGTTTCGCGCGCGAGCTTGCGCGACAGCTTTGCCGGCCAGGCCGGGCTACGTGCCATGACCAGATGATTGATGTAGTGCATCGACAGCACCAGCGCGGTCGACGGGTCTGCCTTGCCGACAATGCCGATGACGCGCGCGGCATATCGTGCGCCCGCCCCTCCGCCGCCGTGCACCGCCGGCGCCGTGAGCGACAGCAGGCCCGCTTCGAACAGCTCGCGGAAGTTCTCGAAGGGAAAGCTGCCGTCGCGGTCGTGGATGGCGGCACGCACGGCAAAGCCTTCGGCCAATGCCTCAGCGCGTGCGATGTAGTCGGGCTCGCTGTGCGCCGCGCGTCCTCTCGCTGCAGATGTCACCATGTGGCGTCGAGCCCCAGAAGGCCAAGGATCTGGCGGCGGAGATCCGCCAGATAGGGATCGCCGCGATGACGCGGATAGGGCCGGTCGACCCGGATGTCGGCCTTGACCCGCGCCGGCCGGTCACTGAAGACGATGACACGGTTGGCAAGGAATAGCGCTTCCTCCGCATCGTGCGTCACCAGCAGCGTGGTGAAACCCTTGCGCTGCCAGAGCGAGACAAGCTCGGCCTGCATGGTGATGCGGGTCAGCGAGTCGAGCTTGCCGAGCGGCTCGTCGAGAATCAGGATCTTGGGATCGTTGACCAGCGCCCGTGCCAGCGCGACGCGCTGCGCCATGCCGCCGGAGAGCTGGTGCGGATAGGCGTTGCGGAAGGACGCGAGCCCGACCAGGTCGAGCGCCGCATCGACGCGGTGACGCTGGCTCTTCAGAATACCCTGGGCTTCCAGCCCGAGCGCGACATTGTCCCAGACCGTGCGCCACGGAAACAGCGTCGGATCCTGGAACACGACGACGCGCGAGGGATGCGGGCGGGTGATGCGGCTCTCGTCTTCGCGCAGCGTCCCCGCCTTGGGCTTGTCGAGGCCCGCGACGAGCCGAAGCAGGGTCGACTTGCCGCAGCCGGACGGACCCAGCAGCGCGACGAATTCGCCGGGCTCGACCGCGATGCTGACGTCGCTGAGCACCGGCAGCTCGGCGCCGTCGATGTCGAAGGCGTGGCTGACCTGCTCGATATCGAGCGCGGCGCCGGCGGCCGGATGGGTGATGGCCTCGGCGATTGCTGCGGCTACCATTTGACGGTCCCCTTCTGCCAGACCAACAGGCGGTCGCGGATCGAGAACAGCAGCGTGATCGCGCCGGAGCAGAGCAGCGACATCACGATCAGCGCCGCATACATGTTGGCGTAGGCGGCCCAGCCCTGCGCCCATTGCAGGTACCAGCCGAGGCCGGCCTTGACGCCGATCATCTCGGCGACGACGAGGACGGCAAAGGACGAGCCGAGCCCCATGAACAGGCCAACGAAGACATGCGGCAGCGCTGCGGGGATCGCGACCTTTAGCACCAGGAAGGACGGCTTTGCTCCGAGCGTGCGCGCGACGTCGTAATAGGCGTTGCTGACGCTTGCGACGCCGGACCAGGTCAGCACCGTGACGGGAAAGCCGGTTGCGAGCGCGATCAGGAAAGTCGAGGCGCTCCAGCTGGACGGAAAGGTGAAGAAGGCGATCGGCAGCCATGCGGTCGCCGGCAGCGGGCCGATGAAGCGCAGCACTGGGTGCACCCAGTAACCGATCGCGCGCGACCAGCCGATCGAGACACCGGTGAGGAAACCGATGGTGGCGCCGATGAGGTATCCGCCGAGCTGCAGCTTGATCGAGGCGAAGACGCTGTCGAGCAGCTTTGGCAGATCGTCGGTGTAGACCTCGATGATGGATTGCGGCGGCGGAAAGAACGACAGCGGCAGCCAGGCGAGCTTTGCGGTGGCGAGCTCCCACAGCGTGAGGAACAGGCCGAGCGCCAGCAGCCACGGCGCGCGCTTGCGCAAGGCGGCGCCGGGCGAGCCGAGATAATCGGCACCGACCGTTCCGAACAGGGCGATCGCGGCGATGACGAAGGCGGCGATCCCGAGCGAATGGGTGCGCGACCAATCACCGACGTCATCCCAGAGCAGGCAGGACAGCCCGAAACCGATCCAGGCGAGGCTTGCCGCAACGCCTGCACCGGACTCCCTCAGCCAGACGGTGAGCGCCAGCTGGCGTGGCGCTGATGTCGGGAGCCCGTCAGACAGCAAATACGTCGACATAGATGCGCTCCGCGAATTTGGCCGTATCCGTGCTCGGCTTGAACACCGAGACGCTCTTGAGATCGTCGGCATAGGCCTTCAGCTCGCGCTTGAGCGTATCGCCAACGGGGTGATGATGATGGGTGTGGTAACGCACCATGCCCTCGATATCGGCGAGCGATGCCGTCTTGGGCGCGTAGGGCTGAAACGATTTTGCCGCCTTCTCCGGATTCTGCGATGCGAACATCGCGGCATCGAGCAGCGCCTGCGTGATGGCGCGCGCCACCGGCGGCTCCTGCCGGACCAGACTGCCGCGCAGCCCGAGAATGCAGCAGCTCTTCTCGCGATACTCGCCGTCGAGATTGGAGGCGACTTCCTTGTACTGGGCGTCCTTCAGCCAGAGATAGGCGAGCGGATCGGACGACAGGAACGCCTGCACCTCGCTCTTCTCCACGGCAACGTTGAGCAGATTGCCGGGATAGACGCGCCAGTCGACATCCTTGACCGGATCGATGCCGAGCTTGGCGAGCTGGATCGAGAAGAAGTTCTTGTCGGGTCCACCGAGATCACCGACGCCGACGACCTTGCCCTTGAGGTCGGCCAGCTTGTTGACGCCGGAATCATTGCGCGACAGCACGCGCATGCAGCCGCCATGGGTGCCGGCGGCGATCTTGACGTCAAAGCCCTGCTCCAGCGGCTTCAGCCAGCGCAACGCCATGCCAAGGCCGGCATCGCTCTTTCCGGTCGCAATCGCCTCGAGCAATTGATCGGTCGAACCGGAATAGTTGATCAGCTCGACGTCGAGATTGTGCTTCTGGAACAGGCCGTAATCGATCGCGACCGGCACCGGCGCGAGGCAGACCGCGCCGGCATTCCATGACAGCTTCAACTTGCGCGGCGCGCCGGTGAGCGCGGGCGCATCGGACGCGGTCTGGCACAGCGGGAATTCCGAGAAGTCGATCGCCGGCTTGAGGCCGAGCGGCGCGAACGCCTTTGCACCCATCGCCCCGAGCGGCGCCGCGACGGCGGCAGCGAGGCCCGCCTGAATCAGATGGCGCCGGTCCAGACCGGATCCGCGGCGCTCGTTGTTGTCAGTCATGGGTCCCAGCTCCTGCATTGGCGCAAGGCTCCGCCCTTTGCGCAACATTAGGCGTTGCGCATGTCCCGTTCGGAGCTGCGTTTAGAGAAAGATTTGCTTTACGGCGATCTGCCGCCGCGTTGATGCGATGCGCAAATGATGCGGCGCGATGGCTCAACCGTCAATGAAATGGAATTTCGAATGTTGCGCGACGCGAGGTCATTCTCTCCATCGGCGCGCGTGCCGACGACGAAAGGATTTTTCGTGTTCACCTGCGTTGCTCGCCTCGACGCGCGCAACTGAATTGCACAATCGGCGCGCAGAATCGCGTTCGCGCATGACGTCTTCTCGCGCGTGCGCATTCGAGGGAACGTCCTTGCCGAACGTGCACGCAATACGGTTGGCCATTTCATTGACTGCATGACGCGCGTTCATAGACTTCATTGTCTCGCTGCATCGTTCGCTCACGCGTCGTGAGCAAGACAGAGACAAGAAACATCACATGCACACCAACTCTGATATCAACGACCATTCCCTCACGCGCCGGCTGGCGGCCACGTTGCTCGCAGCCGCCATCACGCTGTCGACCGCGGCGACCTCGTTCGCGGCCGATCAGGTCGTGCTGCGCGTCGGCGACCAGAAGGGCGGCAACCGCTCTCTGCTGGAGATTTCGGGCTATGCCAGGGACCTGCCCTACAAGATCGAATGGTCGGAATTCCCTGCGGCTGCGCCGATCCTGGAAGCGCTCAACGCCGGTGCGCTCGACGTCGGCTATACCGGCGATCTCTCCTTCCTGTCGGTCTATGCGGCCGGCGCGCCGATCAAGGCGATCGGCGGCACGCGGTCGGATGCGAAGACGCAGGCAATCCTCGTGCGTGAAGATTCACCGATCAAGTCGGCCGCCGATCTCAAAGGCAAGCGTCTCGCGGGCACGCGCGGCGGCTGGGGCCAGTTCCTGATCAACGCGACGCTGGAGAAGACCCAGATCAGAATCGAGGACGCGACCTTCGCGCCGCTCGGGCCGGTCGATGCCAAGATCGCGCTGCTTGCCGGCTCGATCGATGCCTGGGCGGTATGGGAGCCCTACATCTCGTTCGCGACGCTGAAGGACAAGGCGCGCGTGATCGCCAATGGCGAGGGATTGACGCCGACCATCACCTTCATCGTGGCGTCGGACAACGCCATCGCGACCAAGCGGGCGGCGGTGCAGGATCTGGTGGTGCGGTTGAACAAGGCGCGGCTGTGGTCGCTGGATCACGTCGGTGAATATGCCAAGAACACGGCCGAGCTGACCAAGCTGCCGGAGGACGTGCTGTTCGCGGCCTACACCGCGCAGCGCACCAGCCCGATCGCGATCGATGCTGGTGTGGTGAAGGAGGTGCAGGAAGCCTCGGACCGCTCGACGCGCTACGGCATCCTGCCGAAGACGCTCGATGTGAACAAGGCGGTCGACCGCAGCTTCACGGCTGCGGCCGCATCGAACTAGGTGGAGGCGGCGGGATGCGCGGGCTTCACCTCAAGGCCGGCCCGCTGCATCTCGCCGCGATCGTGCTCGCACATTTCGCCTGCATGAGCCTGATCGTCTGGCTCTCGCTCTAGATCACCAGCCGCGATAATAGGCGCGACGCGGCCCGTAGGCGCGATAGCCGTAATACGGGCGATACGCGCGGTAGCCGTAAGGACGGACGTAGGGACGGTAATAGGGGCGATAGCCATAGTACCGCGGAGCGTAGTAGCGCCGGACGTAAGGCCGGTAGTAACCGCCGCCGTAATAGGGCGCATAGCCGCCGCCGTAATAGGCGGGCGCGTAACCGTATCCACCGCCATAGCCGTAAGCTGGATATCCGTAGCCATAGCCGCCGCCATAGTACGGGCTGCCATAGGCGTAGGGTGCGCTCGCGATGGCACCGCCGATGATGGCGCCGGCGGCCAGACCACCGATGCCCCAGCCCCAGCCGCCGCCACGCCAATGCACCTGCGTGGTGCTGTCCGACGTCGCGGCCTTCATCGCCGCCACATTGACCGGCATCGGGGCCGCCGCGGCCTGCTCGACCTGAGCGGCCATCACAATGCCGACCGTGCAGGCAATCGCCGTCTTCCAGAAACTCATCGCCCTACTCCCTCTTTGACGTCACTTGGCAAAAGGATCGTGCCCTATGATCGGGCATCTTTGACTTGAGTAAAAGCCTCGAATTTGCGTGCAGCGCACAAGAGCCCGCCCATGCCTAAATTGTGATCGCCCCTCATGGGCGGATATGACGCGGAGACGACGACGGCCGGACCGATCGCCTGCGGCAAAGCATTAAGCTTCCTGCGTTCGCAACCAACAACCTCCTTCCCGACTTACTGTTCATATCGCTACTATCGGTTCCAATGGCACGACGGAGGCTCTTCGCGAGAGGGAGTCCCGGCCTTTGCCAGACTGCGTGGGAGGAAGACATGAGTCCCGGAAATGAGCCGCTCGCCCGCCAGGCGCTGGCCTTCGTCCTGGCCGGAGGCCGGGGAAGCCGGCTCCTGGAGCTGACCGACCGCCGCGCCAAGCCCGCGGTCTATTTCGGCGGCAAGTCGCGCATCATCGATTTCGCATTGTCCAATGCCGTCAACTCCGGCATCCGCCGCATCGCGGTCGCCACCCAGTACAAGGCGCACAGCCTGATCCGGCATCTGCAGATGGGATGGAACTTCTTCCGTCCCGAGCGCAACGAGAGTTTTGACATCCTGCCCGCGAGCCAGCGCGTCTCGGAATCGATGTGGTACGTCGGCACGGCAGACGCCGTGTACCAGAACATCGACATCATCGAGTCGCACAACGCCCGCTTCATCGTGGTGCTCGCCGGCGACCACATCTACAAGATGGATTACGAGGTGATGCTGCGCCAGCATGTCGAGAGCGGCGCCGACGTCACCGTGGGCTGCCTCGAAATGCCGCGGGCGGAATCCTCAGGCTTCGGCATCATGCATATCGACGAGAACGGCTGGATCCAGGAGTTCCTTGAAAAACCCGCCGATCCGCCGCCGATGCCCGGCAAGCCCGACGTGTCGCTTGCGAGCATGGGCATCTATGTGTTCGATACGAAATTCCTGTTCGACCAGCTCAAGCGCGACGCCGAGGATTCCAATTCCAACCACGATTTCGGCCGCGACATCATTCCCTATATCGTGAAGAACGGCCGCGCCATCGCGCACCAGTTCTCGACCTCCTGCGTCCGCTCCGGCGAAGGCCGTCCCGCCTATTGGCGCGATGTCGGAACCGTCGACGCCTATTGGGCCGCCAACATCGATCTCACCGACGTGGTGCCCGAGCTCGACCTGTTCGATCGCTCCTGGCCGATCTGGTCCTACGCCGAGATCACGCCACCGGCGAAATTCGTGCACGACGAGGAGAGCCGGCGCGGGCAAGCGGTGTCATCGCTCGTCTCCGGCGGCTGCATCATCTCCGGCGCGTCGCTGCGCCGCTCGCTGCTGTTCACGGGCGTGCGCATCAACTCCTATGCCAATGTCGAGAACGCCGTGATCATGCCCTACGTGAATGTCGGGCGCGGCGCGCGGCTGAAGAACGTCGTGATCGACCGCGGTGTCGAGATCCCTGAAGGCCTCGTGGTCGGCGAAGACCCCGGGGAGGATGCAAAGCGCTATCGCGTGTCCGGACAAGGCATCGCGCTGATCACGCAGCCGATGATCGACAGGCTGGCTGCATGGCGCTGACACGCGTCCTCGCGGTCACATCGGAAATATATCCGATCATCAAGACCGGCGGCCTTGCGGATGTCGCGGGCGCGCTGCCGGCTGCGTTGAAAGACCATGGCGTCGAGATGCACACGCTGGTGCCGGGCTATCCGGCGGTGACGCGCGGATTCCAGCAAGCGGAAGAAATCCGGCGCTGGCCGGATTATTTCGGCGGGCCCGGCCGGCTGCTGGCAGGAAGGCGCGACGATCTCGATCTCTTCGTGCTCGACGTGCCGCATCTGTTCGACCGGCCGGGTAACCCTTACGTCACGCCTGAAGGCACCGACTGGCCCGACAACGGCGTTCGCTTCGCGGCGCTGTCGCGTATCGCCGCCGATATCGGTCTCGGCCTTGTCCCTGCGTTCGTGCCTGACATCGTGCACGCGCATGACTGGCAGGCGGGGCTGGCGCCGGCCTATCTGCATTATCACAGCGGCGCGCGGCCCGGCAGCGTGATGACCATTCACAACATGGCCTATCAGGGCAAGTTCGCCCGCGAGCTGATCGGCGCCATCGGTCTGCCCTGGGATGGCTTCAACGTCCGCGGCCTCGAATATTTCGGCGGCATCAGTTTTCTCAAGGCCGGCCTGCAATTCGCCGACCGCATCACGACGGTGTCGCCGACCTATGCGCGGGAAATCCAGAGCGACGAAGGCGGCATGGGGCTCGGCGGACTGCTGCGCGAGCGGTCGGGCGCCCTGAGCGGCATCCTCAACGGAATCGACATCGCGGTGTGGAATCCCGAGACCGATCCGCACATCGCCGCGCGCTTCGGAGGTAATGAGCTGACGCTGCGGGCCGCGAACAAGGTGACGCTGCAGCAGCAATTCAATCTCGATCCCTCGCCGCAAACGCCCGTGCTGGGCGTCATCAGCCGGCTGTCCTGGCAGAAAGGTCTCGACCTCCTGCTCGCGGCGATCCCGACGATGCTGAGCGAGAACATGCAGCTCGCGCTGCTCGGCAGCGGCGACCGCGATCTGCAGGATGGCTACCAGGCGGCGGCGCGCGCGCATCCGGGCCGAATTGGAGTCGTGATCGGCTATGACGAGATTCTCGCCCATCTGATCCAGGCCGGCTCCGACGCGCTCGTCGTACCATCGCGGTTCGAGCCGTGCGGCCTCACCCAGCTCTGCGCGCTGCGCTATGGCGCAGTGCCGATCGTCTCAAATGTCGGTGGGCTCGCCGACACTGTCGTCGATATCGCAGAGGCCGACAGCTCCGGCCATGACGCGACCGGGTTCAAGTTCGCCTCCGTCACCGCCGAAGGCCTCAAGGGCACGCTGCGCAAGGCCAACCTCGCCTACCACGATCCGCTGACCTGGCGCCGGCTGCAGCTGAGCGGGATGGCGACCGATGTGTCCTGGCGTCACCGCGCCGGCGACTACGCCACGCTCTACCGCGAGATCATCGCCGCGAACCGGTAGTGGCCCGGATCAGCTGATACCTTTGCACCGCCAAATCCGTGCTATAGAGCGGCCCCATGGAACCGTTCGTCATCAAGCTGCTCGGGTTCGCCGCCGCGACCTGCACGACGCTGGCCTATGCGCCGCAATTCATCAAGGTGTGGAGGACCCGCTCCACCGAGGACATCTCGCTCGGCATGTTCCTGGTGATGATGCTGGGTCTTGCGCTCTGGCTGATCTACGGCCTGCTCAGCGGCGACGCCCCGCTGGTCGCGGCCAATGCGGTCACCATGGTGCTCGCCGGCGGCATCCTGTTCATGAAGTTGAAATACGGCTGACACCCTTTTTCGAAAACAACCCCATGCACAGTAGAACGGGCCGCTTCAGGCTCGCATTCGCTTTTGCCGAATTTATCTTGACGCGTCGGGCAAAACAGGCGTATAAGTTCATCATCGGCCGGAATTGAGCTCGCCCAGGAGATCGCGGACGCCGGCGATCCAGTCCGGCGCGAAGCGCTCGGCGTCAGTCAACCAGTCGCACAACGAGGGGACTGCGCGGTCAATGCCGGCGCGCTCGTCGACCCATGCGGAGACGATCAGTTCTGCGGCCTCCCCGATCTTGAAGCCGGCGCAGGCGTGAAAGCGCTGGTCGAACGCATCCATCAGGTGAAAGCGGCCATCCGCACCAAAGAGCGACTGACGTTCGGCTTCTCGATCCCTGAGGAATTGAGCGAATTGTAGC
>JAEWBW010000503.1 GCA_023390955.1 Pseudomonadota bacterium
GGATCGGATGGAACGCGGCGTTACCGCCCATGGTGTGGTTCCACGGCATCCAGTCCAGCATGGTCGAGATCGGACCGCTGGGGTCGCGCGGCCGCACCTGCATCATCATCGCCGCATTGGCGCACATCATCTCCTGCGTGTTGATGACGGCCTTGGGCATGCCGGTCGAGCCGGAGGTGAACAGCAGCTTGCCGACGGTATCCGGCGTGATCTTTGCGATCGATGCGTCGACATCCCCAGTCACCGGCGTCGCGGCGAGATCGGCATAGCTCACGCTCTTGATGCCCTCGCAGGGGCGCGCCACATGCACCACGGTGACGCCGGTGAGATCGAGCGCCTTCAGCGCCTTCTCGAAAGTCGGGCCGTCCTGCACCATCACCACGGCCGGCTTGATCAGGTCGAACAGGTACTTCAGCTTGACGTGATCCTGGCTCATCAGCGAGTAGGCCGGCGACACCGGGGCTGCCGGCGAGCGTGCCTGCATCGCGGCCTGCGTCATCAGCGCATGCTCGATCGAATTTCCGGAAAGGATCGTGACCGGACGACCGTTGATGCCGAGATCGAGCAGCGCCTGCGTCAGCGCATCCACGGTGCGCTTGGCTTCGCCGTAGGAAACTTTGCGCCATTCGCGGTTCGCTCCGCCGCGCTGCGCGAGCCAGATGCGCTCGGGCGCGTCCTTCGCCCATTTGGCGAGCGAGGCCGGCAGATGCTTCTCGTAAGCCTGCAGCGGAATGCGCGACTTCAGCACCACCGTTCCGTCGGCGCGCCGCTCGACATCGATATCGCGCGGGAGCCACGCGACCTTGCGAAAGGCCGGCTTCGTCATCACCGCCGCGGCATTCCCACTCATTTTGCGTCTCCCGGAATTATTATTCTTTGCGGGCCTTGTCGTCAGCGCTTGATATAGACAGGCTTTCGCTTCTCAAGGAAGGCCCTGATGCCTTCCGAAAATTCTTCGGAGCGGCTGCACAGGACCTGGTTGCGGTCTTCCATCGCGATCGCAGCTTCGAGCGATCCGGCATCGACGCTCATGTTGAGGCATTCTTTCGAAAGCCGCAGGCCGACGGGCGAGGCCGTGATCATCGCATCGATATAGGGCTCGGCAGCCGCATCGAGCTTGTCCTCGTCGACGACCTCGGAGACGAGACCGACGGCAAGCGCGCGTTCGGCGCCGATGAAGCGGCCGGTGAGAATGAGCTCGGACGCAACCGACACGCCGACGAGGCGCGGCAGGAAATAGCTGGTGCCGATGTCGCAGCCACCGAGGCCGAGCTTGATGAAGGCGCAGTTCATGCGCGCCGATCTCGTTGCGATACGGATGTCGGAGGCGAGCGCCAGCGCAAAGCCGCCGCCGGCCGCCGCGCCCTGCACCAGCGACAGGATCGGCTGCGGACAGCGACGCATCAGCATCACGATGTCGGCGATGCGGCGCTGCGAGTCCAGCGACTCGGTGACGCCGGGCGGCTCCTGCTGCCCGGCGCGGCGGGCCATCGCTGCCTTGAGGTCGAGGCCTGCGCAGAAATTCTTGCCGGCACCCTTCAGCACCACGACTCGCGTGTCGCGATTGCGCTGCAGGCCCTGGAAATAGACGTTGAGCGCATCGATCAGCGCAGGATCGAGCGCGTTGAGGCTCTCGGGACGATTGAGCGTCACCCGGTCGACGCCGTCGTCATGCTCGATCAGCAGCGGTTGGGACATGGGGCGCTCCTGCATCCGCTCTTTGAGTGGCGGTTACTGCGCCCTCTCCCCTTGCGGGAGAGGGCATGCACATTACTAGCCAGGAATTCACTTGGGTGAGGGGTCTGTCTCCGCGGATGCAAACCCCTCATCCGGCGCTTCGCGCCACCTTCTCCCGCAAGGGGAGAAGGGAAGAAGAAGTTACCGCGGAGCCATGCGGATGGCGCCGTCGAGGCGGATCGTCTCGCCGTTGAGCATCGCGTTCTCGACCATGTGCACGGCGAGTTCGCCGTATTCCTTGGCATCGCCGAGGCGCGAGGGATGCGGCACCTGGGCGCCCAGGCTCTTGCGGGCTTCCTCGCTGAGACCCATCAGCAGCGGCGTGAAGAACAGGCCGGGCGCGATGGTGTTGACGCGGATCTTGTGGCTCGCCAGGTCGCGGGCGGCCGGCAGCGTCAGGCCGACGACACCGCCCTTCGAGGCGGCGTAAGCGATCTGGCCGATCTGGCCTTCATAGGCCGCAACCGAGGCCGTGTTGATGATGACACCGCGCTCTTCACCGACCGGCTCGATCGTGACGAGGCGCTCGGCGAACAGGCGCAGGCAGTTGAAGGTGCCGATCAGATTGACGTTGATGATGCGGGCGAACTTCGCCAGCGGATAGACGCCGTCGCGGCCGACGATGCGCTGCGAGCCGCCGATGCCGGCGCAGTTCATCAGCACGCGGGCGACACCGTGCGCGGCTTCCGCCTTGGCGATCGCCGCCTTGATCGCATCCTCGTCGGTGACGTCGGCGTGCAGGGCAACGCCCTTCACTTCGGCGGCGACCTTCTCGGCGTTGTCCTTGTTCTGGTCGATCACGCCGATCTTGGCGCCCTTGGCAGCCATGGCGCGGGCAGTCGCTTCACCGAGGCCCGAACCACCGCCCGTGATGAGAACGGCGACGTCTTTCAACTGCATCGTAAAATACCTTTCCTTGGGCGTTTCTTCTCTGGACTCGGACGTTGCGGCCGATCATCCGGCCGCGACGGCTTCCCCGGCTTGCGTGAGGATGCCGCCACAGATCAGCGTTTCCATGTGCTTGATATATTGCCGGCAGACCTCATCGGTGACCGGACCGACGCCGGTCGCGCGTGACATCGCGTGCCGGCCGAAGAACAGGTGATCGCAGGCACCGATCAAGCTGGTGTAGAACAGCACAGGATCGATGATGCGGAACTCGCCGCTGTTGACGCCCTCGGCGAGCAGGCGGCGCTGAAAATCCAGCAGCGGCGCGACGAAGAAGTTCGAAACCTCGTCGGCAGAAGCGGCACTGCTCTCGTGCAGGAGATAGTGGATCAACCGGTTCATGTACGGGAAACGGTAGTAGGCGCGGATGACGCCGCCGATATGCAGCTTCATCTTCGCGGTGGCCGTGATCGGCTGCGCGATCAGATATTCGAGATTGGACATTTCGGTCGCGGCATCGCGCGCGAGCAGCGCCAGCAGGAGGCCGTCCTTGTTGCCGAAATGATATTTGACCAGCGCGGCATTGGAGCCCGACTTCTGCGCGATGTCGGACAGCGAGATCTCGATCGACGAGCGTTCGATCATGAGCTCGCTCGCGGCCACGAGCAGTTTCTCTGCCGTGGAATTCTTTCCGCTCGGAAGCTTGTTCGGTACGCTGGTAGTCACGAAGATCTCTGGTGTTTGGTATGCGCAAGGGGCGCGGGAGGGCGCAGATAAGCGCAAGCAGCGCCTTCCCACAAGAGTTAATTGATCGATTGACTAAACGATCTTGGGACCCTTAAATCCGCCCCCGACAACCAACCCCATTCAGAACAATCAGGGAGAAACCGACATGGCCGAGGCTTATATCGTCGCCGCTGCGCGCACCGCAGGCGGGCGCAAGGGAGGCCGTCTCGCAGGCTGGCATCCGGCCGATCTCTCCGCAAAGGTGCTCGACGAGCTGGTCGACCGTACCAAGATCGATCCGGCTTTGGTTGAAGACGTGATCATGGGCTGCGTCATGCAGGTCGGCGAGCAGTCGAACAACGTCGCGCGCAACGCGATCATGGCCTCGAAGCTGCCGGAGAGCGTTCCCGGCACCTCGATCGACCGCCAGTGCGGTTCCTCGCAGCAGGCGCTGCACTTCGCGGCGCAGGCCGTGATGTCCGGCACGATGGACGTGGTGATCGCGGCCGGCGTGGAATCGATGTCGCGCGTTCCGATGGGCCTGTCCTCGCAGCTGCCCGCCAAGAACGGTTTTGGCACCTACAAGAGCCCGGGCATCGAGACGAAGTATCCGAACATCGTGTTCAGCCAGTTCACCGGCGCCGAGATGATGGCGGTGAAGTACGGCCTGTCGAAGGATGATCTCGACGAATACTCCTTTGGCAGCCACCAGCGCGCGATCGCGGCGACCCAGGCCGGTCACTTCAAGAAGGAGATCGTGCCGCTCGAGATCACCCGCGCCGACGGCACCAAGGACACCCACCACATCGACGAGGGCATCCGCTTCGATGCCACGCTCGACGGCATCAAGGGCGTCAAGCTGATCGCCGAGAACGGCAAGCTCACCGCGGCCAGCGCCAGCCAGATCTGCGACGGCGCCTCGGGCGTCATGGTCGTGAACGAGCGCGGCCTGAAGCAGCTCGGCCTCACGCCGCTGGCGCGCATCCACCACATGACCATGACCGGCGGCGATCCCGTCATCATGCTCGACGCGCCGCTGCAGGCCACCATGAAGGCGCTGAACAAGGCCGGCATGAAGGTCGACGACATCGACCTGTTCGAGGTCAACGAGGCCTTCGCCTCGGTGCCGACCGGCTGGCTGAAGACCACCGGCGCCGATCCGGCCCGCCTCAACGTCAATGGCGGTGCCATCGCGCTCGGTCATCCCCTCGGCGGCTCCGGCACCAAGCTGATGACCACGCTCGTTCATGCCCTGCACCAGCGCGGCAAGCGCTATGGTCTGCAGACCATGTGCGAAGGCGGCGGCATGGCCAACGTGACGATCGTCGAGCGTCTGTAAGCTGCGACTGCAGCGCCTAGGCGTTGCGACATTAAAGGTGTCGTCCCGGCGAAAGCCGGGACCCATAACCACAGAAGTTCGTGGTTATGCCGGGCTGGGGCGACATCGCGTTTCGACAATACGATCCGTGCTTATAGGTCCCAGCCTTCGCCGGGACGACGCCTGCTTGCCTGGGGACCAGCGATGACTCACCCGTCCGTCTACGCCAAGACCACGCCGAACAAGATCGCCTACCAGATGGCGGCGACAGGAAAGGCGATCACCTATCGCGAGCTCGACGAGCTCTCGAACCAGGGCGCACATTTGTTCCGCTCACTGGGCCTGAAGGCCGGCGACCACATCGCGCTGCTGATGGAAAACCGGCTCGCCTTCATGGAGATTTGCTGGGCGGCGCAGCGGAGCGGGCTCTATTACACCGCGATCAGCCGTTATCTGAAGCAGGACGAGAT
The DNA here is from genome assembly GCA_023390955.1 of Pseudomonadota bacterium. Classification (GTDB taxonomy): domain Bacteria; phylum Pseudomonadota; class Alphaproteobacteria; order Rhizobiales; family Xanthobacteraceae; genus Bradyrhizobium. The sequence continues at coordinate 5,140 of JAEWBW010000503.1, forward strand.
CGACTACATCATCAGGGATTGCGGCGCCAAGGTCGTGATCACGACGCCGAAATGCGCCAACCAAGTCAAGGCGCTCGTCACGGGCGCCGCTGGCGAGCCAATCTTCTACATGATGGACGAGCCGCTGCCGGGCTTCCGCTCCTACGACAAGGAAGCGGCTGCGCAGCCGACGACGCCGATCGCCGATGAAGTCGCCGGCTACGACATGCTGTATTCGTCGGGCACCACCGGCCGGCCCAAGGGCATCAAGAAGGATTTTGAGGGCAATGCAATCGACCTGCCCAACCCGTTCCTGAAGGTGCTGTGCGCCGACATGTGCGGCATGAATGCCGAGAGCACCTATCTGTCGCCGGCGCCGCTTTATCACGCGGCTCCGCTGCGCTTCAACATGATGGCGACTACGCTTGGCGGCACCTCCGTCATCATGGAGCATTTCGATGCCGAGGAATTCCTGAAACTCGTCGAGAAGTACAAGGTGACGCAGTCGCAGCTGGTGCCGACCATGTTCGTGCGCATGCTGAAGCTACCCGACGATGTCCGCACCAAGTACAACGTCTCGACGTTGAAGGGTGCCATCCACGCCGCCGCGCCCTGCCCGGTCGACGTCAAGGCGAAGATGATCGACTGGTGGGGTCCGATCCTGATCGAGTACTACGCGGGCTCGGAAGGCAACGGCGTCACCGTCTGCAACTCCAAGCAATGGCTGGAGCATCGCGGCAGCGTCGGCCGCGCCGTGGTCGGCAAGATCAAGATTCTGGACGAGAACGACGAGGAGCAACCGACCGGCGAGATCGGCACGGTCTACTTCGCCGACGCGCCGGTGTTCTCCTATCACAACGATCCCGACAAGACGAAGAAGGCCTACAACGCCAAGGGCTGGTCGACGCTCGGCGACGTCGGCTATCTCGACAAGGACGGTTTTCTGTTCCTCACCGACCGCAAGTCCTACATGATCATCTCCGGCGGCGTGAACATCTACCCGCAGGAGACCGAGGACACCCTCATCAGCCACCCCGAAGTCGCCGACGTCGCCGTGTTCGGCGTGCCGAACGAGGAGATGGGCGAAGAGGTCAAGGCGGTGGTGCAACCGCACGACATGAAGCGCGCCGGCAAGGAGCTGGAAGCGGATCTGATCGCCTACTGCAAGAGCCGCCTCTCCGCGATCAAATGCCCGCGCTCGATCGATTTCGAGGCCGAGCTGCCGCGCACGCCCCCCGGCAAGCTGGTGAAGCGGCACCTGCGCGACAAGTACTGGCCGAAGACGGCGGCGAAGATTTAACTCGTCTCTCGCGTCCCGGACGCGGCGCAGCGTCCTTCACGGTGCGCCGCAGAGCCGGGACCCAGCTCCTTCGTTGCCAATCTGGGCCCCGGCTCTGCGGCGCGTCACTGCGTGCCGCACCGCGTCCGGGGCACGAGACCTTTATCGTCCTGCCCGGGCTTGTCCCAGGCATCCACGTTCTTACAATCTGCCGCAAGCAAGAACGTGGATGGCCGGGCTTCTTGAAAGACGCGCTTCGCGCTTTCGCCCGGCCACGACGAGGAAGCACCATGGCCGATCTCCCAGACATCCCCCTGCCCGCCGGCATCCGCTCCCGCTATGTCGACGGGATCAACGGCCTGCGCATGCATGTGCTCGAGGCCGGCTTCGAGACCAAGGGCCGGCCCGGTGTCCTGCTGCTGCACGGCTTTCCGGAGCTCGCCTTCTCCTGGCGCAAGGTGATGCCGGTGCTGGCTGACGCCGGCTATCACGTGATCGCGCCGGACCAGCGCGGTTATGGACGCACCACGGGATGGAGCGCGGATTACGACAGCAGCCTTGCGTCGTTCCGGCTGTTCAATCTGGTGCGCGATGCGCTCGGCCTTGTATCGGCGTTCGGCCACAGGCAGGTCGACCTCGTCGGGCACGACTTCGGCAGCCTCGTCGCGCCCTGGTGCACGCTGATCCGGCCCGACATATTCCGTTCGATCACCATGATGAGCGCGCCATTCGGCGGACCGCCACCGCTGCCATTCGACACCGCAGATAGGCCGGCCACGCCGTTGCCCGAGGATCCCGTGCATCGCGATCTGCTCGCGCTGCCGCGGCCGCGAAAACACTATCAATGGTACTATTCGACACGGCCGGCCAATGACGACATGCAGCACGCCCCACAGGGCGTGCATGACTTCCTGCGCGCCTACTATCATCACAAGAGCGCGGACTGGAAAGACAACAGGCCGTATCCGCTGAAATCGTGGTCGGCGGAGGAGCTTGCAAAGCTGCCGACCTACTACTTGATGGATGCCGGCGAGACGATGGCGGAGACGGTCGCGAAGGAGATGCCGTCGGCCGCCGCGATCGCCGCCAATCAATGGCTGCCGGATCATGAGCTCGCCTATTACAGCGCCGAATATGGCCGCACCGGATTCCAGGGCGGACTGCAATGGTATCGCTGCGGCACCTCTGGTCTCTTCAGCAACGAACTGCAGCTCTATGCGGGGCGGACCATCGACGTGCCATCCTGCTTCATCTCCGGCAAGCAGGACTGGGGCATCTACCAGCGTCCCGGCGTTATCGAGGCGATGCAGCAGCGCGCCTGTACCAACATGCTGGGCTTCCATCTCATCGACGGCGCCGGCCACTGGGTGCAGCAGGAGCAGCCGGTCGAGGTGAGCCGGTTGCTACTGGAATTCCTCGAGAAATCACGCGTTAGGACGCCGTGATTTGACCCCGGAACCGGTCATCCCTATATTTAGAATCATTCTAAATTGAGTGACAGGGACCGGGTGTGAAGACGTTTGCCGATTTGACGGAGCGCGAGGTGCTGGCGGTGGCGATTGCCTCCGAGGAGGAGGACAGCCGCATCTATATGAGCTTCGCCGAGGACCTCAGGGAGCGCTATCCGGACACGGCAAAGATCTTCGAGGGGATGGCCGAGGAGGAGCGCGGCCACCGGCATCGGCTGCTGCAGCTCTATGAAGAACGCTTCGGACCGCATTTGCCGCCTATCCGCCGCGAGGACGTCAAAGGCTTTCTGCGCCGGCGCCCGATCTGGCTGACGAAGAACCTGCCGCTCGACACCATCCGAAAGGAAGTCGAGACCATGGAGCTGGAGGCCGAGCGCTTTTACGCGCGGGCCGCCGAGCGGGCCGAGGACGTCGGCGTGCGGCGCCTGCTCGGCGATCTCGCCGAAGAAGAGAAGCATCACGAGACCCGCGCCGTCGCACTCACCGACGAGATTTTGAAGCCCGACGTGCGCGCCGAGGAGGATCGCACCCGACGGCGCATGTTCGTGCTGCAGTACGTGCAGCCGGGCCTCGCCGGGCTGATGGATGGTTCGGTCTCGACGCTGGCGCCGCTGTTCGCGGCCGCCTTCGCCACGCACAATAATTGGCAAACATTTCTGGTGGGCCTTGCCGCGTCGATCGGCGCCGGCATCAGCATGGGCTTTGCGGAGGCGCTGTCCGACGACGGCTCGCTGACAGGCCGCGGCTCGCCATGGCTCCGCGGCATCACCTGCGGCGCGATGACGACACTGGGCGGCCTCGGCCACACCGCCCCCTATCTCGTGCCCGATACCTGGGCCAACGCGTTCTGGATCGCGACCGCGATCGCCGGGATCGTCGTGTTCTTCGAATTGTGGGCAATCGCCTATATCCGCGCGCGCTACATGGACACGCCGTTCCTGCAGGCCGTGTTCCAGATCGTGCTCGGCGGCGCCATCGTGCTCGCGGTCGGGATTTTGATCGGGGCGGCTTAGCCGCACGCCGCCGCATGGCAATCGCGATCAAACGGCGGTTGCGGGGCTCCGGCAAACTGCGCATCATCAAGCCAATGAAACGCAGGAGACATTCGTGGCCAAATCGGAATGGGGTTTCAAGAGCGCGGTCGAGCTGTCGGCCGCATTGACGGCGAAGAAGGTCTCCGCAGTCGAGCTGACGCAGGACGCGATCGCGCGCATAGAGCGGCACGACGGCAAGGTCAACGCGATCTGCGTCCGCGACTTCGACCGCGCACTTACAGCGGCCCGTGAGGCGGACGCGGCACTCGCGCGCGGCGAGCGCAAGGCGCTGCTCGGCCTGCCCGTCACGGTGAAGGAATCCTACAACGTCGCCGGCCTGCCGACGACCTGGGGCATTCCCGCCCAGAAAGACTTCATCGCCAAGGACGACGCGCTGCCGGTCACGCGCATCAAGGACGCCGGCGGCATCGTGCTCGCCAAGACCAACGTGCCGCTCGGGCTCGGCGACTGGCAGAGCTACAACGAGATCTACGGCACCACCAACAACCCCTACGATCTCGGCCGCACGCCGGGCGGCTCTTCCGGCGGCTCGTCGGCCGCGCTCGCCGCAGGCTACGGCCCGCTGTCGATCGGCTCGGACATCGGCGGCTCGCTGCGCGTGCCGGCCTTCCATTGCGGCGTCTATGCGCACAAGCCGACCTTCGACCTCGTCGCGCTGCGTGGCCATACGCCGCCGCCGCTGCCGCCACTGCCGTTCAATCGCGACCTCTCCGTGATCGGCCCGATGGCGCGGAGCGCCGCCGATCTGTCGCTGCTGCTCGACGTGATGGCCGGGCCCGATCCACTGGACATGGGCAAGGCTTACCGGCTCGACCTGCCGGCGGCGCGGCACAGCGCGTTCAGGGATTTCCGCGTGCTGGTGATCGACACCGACCCGGTGATGCCGACGGACACGAGCGTGCGCGGCAGCATCAACACGCTCGCCGACAATCTCGCCAAGGCGGGCGTCAAGATCGAGCGCAGCAGTCCGCTGCTGCCGGATTTCGCGGCCTCTTCGCGGCTCTATATGCGCATGCTGATGTCGTTCCTTGCAGCAAGCTTCGCCCCCGACGTCTATGCCGGCGCAAAGAAGGCGGCCGAGGCGCTGCCCGAGGGCAACAACAGCCTCGCCGCCGAGCGGCTGCGCGGCATCGCGCTCAGCCATCGCGACTGGGTGATCGCCGACGGCGGCCGCACGCGGTTGCGCGCGCAATGGCGCGAGCTGTTCAAGACCTTTGACGCCGTGATCTGCCCGGTGATGCCGACGCCGGCCTATCCGCATGATCACTCCGCGGACCAGGAGACGCGGCGGATCAAGATCGACGGCAAGGACCACGTCTATCCCGACCAGCTCGCCTGGCCCGGCATCGCAACCCTTCCCGGCCTGCCCTCCACCGCGATCCCCACGGGCTTTGCGCCGGACGGACTTCCGGTCGGCGTCCAGATCGTCGGCCCGTGGCTGGAGGACCGCACGCCGCTGAAACTGGCCGAGCTGATCGAGCGCGAGTTCGGCGGGTTCGTGCCGCCGAAGATGTTTGATGATTAAGAAGCCTCATCCTGAGAAGCGCGCACCGCGCGCGTCTCGAAGGATGAGACATCACGGCCTTCATGGTTCGAGACGGCGCCGACGCGCCTCCTCACCATGAGGGTCTGGGAGGGGAGAGACGCCATGAGCAACGACCTCGAACAGCTCACCGCACTCAACCGCGACTATGTCGCCTCGGTGCAGAACTGCGACGTCAAGCGGTTCGACGAAATCCTGGCGCCGGAGTTTTACTGCTCCAATCCCGACAAGACGCTGGTCGACCGCGCAGCTTTCCTCGAACAGACGGCGCGACCGGTCGCGATCCGGAACTTGCAGGCCTATGACGTCGTGATCCGCATCCTCGGCGACTTCGCCATCATCCACGCCGCGACCAGCTACACCACCGCCGACGGACAGCAGGCCACCGGGCGCTATACCGATTGCTGGGCGAAACAGAACGGGAAATGGCTTGCGGTGTCAGCACACGTATCGCGGTGAGATGCGCGACGCGGTGAGGCGAGCACGTCGCCTCGTCCCTCTCCGCTGTCATGCCCCGGCTTGACCGGCGCATCCAGTACGCCGCGGCCTCTCGGTTCAACCGCAACCGTCTCTGGAATACTGGATCGCCCGGTCCTGATGCGCAATTGCGCATAAAGCAGGGCGATGACACCGTTGTTGGGGCAACAATGCCGGGGCCACCGGCATCGCCAATGCTCAGCTATCAAACACGATCACGCTGCGCAGCGTCTTGCCCGCCTTCATGTTGGCAAATCCTTCGTTGATCTCTGACAGCTTCAGCTTGGCCGAGATCCAGTCCTCCAGGTGCAGCCGGCCGCGCAGGTAGAAATCGACCAGGCGGGGCATGTCGACGCGGAAATGGTTGGAGCCCATCGACGAGCCCTGGATACGGCGCTCGCGCAGGAAGTCGAAACCGTGCAGCTCGATCTTCTGGCCGAACGGGATCATGCCGACGATGGTGGCGGTGCCGCCGGCGGTGAGCATGCCAAAAGCCTGCTCGGCGGTTTCCTTGCGGCCGAGCACCTCGAATGAGTGGTGCACGCCGCCATTGGTGAGGTCGCGCACCTGCTTGACCACGTCGCCGTCGGCGGGATTGATGATGTCGGTCGCGCCCAGCTTGGTCGCGAGCTGCAGCTTTGCCGGATTGGTGTCGATGGCGATGATGCGCCCGGCGCCCGCGATCTGCGCGCCGTTAATCGCGGCCATGCCGACGCCGCCGCAGCCGATCACCGCCACGGTCTCGCCGGCCGTCACCTTCGCCGTGTTCACCACCGCACCGTAGCCGGTGATGACGCCGCAGCCGATCAGCGCGGCGAGGTCGAGCGGCATCTCCTTGCGGATTTTGACGATGGCGTTCTCGTGCACCAGCATCTGCTCGGCAAAGGACGAGAGGTTGAGGAACTGGTGCAGCTTCTCCGGCTTCGACCACTGCATCCGGTTGGAGACGCCCGGGATCATCTTCACCGTGGTGTCGGTGCAGAGCACGGTGCGCCCCGTCGTGCAATTGTCGCAGGTGCCGCAGAATACCGACAGGCAGGTGACGACGTGGTCGCCGGGCTTCACATAAGTGACATCGGAGCCGACCTGCTCGACGATGCCTGCGGATTCGTGACCGAGCACCGCCGGCAGCGGATGCGGATAGAGGCCTTCCATGAAGTGCAAATCGGAATGGCAGAGGCCGGCCACCGCAGTGCGGATCAAGACCTCGCGCGGGCCGGGCTTCGGCAGGCTGACATTCTCGATAACCAGCGGCTGGTTGGCTTCATAGAGGACGGCGGCCTTCATCGAGAACTCCCTGTGGCTTTTCTTGTCTGTGAACGCTTAACGCAGCCTACGCTGCCAGGACCAGTTCGCCAACCTCACTCATGCCGACAGCGCGATCGCCGAGCAGCAGCGCTGCGATTTTCTGCTGTGTGGCATTTTCCGTCAGCCGGAACGGATCGCTTGGCGTGATGCGATTGTCGACCACGAGCCGCGACAGCAGGAGCCGACGCGCATCGCCGCGCATGGCATCGATGCGATGCGCTTCCCAGGCGAGCGCGACCGCACTTGCGACATGGTAGAGC
>JAEWBW010000508.1 GCA_023390955.1 Pseudomonadota bacterium
GCTCAGCCCCGCACGCGCCTGATCATCTGCTCGACATGGGCGATCGGCGTCTCCGGCTGAATGCCGTGGCCGAGATTGAAGATGAACCGCCCCTGCGCGTAGTTCGCCTTGACGTCGTCGACGGCGCGATTGAGCGCATCGCCGCCTGATATCAGCACCAGCGGATCGAGATTGCCCTGCACGGCGACCTTGCTCTGCACGCGCTCGCGGATGAAGGACGGCTCCGCGGTCCAGTCGATGCTGACAGCGTTGACGCCGGTCGCCTCCACATAGGACGGCAGCTGCGCGGCGGCGCCGCGCGGAAAGCCGATGATCTTCGCATCCGGCACCTTGGCGCGGACGCCCGCGACGATGCGTTTCGTCGGCTCGGCCGACCAGCGCGCGAATTCGGCCGGCGGCAGCACGCCGGCCCAGGTGTCGAAGATCTGCAGGGCGTCGGCGCCGGCGGCGAGCTGGCCGAGCAGATAGTCGATCGAGTTGTCGACCAGCGTGTCGATGATTTTTGCGAACGCCTCGGGATGGCGATAGGCCATCATCCGCGCCGGCGCCTGGTCCGGCGTGCCTTGGCCCGCGACCATATAGGTCGCAACCGTCCACGGCGCGCCGCAGAAACCGATCAGCGCAGTCTTCGGCGCGAGCGCGCGGCGCACAATGCGCAACGCCTCGAACACCGGTTCGAGCTGTGAGAAATCGGCGCGTGCTGCCAGCGTGGCGACCTTGGCGGGATCGTCCAGCGGGTCCAGCCGCGGGCCCTCGCCGACCTCGAAGCGCACGGAGCGGCCGAGCGCATAGGGGATCACGAGGATGTCCGAGAAGATGATCGCCGCGTCGAAATCGAACCGGCGGATCGGCTGCAGCGTCACCTCGGCCGCGAGTTCCGGCGTGAAGCAGAGATCGAGGAAACCGCCGGCCTTGGCGCGGAGCTCGCGATATTCCGGCAGATAGCGCCCGGCCTGTCGCATCATCCAGAGCGGAGGAACCGCCTGGCGTTGGCCTGAGAGCACGTCGATGAACGATTTTGCGGGGGAGGAGGTCACGAACTCTACCAACTGTTCCGGGTCAATTTGGAGTTCCTGATACACCGCCGCGACACTCCGGCCAAGCGGGACAGCGGAACCGGCGCAGGGGCGATCGCGTTGACCCGCGAACGGAGGAACCAATGGCTGAGACATTCAATCCCGCCCCGCACGACAAGCACGCCGATGACCTGCGTGAAGCGCTCGCCGCCGATCGCGAGACCCACGCCAAACTGGAAGCCGGGTTGATCGACACGTTCCCCGCTTCAGATCCGGTCGCCGCGGCACAGCCGACGCCGACCAAGGCGGACGCCGAGGCCGATGCGCCTTCGCTGTGGGACAAGGTTAAGGCCATCTTCCACTGAGGTCAGCTGCGGCCGGTGTCGCCTTCGCGGCGATAACCGGCCGTTAGCGATCCCGCCACGGTGTCCACCGTAGGACTACGGTAAACACCGGGGTTTGAGGCGAATTACGCCGCGAATTTCAGAGTTCGATAACAAGACATAGGGGATTCTCCGGGCATTGGAGAACCCTATGGATATTGCCACCAACCGAGCCGGAATGAGGCGACTGCCGTTGCGCGCAGCCGCCTTTGTCGTGCTGACCTGCACGGCCATTCTCGGCGTCAGTGCGTGGCGTGAGTGGAGTTCGCGCGACGCACTTCTGAAGAGCGCCGAGACCGAGATGGCCAACCTCGCGCGGTCGCTCACCCAGCACGCCGAGGACAGTCTCGACCTGCTCGATTCCGGCGTGGTCGGCGTGGTCAGCCGTCTCGAGATGGACGGCACGTCTCCCGAGACCATCGCAAAGCTCCGCAACCTGCTCGACGCCCGCAAGAAGGCTATCGAGCGCATCCACAGCCTCGGAATCGTCGACGACAAGGGCAATTGGCTGACCGGCCCCGGCACGGTCGCTTCGACGTTGAGCGACGACGATTTCTACCGCTATCACCAGCTGTCGCCGAAGCGCGATCCCTACGTCGGCCATCCCGTCAAGAGTCTGCTCGATGGCGAATGGGTGGTGACGCTGTCGCGGCGCTTCAACAAGCCGGACGGCAGCTTTGGCGGCGTGGTGCTCGCGACCATCGGCGCCAATTATCTGTCGCACTTCTACCAGCAGTTCGAGATCGGCCGGAACAGCTCGGTCGCGCTGACCCATGGCGACGGCCAGATCATCGCGCGCTTTCCGAACAACGAGAAGTTCGTTGGACGCAATGTCGGCAACACCCCGCTGTTCAGGGACGCGAGCCTGCAGCGCTCCGGCGGTGGCGCCTATCATTTCAAGTCACCGCTGGACGGCGTGCAGCGCGTCGCCTTCTTCAAGCGCAGCCCGCGTTTCCCGCTGGTGCTGCTGGCGACCGTCGAGAAGGCGGAGTTGCTCGCCCCGTGGCAGTCCGCGGCGATCTCGCGTCTGCTTTACGTGCTCCTGCTGGTCATGCTGATCGCGATCATCGGCGCAGTGCTGGTGTGGCATCTGCAGCGCGGACAGCGCATGGCGGCGGCGCTGGTCGAGAAGGAAGCCCATTTCCGCCTGCTGGCGGAAACCTCCAGCGACATGGTGACCCGGATCGGGCTCGACGAGCGGCTGCGCTATGTGTCGCCGTCGTCGGCCCGCGTCTTCGGCTGGCGCGCCAATCAGCTGATCGGAACGCCGGCGCTCGCCGGGATCAATCCATCCGACCTGCCGCAGGTCCAGGCCGTCGTCGACGCGCTCAAGCGCGGCGAGCGGGAGGAGGCGCGGATCACCTATCGCAACGCGCACCTGGAAAAATCCGAGATCTGGGTGGAATCGACCATGCGCGTGACGCGCAAGGACAATGGCGAGGTCGACGGCGTGGTCGCGATTTCGCGTGACATCACCGAGCAGAAGATGCTGGAGAGCCGGCTCGAGACGCTCGCGATCGAGGACAGCCTCACCGGTCTTGCCAACCGCCGGCGCTTCGACGAGCGCCTTGCCGAGGAGTGGGGCCGCGCCTATCGCAGCCGTTCGAGCATCGCGCTCCTGATGATCGATGTCGATCGCTTCAAGGCCTACAACGACGAATACGGCCATCCCGCAGGCGACGCCTGCCTGCGCGCGGTCGCGGGTGTGATCGCGACTGAAGTCAATCGCAACGTCGATCTAGCTGCGCGCTATGGCGGCGAGGAGTTTTCGGTGCTGCTGCCGAACACCGATGCGGCCGGCTGCGCGCGGATCGGCGAGCGGATCCGCCAGGCCATTCACGCAGCGGGCCTGGTGCATGCCTTCAACGGATCGGTGGGCTGCGTCACGGTGTCGATCGGCGGCGCCACATGCCGGCCTATTCTCGAGCGATCTGCGGGCCTGACCTCACTGGTCGAAGCGGCCGACCGGGCGCTCTACGACGCGAAGGAAGGGGGCCGCAATCGCCTGGTCATGGCGCCGCACATCCTCGAACTGCCGAAAGCGTCGGGTCTGTAACCCCTCAATAATGCGGCGGCAGTTCGTTGCTCGGCCCAGGAGCTCGTGCTTCGGCTTCCTGGAGGCGCTCGCTCAGTTGCGACAATTGCCGCGTCAGTGCGTCGATCTGCTTCCACTGCGCGGTGATGGTCTGGTTGAGCTGCTCGATGGTCTCGTCCTGATAGGCCAGCCGCGTCTCCAGCGTGTCCATCCGCTCGCGGAGCTGCTCGATCTCACTCATCGCCACCAGAATCCTTCTGCCGCTCGCGCAGCCCATGGCCGAGCGCGACGCGCTCGTCAAATACGAAACAATCGCCGCGCCAGCGGCTCTGCGCCTCCGGCACCTCTTCCAGATATTTCAGAATGCCGCCCTTGAGGTGATAGACCTCGGCAAAGCCGCGCGCGAGCAGATGCGCGCTCGCCTTTTCGCAGCGGATGCCGCCGGTGCAGAACATCGCGATCCGGCGATGCTTGGCGGGATCGAGATGGTTTGCCGCAAAGTCCTTGAACTGGCCAAAACTCCTGAGGCCGGGATCGACCGCGCCCTCGAACGTCCCCATCGCCACCTCGAAGGCATTGCGGGTGTCGAGCAGCACGGTGCCGGGCTCGGCGATCACATCGTTCCAGGCGCTGGCGTCCACATAGGTGCCGACCATCCGGGTCGGATCGGCGGCCACGTCGCCAAGCGTGACGATCTCCTTCTTCAGCCGCACCTTGAGCCGGCCGAACGGCATCGCCTCGGCGGCGGAGAACTTCAGCTCGAGATTGTCGAGCCGGCCGCCGAACAGCGCGCCGTGGGCAAGCTCCCACGCCAATGCGTCGATCGCCTCCACTGTGCCGGCCACCGTGCCGTTGATGCCCTCCTGCGCCAGCAGGATGCTGCCCTTGATCCCGTGCTCGGCGCAGAACGCGCGCAGCGGCTCGCGCAGCTCCCGATAATCGGGCAGCGCGGCGAACTGGTAGAAGGCGGCGACTTTGCAAGCTGTGGTCGGGGTGGACATGCCGCCCGTTTAGCAGGCGGCTGCCGCCCGGAAAACCCGCAACAACCACCCCATTCGCCCAGCGGATGGCAGGCATTTCGGTGGTATGCCAGCATTGCCCCGACAGGCCTGAATGTGTCATGAAAGCCCGGAATTTCGACATCGCGGCAAAGAGCAACAGAGATCATGAGAAGCTTCCATTTCCCCGGCCGGTCCACCGTCCACGCCCAGAACGCAATGGTGGCGACTTCGCATCCGCTGGCCTCCCTGGCCGCGATCGAGGTGCTGCGCGAGGGTGGCACCGCGGTGGACGCGGCAGTGGCGGGAAGTGCGCTGCTCGGCGTGATCGAGCCGCAATCGACCGGCATCGGCGGCGACTGCTTCGCGCTGATCCAGCCGCGCGGCGAGGGCAAGATCACCGCCTATAACGGCTCGGGCCGCGCGCCGATGGCGGCGACCGCCGACTGGTACCTCGAGCGCAAGATCAACTCGGTGCCGCTGACCTCGGCGCATGCGGTGTCGATCCCCGGCGTGATCGACGCTTTCGCAACCGCGCTGCGCGACCACGGCAAGTTCGGCTTCGACCGGCTGCTGCAGCCGGCGATCAAGGCCGCGGAGGAGGGCTATGTCGTTGCGCCCCGCATCGCCTTCGACTGGAAGAACCAGTTCGAGAAGCTGAAGAACGGCACCAACACCCAGCGCTACCTCTTGCCGCACGGCAAGCCGCCGGTCGCCGGCGACGTCATCCATCAGCCCGAGCTCGGCAAGACGCTGCGCGCGATTGCCAAGGATGGCCGTGACGCCTTCTATTCGGGACCGATCGCAGCCGACATCGTCGAGACGCTGCGCGGCATCGGCGGCCTGCACACGCTGGAAGACTTCGCCGCGCATTCGACCGAAGTGACCACGCCGATCGGCACCATGTACAAGGGCCATGACGTCTGGCAGTGCCCGCCGAACGGTCCCGGCATCACCATGCTGCTGATGCTGAACATTCTCTCGCGGTTCGACCTGACCAAATACGCCCCGCTCAGCGTCGAGCGCTTCCACCTCGAGGCGGAAGCCGCGCGCATCGCCTACATGCACCGCGAGATGCATATCTCCGATCCCGACCATATGCAGACCGAGGTCGCGAAGATCCTCGCCAAGGAATTCGCCAACGAGCATATCAGCAAGATCCGCATGGACGGCATGCTCGATTTGCCGAACGTCGCGCCGCCGATGAACCCGTCGACCATCTACATCACGGTGGTGGACAAGGATCGCAACGTCTGCTCGTTCATCAACTCGGTCGCGCATTCCTTCGGCTCGGCGATCGTCTCCGACAAGACCGGCGTGCTCCTGCAGAACCGCGCCGGCGGGTTCCGCATCCAGCCCGGCCATCCCAACTGCATCGCGCCGGGCAAGCGTCCGCTGCACACGATCATGCCGAGCCTCGTCACCAAGGGCGGCCGCTCGGTGATGCCGTTCGCCGTGATGGGCGGGCAGTATCAGCCGGTCAGACAGACGCACCTGCTGACCAACATCCTCGACTATGGCTGCGACGTGCAGGAAGCGATCGATATGCCGCGCGGCCTGCACTACGAGGGCCAGTATCAGCTCGAGGACAGCGTTCCCTCGGAGATCGTCGAAGGCCTCAAGAAGCTCGGCCACAAGACCACCAGCGTGGTCTCGCCGCTCGGCGGCGCCCAGGCGATCTGGATCGACTGGGAGAAGGGCACGCTCACCGGCGGCTCCGATCCACGCAAGGACGGCTGCGCGCTCGGTTACTAAGTGCACGCAGGGGGAAGTTCCTCCCGCGCGATCAGGATAAATTGACGGCGAACGGCGCAGGTAACCTGCGCCGTTTTGCTTTGTTCGGAACGGAGCTCATGGCCCCCGGTTAAGGGCGATGAGCGGTGCAGGCGTGCGCCGCTTTCCCTCGAAAGCGGCGGAGGCCGTCAATGTCCGACAGTTCCAGAAATTCCGGCTTCGATCGCCGCGCCTTCATCGCAGGAGCCGCGGGCGGCGCGCTCGTTCCCCTGACGGCGCGCGCGGCCACGCAGGGCGCGAGTGTGCCGGTGGTACAGGATCCCTCGCTCCCGGTGGACGTGACGCTCCGCGTCAACGGCGAGGACAAACGCCTGCGCCTCGATGCGCGCACCACCGTGCTGGATGCGCTGCGCGAGCATGCAGGCCTCACCGGCAGCAAGAAGGGTTGCGATCACGGGCAGTGCGGCGCCTGCACGGTGCTGATCGGCGGTCGTCGCGTCGTCTCCTGCCTCACGCTCGCGCTTGCCGCCGAGGGGCAGGAGATCACCACCATCGAGGGGCTCGCGGCCGGTGACAGGCTGCATCCGATGCAGCAGGCCTTCATCGACAATGACGCCTTCCAGTGCGGCTATTGCACGCCCGGCCAGATCCTGTCCGCAGTCGCCTGCGTCAAGGAGGGGCACGCCGGCAACGACGAGGACATCCGCGAATATATGAGCGGCAACATCTGCCGCTGCGCCACCTATCCCAACATCGTCGCGGCCGTGAAGCAGGCCGCGCCCGAGATCCTGAAAGGCTAGCCGCATGCGACCCTTCTCCTATCAAAGGGCGACCGACGCGGCGCTCGCAGTGCAGGTCCTCAGCGCAGCCGCCGTTGGCAATGACCCGCTGACACAGGCCATCGCGCAGCCGCTCGCAGGTGGCACCACGCTGATCGACCTGATGAAGCTCGACGTGATGCGTCCCTCCACCATCGTGGACATCAATCCGCTCGCGCAAGGCTGGTCGGCCGTCGACATCAGCAACGATGGACTCAAGCTCGGTGCACTCGCAAAGATGTCTGACGTCGCCGCCAATCCGGAAATCCTGCGCGGCTACCCCGTGATCGCAAATTCGCTGAAACTCGCGGCGAGCGCGCAGCTGCGCAACATGGCGACGCTGGGCGGCAACGTGATGCAGCGGACGCGCTGCAGCTATTTCCGCGACGTCTCCTATGAGAGCTGCAACAAGCGCAATCCAGGCTCGGGCTGCGCAGCCATGGACGGCTTCAACCGCACGCATGCTGTGCTCGGCACCTCCGACCAGTGCATTGCGACCTATCCCGGCGATTTCGCCCAGGCCCTTATCGCCCTCGATGCCACCGTCGAGATCACCGGTCGTTCCGGCACCCGCAACATGCCGTTCGCCGAGCTGCACAAGGCGCCCGGCAACGCGCCGCAGATCGAGACCAGCCTGCGTCCCGGCGAGCTGATCTCGGCCTTCGCCATCCCTGGCCGATGGCCACGCTCGGTCTACCTCAAGGCGCGCGACCGCCAGTCCTACGAGTTCGCGCTGTCGTCCGCGGCGATCGCGCTCGACGTGCAGGACGGCAACATCCGCGACGCCCGCGTGGCGCTTGGCGGCGTCGCCACTGTGCCGTGGCGCGCGCGCGAAGCGGAAGCGCTGTTGAAGGGACAGAGATTCGATGAGGGCCTGGCAGGTCGGGTCGCAGAAGCAGCGTTCGCCGGCGCCAAGGGCCGGCAGCACAACAGCTTCAAGATCGCGCTCGGCAAGCGCGTCGTTGCGCGCGCGCTGCAGCAGGCCACCCAGATGGAGATTTGACCATGACCACAGCTGCTCCTGAACCCAAGGCCAATATGGGCCAGCCCGTGCCGCGCTACGACGCGGTGGCGAAAGTCACGGGGCGGGCGACCTACGGTTCCGATATGCCGTTGTCGAATCCGGCCTATGCCTATCTGGTCACGAGTGCAATTGCCAAGGGGCGCGTCGACGGTTTCGATCTCGACGATGCCAAACGCGTCCGCGGATTGATCGACATCGTCACGCATGAGAACGCGCCAAAGCTGAAGGAATCGAAACTGTTCAGCAATGGCGGTTATGCCGGCACCACGATCCAACCGCTGACATCGGCCGATATTGCCCATGACGGCCAGATCATCGCCGTCGTCATTGCCGAGAGCTACGAGGCCGCGCGCGAAGCGGCCAACCGCGTCAAGGTGAAGTATACCGCGTCCGCGCCGACGGCGACGTTCGACTCGCCCGGCGAAACCCGCGCGGCGGCCAACGGCCAGAATGCGCAGTTCAAGGAAGACGCCAAGGTCGGTGATTTCGCCAAGGCGTTCAGCACCGCCGAAGTCACGGTGACCGCGTCCTACGACACGCCGGCCCAGCACCACAATCCGATGGAACTGTTTTCGACCAGCTGCGCCTGGACGGGCGACAATCTCGTGATCTATGAGCCGACCCAGTACGTCTATGGCCTCAAGAACGGCGTCGCCGAGCAGCTCGGCATCGACGCCGACAAGGTCCGCGTGGTCAATCCCTATGTCGGCGGTGGCTTTGGCTCGCGCGGCTCGATGACGCCG
>JAEWBW010000698.1 GCA_023390955.1 Pseudomonadota bacterium
GCGCTGGATCGTTCGCCAGCTGTGATAAGAGAGGCGCAAGGCCAATACATAAGGAATCGCCGATGTCGGCGCGCGCCACCAGCAAGACCGCGGAATCGTCAGACAAGGTCAGCGTGATCTGCCGCGCGCTGCGGCGCGCCATCATCGAGCAGGCGCTGGAGCCAGGCGCAAAGCTCCCCGAGGACTCGCTCGGCGAGCGCTTTGGCGTCAGCCGCACCATCGCCCGCCATGCGCTGGGGCAATTGGCGGCGGAAGGCCTGGTCGAGCTGCGGCGCAACCGCATCGCTGTCGTGGCAACACCGAGCTGGCAGGAGGCGCGCGATGCCTTTGACATTCGCATGGAGCTCGAACGCCTTGTCGTGCGCCAGCTCGCGGGCAAGCTGACCAAGGCTCAGGTTGCCGAACTGAACGCCCATGTCGATGCCGAGGATCGCGCGCGCGACGGCACGGATGCGGTCTCGATCCGGCTCGCCACCGAATTTCACATCCTGCTCGCCAACATGACGAACAGCCCGATCCTGGTGCGCTATGTCAGCGAGGTCGCCTATCGCTGCTGCCTGACGTTATCGCTCTACAGCCGGCCGCATTCCACCGAATGCGCCATCAACGAGCACCGCGCCATCATCACGGCACTCGCCAAGGGCGAGGAGGCCAAGGTGATGGATTTGATGCACCATCACCTTGATTCGGTGGCTACGCGCGCGCTGGTGGCCCCTGCTCCGCAGCGCGGCCGCGATCTGCTGGATATTCTGGCGCCCTATGCCGACGAAGCGACCGGTGATCGCGTCGTCAAATTGCCAAAGGTCGCGCGCCGCTAAAGCGCAATGCATTGCGCTTTAGCCGCTCTTATTTGCGCATGATCTTGTCGGAAACCCGCTTCACACTTTTCCGGATCATGCGCGGGTTAAGCCTCGATCCCGCGCTGGACCAGGATGCGCTCGGCGCTGTCGTTCCAGACGTCCATCTTCACGATCTGCCCGCCCCTGACGACGAAGCGATCGACGTAGCGATTGCCCTCGAACGGCGTGCCATCGATCCACTCGCCGTAGAGCGTGCCGATGCTGTAGACGACGGTCTCGTCCTTGGCCGGGCAGACATCGAAGCGATCCATCTTCTTCTTGACCCAGCGATAGCGCCTGGCGTTGAAGCCGGTCGGCCCGCGCGGATGGTCGAACTCGCGCCCGCCGGTGAAAGTGATCACCGTGCCCGGCTTCATGTAGGCGGCGGCCGCATCCGGATCGGGTATCATCGAGGCCGTGAGATAGGCCTCCACGATCTCGGCGTCGGACATCGGCTTGGCGGCGGTTGCGGGGGCTGACATTGGAGGTCTCCGGAAAGGCTGCCGAAGTTTACAATCCACGCTCCAGATTGCATGCACATTTTTTGAACAATTTGGTGGCAGGACTGCACACAATCTGGAGCTGCCCTACCGGCCCCGTTCCGCTACGCTCATTCCCCTGAAGCCGCCATGACCGCCCAAACCGCCTTCGACCTGATCATCCGTAACGCCTTGTTGCGTTCATCCGCCGCACCCGTCGATATCGGCGTGAAGGGCGGGCGTATCGCCGCGATCGAGCCCAAGCTCGCCTGCGAGGCGGTCGAAATCGACGCCGGCGGGCACCTCGCCCTGCCCGGCTTCGTCGACACCCACATCCATCTCGACAAGGCCTGCCTGCTCGGCCGCTGCGGCCACAACCACGGCAGCGTCACCGAGGCGATCCGCGCCGTCGCCGGCATGAAGAAGGATTTTACCGTCGAGGACGTCTACGCCCGCGGCGCGCGCGTGCTCGAGCGCGCGATCTCGCACGGCACAACGCGGATGCGCACCCATGTCGAGATCGACCCGCGCATCGGCCTGCGCGGCTTCGAGGCGGTGAAGGCGCTGAAGCGCGACTACGCCTGGGCGCTCGACCTGTCGCTCTGCGTGTTCCCGCAGGAAGGCCTGACCAACGATCCCGGCAGCGACGAGCTGCTGGTGCAGGCGCTGCGCGACGGCGGCGAGGCGATCGGCGGCTGTCCCTATATGGACACCGATCCCAACGCGCATCTCGCCCGCATCTTCGACCTCGCGCAGGAATTCGACATCGACGTCGATCTGCACCTCGATTTCGATCTCGACCCGTCCTGGTGGCATCTCAACGAAGTCTGCCGGCAGACCGAGCGCCGCAACTACGGGGGACGCGTTGCGATCGGACACGCGACAAAGCTATCGGCGCTGCCGCCCGAACGGATGAAGGCCGCCACCGCGCAGCTCGCAAAGGCCGGCGTCGCCGTCACGGTCCTGCCCGCGACCGATCTCTATCTGATGGGGCGCGAGGCCACCCACAACACGCCGCGCGGGCTGACGCTCGCTCACAAGCTGGTCGGCGACGGCGTGCTCTGCTCGGTCGCGACCAACAACGTCATGAATCCCTTTACGCCGTTCGGCGATGCCTCGTTGCTCCGCATGGCGAACTTCTATGCCAATGTCGCGCACGCCTCCGTCGGCGATTTCGACACCTGCCTCGATCTCGTGACCGAGTTGCCGGCGCGGCTGATGAACCTCAGGGATTACGGCATCAAGGTCGGCAATCCCGCCGATCTCGTCGTGCTCAACACGCAGGACAGCCGGTTCGCGATTGCGGAACTGCCCGAGGTGCTGATGGGCTTCAAGGCCGGCCGACAGTCGTTCGAGCGCAACAAGCCCGTGCTGTTCGCTCCCTCTCGCGCCTGATCATCGCCGATGTTGTGCGGGCGCTCCGGC
>JAEWBW010000700.1 GCA_023390955.1 Pseudomonadota bacterium
CCAGCATCTTCATCTGGTTGGTGATCTGCTGGATCGACTTGGTCTTGTCGACCGCGATCTGGTTGACCTCCGCGGTGAGGCGGTTGATCAGCGCGGAGATGTCGGAATCATCCTCGGCGGTCTCAGCGGTTCCGTTCGCGATCGGCTTGGTCTTCAGACCCAGCGCAGCAGACATCGGGGACTTCCCTTGCAAAGAGGCTGATCTGCAATGAACCCGGAACCAGAAATCACAGATCGAATATGAATCTTTTTCGGGGATTCCACCTAACGCCCACTTAATTTGCTGACGCGCGCGCTGCTCAAATGGTAGTCAGTCCGCTCAGGATTGCGGCAATCCACCGCTTTGTACGGCGTTGGCGTTGCCAACGACCGGGGATTCCCGGTCAATCGTCCTAAGGGAATGCCAGGCCGTCGCCGGTCATCCACGACGCAACACGGATCGATTCCGAATCATGACGCCCCCCGCCACCGCCTTGCCTGTCGAAACGCCCCAGGCGTTCCTGGGCGTGGCGCGCTCGCTCACTGACAAGCTTTGGCGCGACCGGCTGGATGCGCGCGGCGCGGCGAGGGCGCTGGCGATCGTGCAGCGTTACCAGCTGCCGGAGCTGCTGGCGCGGGTGCTGGCCGGGCGCGGCGTCGAGCTCGACTCGGTCACGGACTTTCTCGACCCGACGATCCGCAAGCTGATGCCGGATCCGTTCACGGTGACGGAGATGGAGGCCGCCGCCAAACGCATCGCCGATGCCGCCGCACGCGGCGAAACGGTCGCGATCTTCGGCGACTACGACGTCGATGGCGCGACCTCGTCGGCGCTGCTGGCCTGGCACCTGCGCCATTGCGGCCTCGACCCGCTGATCCACATTCCCGATCGTATCTTTGAGGGCTATGGGCCGAACGTCGAGGCCGTGCGCGGCCTCGCGGCGAAGGGCGCCACGCTGCTCGTCACCGTCGATTGCGGCACCACCAGCATCGAGCCGCTGGCAGAAGCCAAGCGCCTCGGCATGTCCGTGGTTGTAATCGATCATCACCAGGCCGGCACGGAGCTGCCGGAGGTCGATGCCCTCGTCAATCCGAACCGGCTCGACGATCTCTCCGGCCTTGGCCATCTCGCCGCCGTCGGCCTCGTGCTGATCACGCTGGTCGCGGTCAATCGCGAGCTGCGCCAGCGCGGCTTCTGGAAGCCGGAAATGCCCGAGCCCGACCTGCTCGGCATGCTGCATCACGTCGCGCTCGGCACGGTCGCCGACGTCGCGCCGCTGATCGGGCTCAACCGCGCCTTCGTCGCCAAGGGGCTGATCGCGATGCGGCGGCGCGACCATGTCGGCCACACCGCGCTGATGGACGTGGCGCGGCTCAACGGCCCGCCTGAGGCCTGGCATCTCGGCTTCATGCTGGGACCGCGCATCAATGCCGGAGGCCGCATCGGCCGTGCTGATCTCGGCGTGCGGCTGCTGCTCGAAGGCGACAGCGTCGAGGCCGCGCGGATCGCGGCCGAGCTCGACCGTCTCAACAACGAGCGCCGCGTGATCGAGCAGGCGGCGGAGGCGCAGGCGGAAGCCGAGGCGCTGGCCTCGATCGGGCTCGAGGACAAGCTCGGCGTGATCGTGACGGCGTCGGAAGGCTGGCATCCCGGCGTGGTCGGTCTCGTTGCCTCGCGCCTGAAGGAAAAGTTTTCGCGGCCGGCTTTTGCCGTGGCGCTTGAGCCCGGCGGCATCGGCACCGGCTCCGGCCGTTCCATTTCCGGCGTCGATATCGGCAAGGCGGTGCGGCAGGCGGTGACCGACGGCATTTTGCTCAAGGGCGGCGGCCACGCGATGGCCGCGGGCGTGACGCTGCGCAAGGAGAAGCTCGCCGAATTCCGCGCCTACATGGAAAGCGCGCTTGCCCGTGATGTCGCGCAGGCGCGTCACGTCAACGAGCTCTCGATCGACGGCGCGGTGTCCGCGCGCGCGGTGACCACCGACCTTGCGGCGACATTGAACCGCGCGGGCCCCTTCGGCAGCGGCAATCCGGAGCCGGTGCTGGCGCTGCCGTCGCATCAGCTGATTTTTGCTGACGAGGTGGGGCAGGCGCATTTGCGGCTGCGCTTCAAGTCCGGTGACGGCGCGATCGTCAACGGCATCGCGTTCCGCTCGATCGGCCAGAAGCTTGGCAATGCGCTTGTCGCCAACCGCGGCCAGCAGCTCCACATCGCGGGCTCGCTGTCGGTCGACCGCTACCAGGGCGTCGAGCGCGTGCAACTGCGCGTGATCGATGTTGCCTTGCCCGACCAGGGTCCTACGATGATCCGCTGAACCAAATCGAACCAACAAGAAAAACGGGAGTGAGCATGGCAGGGCAGGTTGAGGGCAAGGTCGCGTTGGTCACCGGCGGCGCCTCGGGCATCGGCGAAGCGATCGTCGAACTGTTCGCACGCGAGGGCGCGACTGTCGTCGCCACCGATATCGACGAGCTCCGGGGTCCCGAGCTCGCCAAGCGCGTCACAAAGGCCGGTGGCAAGGCAGTGTTTCTCGAGCAGGACGTCACCAGCGAGGAGCGCTGGGTGGAGGTCGTGGCTGACATCGGCAAGCGCTTTGGCCGGCTCGACGTGATGGTCTCCAACGCCGGCATCGGCATCGCCGTGCCATCGATCACCGACATGACGCTGGCTGACTGGCACCGGCAGAACGCGATCAATCTCGACGGCGTGTTCCTGTCGGTCAAGCATTGCCTGCCGCTGATGCGCAAGACCGGCGGCGGCTCCATCATCATGATGTCCTCGCTCGCGGGCCTGCGCGGCGCGCCCGGCCTGTCGGCCTATTCCGCGACCAAGGGCGCCGTGCGGCTGTTCTCGAAATCGATCGCGATGGAATGCGCGGCCGCCGGCGACGGCATCCGCGTCAACTCCGTCCACCCCGGCATCATCGACACGCCGATCTGGGGCAAGATCCCGACCGGCGCCACCGGCGCCGGCCAGAACGCGCCGATCGATCCCGATGAGCGCGCCAGGATTGCTGCCCCGCTCGCCCGCGCTGGTCAGGCCTCCGAGATCGCCAGCGGCGTGCTGTATCTGGCCTCCGATGCCTCCCGCTACGTGACCGGCTCCGAGCTCGTCATCGATGGTGGCATGAACGCAGGCGCGGTGCCGCGGCGTCCCTGAGCCGCAGGGCAGGGTGGCGGCGCGAGGGGCTGACGCTCGCGCGTCGCCCCTGTACAACGGCAGGAACCGTTCAAACGAGGTTTCCCTGCCATGGCGCACAGCCTGTCCCACGCCGATTCAACTGCCTCCGCAACCGCATCCGTCGGATCGAACCGGCCGGACCTCGCCACCGATGCGATCCGCACCGCGCGCGAGGATCTCGCCGCCTGCTTCCGGATGGCGGCGCGCAACGGCTTTGAGGAAGGCATCTGCAATCATTTCTCGGCGGTGGTGCCGGGCCATGACGATCTCTTCCTGGTCAACCCCTATGGCTACGCCTTTCGCGAGCTGACCGCGTCTAAGCTTTTGATCTGCGACTTCCACGGCAATGTGCTGGACGGCAACGGCGTGCCCGAGGCGACCGCCTTCTACATCCATGCCGAGATGCACAAGCGCCTGCCGCGCGCCAAGGTCGCCTTCCACACCCACATGCCCTACGCCACGGCGCTGTCGATGACGGAAGGCGATCCCCTGATATGGGCCGGCCAGACCGCGCTGAAATTCTACGGCCGCACTGCCGTCGACCGCGACTATAACGGGCTTGCGCTCGACAACCGCGAAGGCGCGCGCATTGCGTCGGCCGTGGGCGACGCCGACATCGTCTTCATGAAGCATCACGGCGTGATGGTGCTGGCGCCGACCATCGCGGAAGCCTGGGACGATCTCTATTATCTCGAGCGTGCCGCCGAGGTGCAGGTGCTGGCGATGTCGACGGGCCGCAAGGTGCACCCCGTTGATCCCGCGATCGCGGCCGAAACCTACCGGCAGATGCGCGAAGGCGATTCAGAATCCGCGCGATTGCACCTGGCCGCTGTCCGCCGCCAGCTCGATGCGGAGGAGCCGCAGTATCGGCATTAGTGATTCCGTCATTCCGGGGCGCGCGAAGCGCGAGCCCGGAATCCATCGTGCAGCAAGCCCGGTAGAGAAATGGATTCCGGGCTCGCGCCAAGTGGCGCGCCCCGGAATGACAAAAGAGCTACGACCCCTGCCGCAGCTTCGCCAGCACCTTCAGCCCGCCATAACCATCGGCCGGCAAGATTCCGGCGCGCTGCTGGAAATCCTTGACCGCCTTCATGGTGTCGTTGCCGACGCGGCCGTCGGTGCCGCCGGTATCGAAGCCGGCCTTGGTCAGACGGGTCTGCATCTCCTGCACCTCGGCCAGCGTCAGCGCGCGCTCTGAGCCGGGGAAGGGCTGGATGAACGGTGGCATGCCCAGGCAGCGGTCGCCGAGATGGCAGATCGCCAGCGCATAATTCATCGAGGGATTGTAGCTCTTCACGGCGTTGAAGTTCTGCCCGAGCAGGAAGGTCGGTCCGCCCGCGACCGGCGTCCAGATCTGCGCCGACGCATTCGGCTGGGGAAACGGCTGGCCGTCGGCGCGCACCACGCCGGCCGCTTGCCAGGCCGCATAGGTCTTGGTGCCGCTCATGTTGCCGGGCGCGCGAACCTCGTAGCCCCAATGCTCGCCGCGACGCCACTTGCCGCGATTGATGAGATATTTTGCGGTTGACCCGAGTGCATCGTCAGGCTTGCCGAAAGGCGAGACCTTGCCGTCGCCGTCATAGTCGATGCCGACATTGAGCCACACCTCGGGCATCCACTGCGAATGCCCCATTGCGCCGGCCCACGAGCCCCGCATGTCCTCGGGCGTGCCCCAGCCCTTGTCGACGATGCGCAGCGCGTTGATCAGCTCGGTCTCCCAATAGGCTTTCCGGCGCGGCTCGTTCCAGGCGAGCGCGGCCAGCGAGGGAAAGATCGGCGTCATATGGTTCTGCTGCACCAGCGGATCGCCATAGGCGGACTCGACGCCCCACAGCGCCAGCAGCGTGCCGCGCTCGACCCCGAAATCGCGCTCGATGCGTGCAAAGAGCGCCTCGTTGTTCTTCAGCGCGATCTTGCCGTTGATGATGCGCCAGTCGGAGACGCGCCGGTTGATGTATTGCCAGATCTGCTCGCGGAATTCCGGCTGGTTGCGGAGCTGCTTGAACACGCTCATGTCCGGCTCGACGCGCCCCATGGCGCGTTGCCAGGTTGCGGCCGAAATGCCCTTGGCCATCGCGCGGGCGCGGAAGGCCTCGCGCCATTCATCGAAGCCGGGCGGGGCCGCCAGCACCGGGGAGGCGACGAGCAGGGCGGCCGCGCCGAGGCCGGATTGCAGCAGGGCGCGGCGGGTGGGAGCGGAGGAATCAAATGGGGTCATTGCGCCAGTCTAGCCGGAAGCGGGGCAACGGGCAGGCGCGGTCTTGCCGGAACTTGAACGGCCGGCCGCGGCTTTTGGCCTCCGCATTTACGGAACCTTCGGACCTGCCTGCCAGATTCGCCTCATGCAGGAGCTGTTCGACCTCATCTGCGCCAATCCCTGGCCCTTTGCCGCCGGGATGATCGTCGTCGTCGTTGCGATCCTGGCGGAGAATTTTGGACGCGGCGGCGGCGATGGTAGCAGCTTGCCCGACCTGTCTTGGGACGATTAGTTCTTGGGACGATTAGATCCTGGGACGATTGGGCGGGACACCGCCTAACCCTCCTGCATCTCCGTAGCGATCTTCGCGAGCCATTGCCGGATCGTGGTCTCGGCCTTGGGGTCGAGGCCCTTCACGAGGCGCTTTTCGAGCGCCAGCACCCGGTCCCGGCAATTCTTCAATAGCGATGCGCCGCGCGGCGTCAGGGTCCATTGCTGGATGCGCCCGTGCACGGGATGCGGCGTCATCCGGATCGCGCCATCGCGTTCGAGATTGCGGATGATGACCCCGACAGTCTGCGGCGTCAGGAAGGTGAGGCGGGCGACGTCCGCACCGGACAGGCCGGGATAGGCGTTCAGCATCGTCAGCACGCCGAACTGCGGCGGGGTGACGTCGAGGTCGGCGAACGACCGCTCCATGGTCAGCCGGACCGCGGCCTGGGCCTGCCGCAGGAGATAGCCGAGATAGCCCTGCTCGCCGCGCTTGCCTTCACCCGGCGCGGGGAAGGAGACGCCCATGTCGGCGGCCGGCGCGGCTGCCTTCCCCTTCGGTTTGCGGTAGATTTGCGGCTTCGTGATCCCGGCGGTCTTGCGCATAATATCAGAGCTCTTATAAGGTGTAAGTGCTCTGATAATAACACGAGGTGAAGACCATGTCACACGCCCGCAGCGAGTATGAAGACTTCAAGGCGCTGGCGCCCGATGCCTACGACCTCGTGCTCGCGCTCGGCCAGGTCGCGGCCAAGGCCGGGCTCGACAAGCAGTTGCTGGAACTGGTCAAGCTGCGGGCCTCCCAGATCAACGGCTGCGCCTTTTGCGTGCAGCACCATGTGCTGCTCTCGGAGCGTTTCGGCATCCCGGTGGACAAGCTGCACATGCTTGCGGTCTGGCGCGAGGCGCCGCTGTTCTCGGCGCGCGAGCGTGCCGCGCTGGCCTGGACTGAAGCGCTGACCTTCCTGCCCAACGGCGTCAGCGACGAGGTCTATGCCGAGGTGAGCGGTGAATTCTCCGCCCAGGAGCTGATGTACCTGACCTCGGCGATCGCCTCGATCAACACCTGGAATCGCTTTGGTGCGGCCTATCGCTGGACGCCGCCGCAACGGCCGGTTGCGGCGAACGCCGCGGCATCCTGATCACGCGAGGGGAGAACATGACGATGACGACGCTCTCAGCCAACGGTTTTGCTGCATCCTGGCGGTTGCCTCCGCCGCCGCTGTCGCTTGCGATCGTGGCTGGCCTTGCCTGCGCGCTCCTGATCGGGAAGGCGCTCCCGGTCTCGATGGACACCGTCTCCACCGTGCTTGCGCCGCTTTGCGCCAATGCCGCCGATGGATCGTCGCTCGACAAGGTCGAGCCGATCGGCTCCTACGCACTGCCCAACGTCCCGGGCAAGCGGGTCACCATCGTGCGCGTGACCTATGGACCGGGCGGCTTTTCGCGGCCGCATCGCCACGCAGGCTCGGTCACCGCCACCATCACGAAGGGCGAGATCCGCTCCCAATTGGGAGGCGGTCCCGTCGAAACCTTTCAGGTCGGCCAGTCCTTCTTCGAGCCACCGGGCTCTACGCATATGGTCTCGGCCAACGCCAGCAACACCGAGCCTGCCGAGTTGATCGCGGTGTTCGTCGCCGATGAGGGCGCCCAACTCACGACGTTTCTCGACTGAGCGCTGGAAATACTTGCGTCCTCAAGACTTTCGCGTTTCGCGGTTGGGGTCGGGATAGCGGCGAGGGTGACCTCGCAGCTATCGATGATTTGACAAATGTTAGCCGGCGCACTGCGGTCAATTCACCCGCTGCGGCGGATGGAGCTTTTTCTCGTGGCGATGATTGGGATAGGATGCGCCGGGCTGACGTGAAGGCTTGGCAATGGATGATGTCGCGCCGTCAGGAATCGAACTCGTGCCCTCGTTCCGTTGGGGCGCACATATCTGTCAGGCGTTCGAGCGCGCTGACGACCTCCAGAAGACCCTCGTTCCCTATTTCGCTGCCGGTCTGAAGAACAACGAGGCCTGCTTGTGGGTGACCGCCGCGCCCTTGTCGGCCGCCGACGCGCGATCCGCACTGCAGACGGCGATCCCCGACCTTGGGGAGCGTGAGGCCGCGCACCAGATCGAAATCCGTGACGCCTCCGACTGGTACAGTGCAGGGCAGGCGATCGTGCCGGGCGACCTGATGTCCGATCTGCTCCGGCGCGAGCAGGACGCGCTCGGCCGAGGCTACCAAGGGCTTCGAACCGGTG
The DNA here is from genome assembly GCA_023390955.1 of Pseudomonadota bacterium. Lineage (GTDB taxonomy): Bacteria > Pseudomonadota > Alphaproteobacteria > Rhizobiales > Xanthobacteraceae > Bradyrhizobium. The sequence goes on from JAEWBW010000700.1 coordinate 7,878, forward strand.
GAAATTGCTCCTGGGTACCCGCGGAGCAACGGTCTGATTTCCAAACCTACGAAGACCTCGTGCAACGGACGGTCAAAGGCCACCGCATGATCTGCATGTGCAGCTACGGCCCGCAGCAGACGCGCGAGACTGGCTTCCAGGCCGTGATGTTCGCACACGATGTGCTGCTTGCGCCGAACCAGGCGTTCGGAACGCCCGTGGCCGCTGCGCCTGCTCCGGCCAAAGCGGTGCCAGATGGGCCGGCCGCATTCGAGGACGTGCTGATCACGGAAGAACTCTATGCTCGTCCGGTCCGGCCGCGCGAAAAGCCGGCGCTTGACGAACTGATCCGGCGCGTCAGCGACCAGCCCGCGGTGATGTTGCCCAAGCTCGTCAAGGTCGCGCTCGAAATCTGCGGCGCCGACTCGGCCGGCGTGAGTGTGCTTGAAGGCAGCGAGTTTCGCTGGCTCGGGCTTGCCGGCCGCCTGGAGGCTTTTGAAGGCGCCAAGACGCCGCGCAACGACAGTCCGTGCGGCGTGTGCCTCGACCGCGATGCGGCGATCCTCATGGAGGCGCCAGAGCGGCTTTATTCCTGGATCGCCGAGGCCGACATCAGCGTGCCCGAGGTTCTGCTCGTTCCGCTTCGTTCACCGGAGGGAGAGCAACTGGGGACACTGTGGGTGGTTGCCGACAGCGGACATTTCGATGCGGAGCACGCCCAGACTTTGGCCGGGCTCGCGACCTTCACCGGCATGGCGCTTCACATGATCCGCACCGAGGAGAATCTGATCCAGGCGCTCGAGCAGAAGCGGCTGATGGTCGGAGAGATGAGCCATCGCGTGAAGAACATGTACGCGGTCGCCGCCGGCCTCGTCAAAATGAGTGCGCAAAAGGCCTCCAGCACGCACGAGATGTCGGAGACCGTCATCGCCCGCCTTGCGGCGCTCGGAAGGGCCCATGGACTCACCGAGCGGGCGACGGGCGAGGGCGTCAGCCTGCGCGAATTGCTCAACAGCATCCTCGAGCCGTACAGCAATCGAAGCATTTCCGGGCCGGAGGTCTATCTGGGCGAACGTGCCGTTGCTTCTCTCGCCATGACCTTCCATGAGCTCGCAACAAACTCACTGAAATATGGCGCCCTCGGCGCTCCGAGCGGGCGCGTCGACATCACCTGGGCGTTGCAGGAGCCTGACGTGGTTCTGCTCTGGCGCGAGAGAAACGGCCCGCCGCCGAGCGCGCCTGCGCCGCTCGGATTTGGGTCCTCGCTCATCCGCAGCTCTATCGCCTCGCTCGGTGGAACGATTGCGAAGGCGTGGCCCGCGACCGGCCTTGAAGCCCGCATCACGCTTCGTCTCGAGGTCCTTGCAAGCCAGAACTGATTGTCTCCGGCGACGACGGCCGCGGCGCGCGCCTCAATTCGCCTCGCTGCTGCCCTCATGCTGATCGGGCTTGATCACGTCCTCGGGGAGCGCATGCGCAACCGGTTGCGGCGGGCCTGCCATCTCGGGGCCAATTTCCCGGCCGCGCGCGCGGATCAGGCGTTCATAGGCCGAGATGAGGGTGATGTAGGGATTGACCCAGACCCAGCCGTCGCGCGTGAACAGTTGAACATCGAAATGCAGGTGCAGCGAGGTGCCGGCGGGCTTGTCGAGATAATTCGAGATCAGCCCGATCTTCTCGCCTTCGGTGACGATGCGGCCGTTGAGAAGATTATCGGTGTTCATCGCCGACGGGTTCATGTGCATGTAGCGGAAACGGATGTGCTCGGTCCGGCTGTTGACCTGGAGCGTCGCGGCCTGGTCCCTCGGCCCGCGGAGCACGGTCGCATCGCGCACGGCGACCAGCGCCTGCTTTTTGCGATCGCAACCTTCGTCACCTTCCTTGCCCGGCGGACATTCGATCGCGCGGATGTCCTGGCCTTGATGGCCATAACCGCCGGGGCATTGCCACACCTCGAAGCTGCGCGACTCGCAAAAATTATCCCGCCAGAGATAGCTGCCGGCAGGCTGCTCGGTCCGGTCGCGCTTGCTGTAGGATTGCGAGCGGATGTCGGCGGGCGCCTTCGCGAGCGGAAAGCGGATCTGTGAATAGGCCATGACGTCCGTATGGCCGCCCCACTTGCGGTAGCCGGTATTGGCGATGAGATCTCCGCTTGGCCGGTAGTTGAATTGGAACGACCGTTCCCGCGGCCGATCCGTGATCTCGCTGGCGACATCCATGAGTGGTCGCATCCGTCGTCCGCCGACGACGCGCAGCGCCTTCAGGAAACGCTCGGCGACCGGATAGGCTTCCTTGCAGGCCAGCCGCCGAGGCCTTGCCACGCTGTCGAGGCACTGGATCGAGACGACGTAGGCGACGCCGAAGCGGGTGAAGGCATAGCGTACATAGCCTTCGCGGATGAACCTGCGGATATCAGGATATTGGGCGCTGAGCGCCTTCACCGGCTCGCCTTTGCCGCCGGCGGGATCGGCAAGATCATAGAGCAGGGCCGAGCCGGTGATCTGCACCTCGACCGGCTTGGCGAACACGCGCTGCGGCAGGCCGTCGCCGGCGCCGGGATCGAGCGAGAAGCTGGCGCTGTAGCCGGCCGGACCCGCATCGAAGACGTCGACGGGATCGAAATCAGCCTGATAGCGCTCGAGCGGTTGGCCCGTCGAAGTCCCGTTGCGTTGCGCATCGAGATAGGCCGCAACGTCGAACGGCAGCAGCACCGGCACGGAGCTGCGCGTGATCCCGTTGAAGATTTGCGACGTCGCCGCGTTGAGCTGCATGAGTGCGGGCAGCGCGCGCGGATCGAAGCGCGGCACCGCGCGGCGTTGCACGAACACGAAGTCGGATGCGACCGCCGGGCGGCTGCCGAGCTCGCTGCGGAGCTGGTCGAGCGCTGCGCGCCAGTCGACGCGCAGGGCCGTCAGCGAGGGTGTACGGAATTCGTCGGCGGCAAGTGGACTTGCAACAAGAAGCGAAAGCAGCGCCGGAAGAAGCGAGACGAAGCGGAAACTCTTCCTACCCACTGTCTCGCCCCCCGGCGGCACCTGTTACATTCGCTCCGGTCTGGCTCAGTCCTTGGCGCGCTCGGAGTACGACCCGTCTTCGGTCATCACCACGATGCGGGTACCGACGGCGATGTGCGGCGGCACGGTGGTGCGGATGCCGTTGGAGAGCACCGCGGGCTTGTAGGAGGAGGAGGCGGTCTGGCCCTTGGTGACCGGCTCGGTTTCCACCACTTCCAGCGTCACGCGCTGCGGCAGCGCCAGCGACACCACGTTGACGTCGTGGGTCGACAGCTTGACCATCATTTCCGGCTGAAGATAGGCGGCGGAGTCGCCGACGACGTCCTTGGAGACCTGGACCTGGTCGTAGGTCTCGGGGTTCATGAAGTGGTAGCCGTCACCGTCTTCATACAGGAAGGTGTAGTTGCGCTCTTCGATCGTGGCCTTCTCGACCTGGTCGGTGGTCTTGTAGCGCTCGGAGATCTTTACCCCGTCCGAGATCCGGCGCATTTCGATCTGGCTGACCGGGGTGCCCTTGCCGGGGTGGATGTTCTCGGCGCTCACGACGACGTACAACTTGCCGTCTTGCTCGATCACGTTCCCTTTGCGAATAGAACTGGCGATGACTCTCAAAGCTATATTTCCTGCTTGCTTGGCCCGGCACCGGCCAGGACGTGGTCAAATCTCGGGGGGACTCGGGGTCTCAAATCGGACCGCGACGCCCGTTTCGGGCCGCAACATACGCAGTTAGAGGCCATAGTCAAATTCCCTTTTATTACAGTAGCTTATTTTCCTCTGGTAATTCTACGGTAACGCTATCGAGCCTTCGCTGCGTTCTCCTGCCAGCCGGGCTGATGGTGCCCGTA
>JAEWBW010000050.1 GCA_023390955.1 Pseudomonadota bacterium
CCGTCTTACTTTGCTGCGCTACGAATTGAGAGACTGCATCATCACAGTGTCGGGGAGCGGCGAGCACGGCCTTGCTACTGTTTTCGACTACGACATCTTTCTGCACATGCTGTCGTATCTGAACGAAGAAGTCCGGCGCTATCGTGTCGATGAGGCCAAGGGTCTACGGCCTGGCCTGCCGTCCCAAATCTACCGGCCCAGCGCGTCGCACATTCTCAAGTTCTGCCGGCGAAGCTCGGGCGGCAGGCAGTACAAGGATTTGGAAGCCGCCCTCGACCGATTGGCCGGCACTCGCTTGAAAGTCGTGCCGCTAACTGGTGGGAAGCGGCGGGAAATCATGAATGTCCCGTTCATAGACAAATACCGGGTCGTCAGCGAAACCTCGACCGGGCATATCGACCAGGTTGAAATCCATATTCCGATGTGGGTGTACGACCTGGTGGTACGAGGGAAGGGGGCGCCGCAGATCCTGACGCTGAACCCGGATTACTTCCTTATCAGCCAGGGGCTCGGCCGGATGGTGTATCGGTTGGCCCGGCGCGCTGCGGGTCGCAGCGAGGCCCGTTACTCCGTTGCCGAAGTGCACAAGCGAAGCGGTTCGCCGCAAGCGCTGCCGCAGTTCACGCAGGTGTTGAAGCAGTTGGTCGCCAACACCAAAGTTTTTCCACTGCCCGACTATGACCTTGACTTTGTCGGCGGACGAAATGGGCAATTGCTGCGCATGCGGTATCGCGGGGACGGGGCTGACTTACCCAACACAGAAAGCGCCGCGTTGCCGCTTGGCTGATTTTTACAGACGGTTTTTACAGAACCGTCTTTCACCTATCCGTCTGCGTTTTGCGCGACTTTGTCAGACAGCGCCTCTGCGCCTGTCGTGCGGCGGGATTTTTTACAAACAATTCTTACAGAACCGTCTTTCGCCTATCGCCGACCTCCAAGAAGAAACGGCCCAGCTTTTTGCAAGTGGCGTCTTTCACCTATCAAAGGCCGTCTATCACCTATCAAATCCCGTCTATCACCTATTTTACACCGTCTATCACCTATCGCGAGACCGTCTATCACCTACCGATTTTCTTGCTAAGTGAATGAGGAAGCTGGCGCGGTTTTGACATATCCACAGGGCCGCTTCGCCTAAAACTACTTAAAACTATGAATACCTGTAAAACGCCTGCGGCTGATTTTTTCAAACTCTTTTTTGAAGGGAAGGGATGCAGCGGCATCCCGATCCAGGAAGGTGATCCCTACAGATTCAGATACGCTTTTGTGCCCCTAGGGCAGGCTTAAAACGCTTTTCCGATCCGGAAGCGACTCGGCCTTGCGCCGGAGCAAACAGAACGCGTTAAAGCCCGTTACAAACGTTTGGAGGAGAGGTGGCGTTCAAAACAACAGCACCTCTTCGTACAGACTGCGCCAGACCTCACCTGCACTGATGCGCCCTGGTGCACCGCCGCCCACACGCATCAATGGCGGAGCGGCGATGCCTTGGCGTCAGACGCTTGGCCGGATCTCAATCTTTGGAGAATACGGGCGTGGAATCACCACAGACGCGCTCGCCGAAGCTCGCTGCATGGGTGGCTGTCGACGTGCCGGAAAGCTTCTGTCCCACCGAAGCATTCGAGACTTGAACGGCGGCGCCGCTGGCGATCTCCCCGAATGAAGCGGAATGGACAGGGGTGGACCCGCCCGTCAGGGATTCGCCAAACGATGCGGAATGCGTAGGTTTGCCGAAGATACTCACTGGACTTCTCCTGTTATCAGCAGCGGCGGAATGCCGGCTGATTTCGTATCCCGTGGCGCACGCACTGCCCGGCGCTATCGGGTTATCGATCAGGGCCTCGGTTAGAGCCCCTTGAAGGTATCGAGCGTGCAATGGCCGGAGCCGTTGCTTGTGGCGCCGCTCCAGGACGAAATGATCGCGTCACCGCCGGGCCTGACGATGATGAATGTCTGGCCCGGGTTCGCGTCGATCTTGAAGCGGAATTGCGAGTTGGCCGGATCGGACGCTGAACCGATGTCGACGGCTGCCGGCTTCTTGACGATCATCGCGGTTGCGCCGACCCGACCGGTAAAGAGACCCTTATCGAAGTCAGCCGAGAGATGCAGCGACGTCTTGCCCTTGTTATCTCGAAGCTCACACTGAAAACCGACCGTGTTGCTTGCCGAGCAGCCGCTGGTCATGAGCAGAAAGAATACTGAGATTGCAGAATGGCGAAGCAGCTTCATGACTTGCAGCCCTTCAGCATAAGATCGCGCACCTGGGCAAAACCGCCCATCGCGATGTCCTGCAATGACGTCTCCGGTCCATCGATGCTCATGGCGATGGTCCAGGTCTTCTGATTGTCTTTCTTCGCCATCGCATCGAACTTCAGCAATTCCTTCGACAGCATCGCGTTGTCGGCACCGGTCGCGCGACCGTTCACTAGAGGGATGGTGAAGTTGATATCGTCCATGCCGTTGACCCAGAGCGTCTTGATGGCACTGCGCAACGCCACCGGCACGTATTCGAGATTGCCCCTGGCACCGCACTCGATGCGGATGCCGGCGAGATGATCCCCGTCCGCCCTGGTTCGCTTGGCCATCGCAACCGGCCGCCCCTTATCGACGATGAACCGCCAATCGCCGAGAGCTGGCGGCGTCTGCGGGGCTACGGGCACCGTTTGTGCGGCGATCGGAAGAGGACCATGCAAGGTAACTACAAGCACGAGACAGCAGCTCGCCTGAGCAATTCGGATGCGCAGGCACAGAGTCGGACACGGCAGCGAAATGGCTGCGACATTCATTGGAAACCCCCGAGAAAAAGGTTTCCGTTTCTATGCAAAAATCCTGATTTACGAATGTAAGGGTCTGAGCGCAGAGTCAGTCTCGGATGAAAACGAGAGGCGCCTCAGGACTCCTGGCTCAAGCTATTGAGCAGACTCACGAAATGCGAGCCGCCCTTTCCTCCTCCGCTTTGATTGCCGATTGCCTTGCAAAACTTAGGAGTCTTGCAACAGGTAGGCGGCGGCAATGACCATCTTTGGTTATGCCCGCGTGAGCACGTCGGGCCAGGAGCTGGACATTCAAATCGCTCAGCTTGAGGCCGCAGGCTGCGAGCGCGTCCTCTGCGAAAAGGAAAGCGGGATGAACGATCATCGCCGCGAGCTGGGGCGGTTGCTCCGTCGCTTGCGCAAGGGCGATACGGTCATTGTCCCGGCACTCGACAGGTTGACGCGCGGTGGCCCGTTCCGGATGTTGAAGGTCCTTGACGACATCACCTCGCGCGGTGCGGCTTACAAATCCTTGGCCGAGCCCTGGGCGGACACCACCCATGAATTCGGCGAGGTGCTGGCTGCGCTGGTCGGCTACATCGCCCGTAAGACGCGCGACGACATCATCCGACGTACGAGCGAAGGGCGAGAGCGCGCTCGCCGCAACGGTGTCCGGTTCGGCCGCAAGCCAAAGCTCACTGTGGCTGAGCGGGAGGCCGCCGTTAAGCTTTGCCTGGCTGGCAAGCCCCGGCAAGTGGTCGCCACCGCGTTTCGCGTGAGTGCATCGACAATTTCGCGACTATGCGCGTCCAGTGAGACGTTCGGTGGCGGGAAGAAGCTTGTGAAGGAAGGAGGAGCAGGATAGGATGACATCCGTCCTCTCGGACTGCACAAAACGAATTTAAACACTCTTTCTGATCAAGAACGAACCCCAGCTTCTTCAAAGACGGCAAAAGCGCTTTTAAACGCCCGGCAATCATCCAGAGCCGCATTCTCAGCCAGCGCGCCGACCGAAGAATTCAGCAACCAAAGATCGCTCACCCCCAGAGCTCGATGTCCTTGAGGCGTCCCTGCTTCAACCGAATGGTCGCGTTTGCGGCCGTCGTATCTTGGGGTGCCCCCGATATGTCTGGTCCACCGTCAAAGGTGACGCCGGCCGAGGTATTCGCGCGCCTGCTTGATCGAGCAGATCAAGCAGCGGCTTTTCGTGCACAAAGCCCGTCGCCGGACAGCAAGCACAACGACGCATTGCTGCGATTCGTTCGTGCGCTTGCTCGCGCGGCGGCGATCGCCGATTATGAGCGGCAACACCGCACAACGGACGCGAGTAGCGACAATGAAAGCGGCGATCTACGCAAGGTTTAGCGACAAGGAAAAGCAGACCGATAAATCCATCGACGATCAGTTCGCGCTGTGCCGCGCATTCTGCGCCCGCGAGGGTCATATCGTCGTAGGGACCTATTCCGACCACGGCATCTCCGGCGCCTCCACGATCAACCGCATGGGTTTGCAGCGCTTGTTGCGCGATGCACGTGCCAAGAAGTTCGACGTCATCATTGCCGAGTCCCTCGATCGCGTGTCACGCGACCTCGAAGACCTGGCCGGCTTCCACAAGCGCATCAAGTTTGCCGGTGTCCAGATCATCACGGCGCAAGACAACATTGTCGCCGATGATCTGCAGGTCGGCGTCAAAGGCCTGTTCGCGTCGCTCTTCCTCAAGGACCTGGCGCACAAGACGCGCCGCGGTCAGGCAGGCGTCGTTCGCGACGGACGCCACAACGGCGGCCGCAGCTACGGTTATCGGCCAATCCCCGGACAGGCGGGAGAGCTGGAGATCGAGCAAACGGAAGCAGCGGTCGTCCGCCAGATCTTCGCGGACTATCTCAACGCCAGGTCGCCCCGCGATATCGCGGCAGCGCTGAACAGCGATGGCGTCCGAGGTCCGCGCGGCGGCGTCTGGAATGCGTCGACCATCGCCGGGAGCCGCAAGCGTCAGAACGGCATCCTGCAAAATGAGCTTTACGCGGGCCGCATCCTCTGGAACCGGCAGACATTCATCAAGGACCCGGAGACCGGCCGGCGTATCAGCCGCGAAAATCCGCGCGACCAATGGATGGCGGCGGAAGCCGAACACCTGCGCATCATTGATGCGGAGACCTGGGCGCGCGTTCAGGCCCGAAGGGCAGAGCGTGGCGGCTCCAAAGGGACTTATGCCACGCGGCCGAAGCACCTGCTCTCCGGCCTGATAAAGTGCGGTTGCTGCGGGTCGGGTTACGTGGTGGGCGGCAGTGACAAGCGCGGCTCCGTCCTGTTCTGCTCGCGCATGAAGGAAACCGGGCTCTGTGACAATCGGCGCTCGGTCCCGCGCGAGGCCATCGAGACGCTGGTGCTGAATGGCATAGAAGAGCAACTGGCGTCGCCTGAGCTGATCGCCGAGTACGTCCGCGAGTACCAGCGGATGTCCCGCGAACTGAACAGTTCAACCGCGCACCGTCGCCGCGACCTGGAAAAACGGCTGGGCAACATCAACGGCGCAATCTCAAAGGCGGTGGACGCGCTGTTGGGCGAAGCGCCAAGCCGAGCCCTGCGCGATCGTCTGACTTCCCTCGAAGCCCAACGGGACGAAATCGAGGCGGCTATCGCCGAGGTCATCCCGCCGGCCGTGGAGTTCCACCCCAACGCGGCGAATGCCTATCGCGACCAGATACGGAATCTGAAGAAGGCTCTCGCGGAGTCGGATGAGGACAGCCGACTGGCCGCCCACGAGGCTATTCGGGAGATTGTCGAGAAAGTCGTCCTTCACCCACAGGGCCGGTACAAACCTGTGCGGATCGACATTTACGGCCAACTCGCCGCCCTGCTCAGGATTTCCGAGAGGGCGGCCGAACCCCTAGAATCTAGGGGAGCGTTGGTTGCGGGGATAGGATTTGAACCTATGACCTTCAGGTTATGAGCCTGACGAGCTACCGGGCTGCTCCACCCCGCGTTAAACCTTTGCGTGCCCTTGAGGAATCCGGGGGATGGGCGATTGACCGGCGCTTTCGCGCGGCTCTCGCGTCCCAAAGACTTCCTTGGAAGGCAACCCCGGGCCGGGCCCGTCGGGTGCGTGGGCTATGTACCAACGGCAGCCGACTTTGGAAAGGCCCGCGGGAACGTTTTTTTCGACTTTATGACAGGTGAATTGACCGCAAAAAGCCAGCACTTGCCAGAAGTTCCACAAAGGGCCAGCTTGCGGCAACAAGATAACGGGGAAACGCCGTTTTTGAGGGGAGAACGCAATGGATAAATCCCTGACGAGCGCCCCCTTGCGGGCGCTGGAGGATGCCTTCCACGCCATGGTGGAGCGGTCGCGGGCCGAGCCCATGGCAACGCTGGCGGAACGGCAGGACCGGCTGGCGCGCCTGCGCGCCGTGGTGGCCAGCAATGAGGAGCGCTTCCGGCAGGCGATCTCGGCCGATTTCGGACACCGCTCGACGGTCGAGACCACTATCGCCGAAACGCTGTTCCTGTTCTCCGAGATCCGCCACGCCAGCAAACATCTGAAGGGCTGGATGGCGCCGCAGCGCGTCGCCACCGCGCTGCAATTCCTGCCTGCCCGCAACCGGCTGATCCCACAGCCGCTCGGCGTGGTCGGCATCATCGCGCCCTGGAACTATCCGCTGCAGTTGACGCTCGCACCCGCGATCGGTGCGATCGCCGCCGGCAACCGGGTGATGATCAAGCCGAGCGAGTTGACGCCTCATTTCGCCGCGGTGCTGAAGGAGACGGTAGCGGAAAAATTCGACGCCGCCGAGATGGTCGTCACCGGTGTGGAGGACGAGATCGCAAAGGCGTTTGCCAGCCTGCCGTTCGATCATCTGGTCTTCACCGGCTCGACGCGGGTGGGCCGGCTGGTCGCTGAAGCGGCTGGCCGCAATCTCACCCCGGTCACGCTCGAGCTCGGCGGCAAGTCGCCGGCGATCGTCGACGCATCCGCCGATCTCGAGGAAGCCGCCGAGCGCATCGCCTACGGAAAGCTGCTCAACGCCGGGCAGACCTGCATCGCGCCCGATTACGTCATGGTGCCCGAGGCCTCGCTGCAGGCGTTCGCGGAAAAGGTGCGAGCTCATATGCGGCGCATGTTCGGCACCGATCCCAACAACAAGGATTACACCTCGGTGATCTCCGACCGGCATTATGCGCGGCTGGAGAGCCTCGTGGCCGATGCCGCCCAGCGCGGCGCAAAAATCCTGCAGCCGGCAAAGGCAGATGACCCCAACTGGAAGGCGCGGCGCAAATTCCCGCCGACGCTGGTGGTCGGTGCGACCACTGATATGGCGGTCATGCAGGAGGAAATCTTTGGCCCTATGCTGGCGGTCATGGGTTATCGCGACAGTGCCGAGCCGATCGCCTTCGTCAACCGCCACGACCGGCCGCTCGCGCTGTACTGGTTCGGCAAGGACCGGGCGGCGCGCGACGAGGTGCTGGCGCGCACTGTGTCCGGCGGCGTCACCGTCAACGACTGCCTGTTTCATTTCACGCAGATCAACCAACCGATGGGCGGCGTCGGCGCATCCGGCAACGGCGCCTATCACGGCGAATGGGGTTTTCGCACGTTCAGCAAGCTGAAGCCGGTGTTCTACCGCTCGAAATTCAATCGGCTCGCCGATCTCTACCCGCCCTATGGCGGCAAGATCGCGCGGCTGGAAAAGATGATGCGGTTCATGTCGTAGCATCACCGTCATTGCGAGCGTAGCGAAGCAATCCAGAATCCCTCCACGGCGACAGTCTGGATTGCTTCGCTGCGCTCGCAATGACGAGAAGAAAATACAATGGGGGGACTACAATTGACTGATACATTCGATTTCGTCGTCGTGGGCGCGGGCTCCGGCGGCTGTGCTGTGGCGGGACGGCTGTCGGAAGATGCGGCGACATCGGTGGCGCTGCTGGACGCCGGCGGGACAAACGACAATTGGCGGATCACCACGCCGTTCGGCCTCGCTTTGCCCTACCCTGCGGCCAACTGGGCGTTCGATACCGTGCCGCAGAAGGGATTGAACGGCCGCATCGGCTATCAGCCGCGCGGCAAGGGCCTCGGCGGCTCATCGGCTATCAACGCCATGGTCTATATCCGTGGCCACAAATGGGACTACGACCATTGGGCCTCGCTCGGCAATGCCGGCTGGTCGTATTCGGACGTGCTGCCCTATTTCAAGCGCTCGGAGAACAACAGGGATTTCGACGGCGCGTATCATGGCAAGGGCGGCCCGCTGCATGTCAACAAGCTGCGCTCGGACAATCCGATCCATGACGTATTCCATCAGGCCGCGCGCGAGGCGCAGTTCCGCATCCGCGAGGACTTCAACGAAGAGGACCATGAAGGGCTCGGCAGCTACCAGGTGACGCAGCACAATGGCGAGCGCTGGAGCGCGGCACGCGGCTATGTGCACCCCTTCATCGACAAGCGCGCAAATCTGCGCGTCGAAACGACTGCGCATGCCACGAAGATCCTGTTCGAAGGCGGGCGCGCGGTCGGCGTCGAATATGTGCAGGGCAAGCAGACAAAGCAGCTTCGCGCGCGGCGCGAGGTGATCCTCGCCTCAGGCGCCTTCCAGTCGCCGCAACTTTTGATGCTGTCGGGCGTCGGCGACGGCGCGGCGCTCGGCGCGCACGGCATCAACGTCACGCATCACCTGCCGGGCGTCGGGCGCAATCTGCAGGACCATCCGGATTTCGTGTTCGTCTACGCCTCCGACTATCCGCACTTCGTTCACGCGTCGCTGGGACGGTTACCCTCACTGCTCCGCGGCATCCAGCGCTACCGCAAGGAGCGGCGCGGCCTGATGACCACGAACTTCGCCGAGTGCGGCGGTTTCCTGAAGACCCGCCCCGATCTCGATGTGCCTGATATCCAGCTTCACTTGATCATCGCGATGCTCGATGACCACGGCCGCAAGAAGCACAAGGAG
>JAEWBW010000084.1 GCA_023390955.1 Pseudomonadota bacterium
AAATTATCCTGCTCGGGATCTCCGCTCATGTTGTCGAACGGCAGCACGGCGATCGACGGTCTGTCGGGTAACGCGAGGCCGGGTGCTGACGGTTCGCCCGGACCGTCAGCGGCAGATGCCTCGCGGACGGCCCCGACGAAACGATAGCCCTTTCGCGCCAGGGTCTTGATCAGCCGCTGCTCCTGACCGCTGTCGCCGATCGCGCTGCGGGCGGCGTTCAGGCGGGTCGTCAGCGCGGCATCCGACACGCTGCGGCCGCTCCAGATGGCGTCGATCAGATCGTCCTTGCCGACGACCCGGTCCCGGCTGCGGATCAAAAATTCGAGCAGGTCGAACACCTGCGGCGTGACGGCGACCATATCGGCCCCGCGACGCAGCTCCCGCCGGTCGGTGTCGATGGCGTACTCGTTGAAGAGGTAGCGCACGCAGCCGATCCCTGATGGGCGGCCTCAGCCGCCTAGAGCCTTAGGGAATGCCGGCCGAAGAATAAGCTGGCGGTAAGGAAAATGTAAGCCGGCGGTCAAGCGAGCCGTAGCCCCTCGGCGCACTCTCAGCCTTGCGGAAAGTCAAAACGCAACGCGAAGAGGAGCCACCGATGAGCGCCACCCTCGAACTCGACCTGGTCCGGCAGGGCACCACCACAACGAAGCGGATCGTCCGTTTCCTCGGACGGGTCTGGCAAGCCTATCTGGAGCGGCGGATGCGCCGGGCGCTGCGGACGAACCTCTACGACCTCAGCGACCGCGAACTGATGGACCTCGGCACCACGCGCAGCGAGATCGAGTACATCGTCAGCGTGGACTATCACGAAAGCCCGCTGCGCGGCCGCGCATGGGCGCAGGAGTTGACGTGCACGAAGTCCCGCAGCAGCGGCCCTGGCTCCCCGGCGCACTCTCGAGTGGAGAGCAACGCGAAGAGGAGCCACCGATGAGCACCACTCTCGAACTCAACCGGATGCGGCAGGGCACGACGACAACGAAGCGGATCGTCCGTTTCCTCGGGCGGGTCTGGCAGGCGTATCTGGAGCGGCGAATGCGGAGGGGGTTGCGGACGAATCTGTGCAACCTCAGCGACCGGGAGCTGATGGATATCGGCATAACGCGCAGCCAGATCGAGCACATCGTTTCGCACTGGGGCGAGATGTGAGCCCGCTACGCGGCCAGGCGTCGGCTCAGGAGTTCACGTGTACGAAGTCCCGCAGCAGCGGGTAGATCTCGTTGTTCCAGCGCCGGCCGGAGAACACGCCGTAATGGCCGACTCCGGCCTGCATGTGATGCACCCGACGATAGGCGCGAACGCCGGTGCAGAGGTCCTGTGCCGCGAGCGTCTGGCCGATCGAGCAGATGTCGTCCTTCTCGCCCTCGACCGTCATCAGCCCCATGCGGCCGACCGCCCTGGTGTTCACGGGACGACCGCGATGCATCAGCTTGCCTTGCGGCAACAGGTGCTCCTGGAATACGTCGCGCACGGTCTCGATGTAGAACTCGGCCGGCAGGTCCATCACGGCGAAATATTCGTCGTAGAACGTCTTGATGATCTCGGCCTTCTCCTTCTCGCCCTTGGCGATGTGGTTGGCGAGGTCGAGATGCTGCTTGATGTGGCGCTCGAGATTCATCGAGACGAAGGCGGTGAGCTGCACGAAGCCCGGATAGACTTTTCGGAATGCGCCGCCGCACTGCATCGGAACGTAGTTGATCAGGTTTCGCTCGAACCACTCGATCGGCTTGCTCTTGGCAAAGTCGTTGACCTTCGTCGGCTGCACGCGCGTGTCGATCGGGCCCGCCATCAGCGTCAGCGTGGCCGGGCGGCAGGGATGGTTGTCCTCGCACATGATCGCTGCGGCCGCGAGCGCCGACACCGACGGCTGGCAGATCGCGACCATGTGCGGGCGCGGGCCGAGATGGCCGAGGAAATCGATCAAATGTTCGGTGTAGTCGTCGAGCCCGAAGCGGCCCTTGCTGCGTGGGATATCGCGCGGATTGTGCCAGTCGGTGATGTAGACGTCGTGGTCCTGCAGCAGCGTCTGCACGGTGCCGCGCAGCAGCGTGGCGAAATGGCCAGACATCGGCGCCACCAACAGCATGCGCGGCTGCTCGGCCCCGTCGTCCTTCTTGAAATGCAGCAGCGAGCCGAATGGCGTCGCGTAGGCGACCTCCTCGGTGACGCCGACCTCGCGGTTGCCGACCATGACGCGGTCGATGCCGTAGGCCGGGCGGTGATAGGTCAGGGCCGAGCGCGAGATCAACTCGAGCGCGGCAGAGAGCCGTCCGACCACCGCATCGGACATGCCCTGCGGCACGAGATTGAGATAGCGCAGCGCCGACGACGCTCCCGTCCGCCACGGCTGCGTCAGATCCATATGGTTCTGAAACGCCTGATAAAACATCGACATCATACGAAACGCCCACCTGTCCCGTGCTGCTATGCAATATCGAAGCCAGATCGGGTCAAAGCGCCCTGAAAACTGGCACGTCGCTTGCTGCGGAATTCGCCGCAAGCTCAGGTGATGGGCACCCCCGTGCTGCCGGCTGGGGTGCCGGTCTCGGCGTGAGGGAAGGGGCCAAATGGCGAAGGCGACACTGACGATCAGCAGCAAGAACTACTCATCCTGGTCGCTGCGCGGCTGGCTGCTGACGAAGTTCTCGGGGCTGGATTTCGAGGAGATCGTGACGGCTCCCGACGATGCGTCGGCCCGTGCGGAAATCCTGCTGCTGTCGTCCTCGATCCTGGTGCCGTGCCTGCGGCATGACGGCGCCACCGTGTGGGACACGCTGGCGATCGGCGAATATCTCAACGAGGTGATGCCCGACGCCGGTCTCTTGCCTGCGGACCGTGTCCAGCGCGCCCATTGCCGCTCGATCTGCGGCGAAATCCATTCCGGCTTCACGACGCTGCGCGCCTCGCTGCCGGTCAACCTCAAGGGCCACTTTCCCGGCTTCAAGATCTGGTCGCGCGCGCAGTCCGATATCGACCGGGTCTGGGCGATCTGGCGCGACTGCCTGCAACAGTCCGGCGGCCCGTTCCTGTTCGGCGAGAGGCGCACCATGGCGGATGCCATGTACGCGCCGGTGGTCACGCGCTTCATGACCTATGACGTCAAGCTCGAGCCGGGGCTGAAGGCCTATGCCGCCGCCATCATGGCCATGCCGGAAATGAAGGAGTGGATCGCGGCCGCAAGGGAAGAGCCTGCCGAGATCGAGGAGCTCGAGGTCTAATATTAGGCAGGCTGCACGGCGTCGCTGCCCGTTTCGGCGGCGCGGGTCGCGAGCAGGCTCTGCCCAATGGACCGCCAGAAAACGCGGCCGCCATCGCAAGCGTGCACCGCAAACGGTGCGCTCTCCACACGCTCGTCACCAAAATTCTCGCGCCGTGTCAGCGGCTTCGTTGCTGACCATCCGCGTGCTTGCTGCAATGCAGCGGTGCTGGCGCAGTTTTCGCATCATGCAATTGGCTGCGCACGCTGCGGACGGACGCTGCCGACATTTTGGACGCTGACGCCTGCGCTCGCGTGAAGCTCAACAGTGGAGGC
>JAEWBW010000483.1 GCA_023390955.1 Pseudomonadota bacterium
GGCCAGCGGATGCGCCAGGCGAAGTTGATGTCCTTGACCTCACCCGGCTTTGCATCGAACGACCATTCCAGCACACCGCGGCGATCGCGGATGTCCTTCGCGGTCGGCGGCGTGGTCGCGGGCAGCATCTCGACCACGATGTCCTCGTTCTCGCTGACCGGAAGCTGATCCTCGATCGCAATCCGGATCGGGAAATCGTGACCGTTGCGGACCGTGGTCTTGAACGCGCGCTCATCGGTCTTCGCCGTCGTGACGATCAGGCCGGCCGAGCCCTCGTTGCGCTTGAGGGTGACGCGCTCGATCCTGACCTTGTCGTCGGCACCGAAGCCGAGCCGCACCGTATCGTCCTTGGCGGAGGCGGCAATCTTGCCGCGACCGACGAAGACGCCGTCACGATAGATCGCGACCTTGCCCGGGAGCAGCGTCGCTTCCTCGGCCTGCTTGAAGCTCGCTTCAAGGAAAGCGGTGGGATCGGCGACCGGCGCGGCGCGCACCGCGAGATCGGCACTGACCGTCGTCGACGCGATCCGCAGGCTCTTGGCGCCTTCGCTGGCACCTAGACTGACGCGGCCGGGAATCTTGAACGTAGCCTGGAAGTCACCCATCTCGGCGACCGCCTGGAGTTCGTCGGCACGCGCCGCGCTCTGCTC
This sequence comes from Pseudomonadota bacterium, assembly GCA_023390955.1. Lineage (GTDB taxonomy): Bacteria > Pseudomonadota > Alphaproteobacteria > Rhizobiales > Xanthobacteraceae > Bradyrhizobium. The sequence goes on from JAEWBW010000483.1 coordinate 651, forward strand.
GGGTGCCTCAGCGGCCTTGGCCATGAATTGCCGCGATGCCGGCGGCGCGGGGCGCGCGAGATCGGAGACCGTGCCGAGCATCGCCGGTCGCGGCGGCTGCGGATATTGCACGACCAGCGAGTTGAGCTCGGGCGCGCTGCCGCCACGATTGACCCGGACCGTGGAGACGCCGAGCGCGACGTTCGACCAGTCCTCGCCGGTCGCCTGGGTGATCTCGGCGCGGCGGACCAGCTCGAGCTGGGGCTTGCGATCCTTGGCGCCGGTGTCGAGCCGGGCGTCATAGAGCGGCATCCAGCGCGCATTGCGCACGGTGTATGTCACCCGCAGCGATGCCTTGGTCGGCGCGGCGGACGCCAGATCGATGCGAACCTCGAGCTTGGCCGGCGGCTTGGCCGAACGCTCCGCCTCGAGCTGGACGATCTGGCGATCGAGCTCGCGCTGCTTGCGCATGGTGTCGCGAATGATGGTGTCGGCGGTTGCGATCTCCTCGGCGACCGCGGCAAACGCGGCGCGCCATTCGGTGATCGGCCGCGCCTCGCCCTTGTCGCCGATGCCGGCGGGAGAGGCCTCGGCAAAGCGCTCGGCGAATTTGCGCCGCGCGTTGGCCGCGTCGATCGTGCCCTGCAGATTGGAACGCTCGTCCTTCAGCGCTTCGATGCGCTTGTCGAGCTCCGGCAGATTGACCGGTGGGGCCGCGCGCGGCGGCTTGGCGTCGATGGTGCCGATGGTGAGCTTGGTGCCGGCCTCACCCTCGACACGCAGCGATGAGGGATCGAGGCTGAGCGGGAAGTCCTTGGCGACCAGGGTGGAGTCGCCCGACGGCAGATCCAGCGTGATGATGCGGGTGATGCTCGCGCCATCGGGATAGACCGTGACGGTATCGATGGCCGATGTGGCGGCCAGGTCCGCCGCCCGTGACGGCGGCGTGATGGCCGCCGTGACCAGAACCAGGCTTGTGGTCGCCAAAGCCTTTGCGATCGATCGCATGAATTCCCTCCTGCCAGAGCCGACGCGTCGCCAGCCGGACGCGGGCCGAAAACGTCTCGCCCATCGAGGTGAGACGCAGCGGGGAAGGAACTGGTTCGATTGAGGTTTCCGTGGGGCGCCGCCGCGGCGGGGCCGTGGCGGCGGAACGCGTTATCCGTGGCCGTAGATGCGGCGGAGCAAATCGGTCACGTTCTTCGCACCGGCCTTGCGCAGGATGCCGGCGCGGTAGCCCTCGATCGTGCGCGCGCTCAGGTTCATCATCCGGGCGATGCCCTTGTTGGTGTAGCCGGCGGCAAGGTGCTCCAGCACCTCGGCTTCGCGCGCCGTCAGCGGCGCGCAGCCCGCGAGCCAGCGCTGCTTGGCCGTATCCGGCTGGGTGAACTCGTCGACGGCGGCGTCGATGCGATCGATGTCCAGGCTCTTGAACGGCTTCTGGATGAAATCGAACGCGCCGCCCTTGATGGCATCGACCGCCATGGCGATGCTGCCATTGGCCGAGGTCACCAGCACCGGGGCCATGCAGTTTTCCTCACGCAACCGCTTCAGGACGTCGAGGCCGCTGTTGTCGGGCGCTTCCATCTCCACCAGCACACAAGCGGGCATCCGCACTTTCGCTTCGGACAGGAGAGACGCGCTGTCTGCAAAGCAGATGACGTCGTAGGCCTTTTCCTGCAGCGCCATCGAAAGCTGTTCGCGGGAAGCGGCGTCGGTATCAATGACGAACACTTCGCGTTTGGAAATCATGTTCACCGGCATAATCCTGCTCAAGAATGTCTTGGTAAAAATGTGCGGCCCGAAGCCCGGAGGGCCGCGCCGCGCGAAGCGGCATTCGCGCCGGTGCTTCGCTTTCCGATATGTAGGGCGAGCCGGGTTCCGGGATTTGACGGTTCGGGACAGAAATTTTACATTTCGGGACATCGCCCGGTATGGCTGGCAGGAACCGGTTGCATGACCGGACTTATACGCGGCCTGCGGTCGAGCGTTTTCCCGGCGTCACGGGCCGATCGGGCTCGATCCGGAGAAAATGATACCGTTTGCAGCCGAAAATTGCGTCACGCCAAAGAAAAAGGCACGGCGCGATGCGCCGTGCCTCCCGTCTCGCTTCGGTAGAAAGAATTCAGATCAGCTGTAGATCTCGAACAGGCCCGCGCCGCCCTGACCACCGCCGATGCACATGGTCACGACGCCCCACTTCGCCTTGCGGCGACGGCCTTCCTGCAGGATGTGGCCGGTGAGACGCGCGCCGGTCATGCCGAAGGGATGGCCGATCGCGATCGAGCCGCCGTTGACATTGTACTTGGCGGGATCGATGCCGAGCTTGTCACGCGAATAGAGGCACTGGCTGGCGAAGGCCTCGTTGAGCTCCCAGAGATCGATGTCGTCGATCTTCAGGCCGTGACGCTTCAACAGCTTCGGCACGGCGAAGATCGGGCCGATGCCCATCTCGTCCGGCTCGCAGCCCGCCGCCGCCCAGGCGACGAAGCGGCCCATCGGATTGAGACCGCGCTTCTCGGCATCCTTGGCTTCCATCAGCACCACGGCGGCAGCGCCGTCCGAGAGCTGGCTGGCGTTGCCGGCGGTGACGAACTTTCCCGGACCCTTGACCGGCTCGAGCTTGGCGAGGCCTTCCAGCGTCGTCTCGGGACGATTGCACTCGTCGCGGTCGACGACGTAGTCGACGATCGACTCGGCCTTGGTGGCCTTGTCGACGACCTTCATCTTGGTCTTCATCGGGACGATCTCGTCCTTGAACTTGCCGGCCTGCTGGGCGGCGGCCATACGGCGCTGCGACTCCAGCGAATACTCGTCCTGATACTCGCGGCTGAGATTGTAACGCTCGGCGACGATGTCGGCGGTGTCGATCATCGCCATGAAGATGGCCGGCGCGGTCTTGAGCAGATCCGGATCGATCGTTTCCTTCGGCGTCCCGCCGCCGGGCATCGAGATGCTTTCGACGCCGCCCGCGACGATGCAATCAGAACCGTCCGAACGGATCGAATTGGCGGCCATCGCGATGGTCTGCAGACCCGACGAGCAGAAGCGGTTCACGGACACGCCGCCGGTCGACTTCGGCAGGCCCGCAAGCAGCGCGGCCTGGCGGCCGATGTTCGGTGCACCATGGGCGCAATTGCCGAGATAGCAGTCCTCGACATAGTCCTTGTCGACGCCGGCACGCGCGACGGCATGCTGGATGGCGTGACCCGCGAGCGACATCGGCGGAGTGATGTTGAATCCGCCGCGGCCGGACTTCGCCAGCCCCGTGCGCGCATAGGAAACGATGACGGCTTCACGCATTGTTTTCTCCCTTTTCGAACGATTGGAATGGAGCGTCCTGGGGCCATTGGTACACAAAGTTTGGAGGCCGCGGGGAAAATAAAGCACCGCGCAGCATCAACAAAAACGCCGCCCTCTCGTGAGGGCGGCGCCTTAGTTCCGCATGTCGGAATTTGTAATATGACACCCGTCATTTCGGAGCACTTGCGCGCCCCGAAACCCGGGCGCTTCAGAACGTCATCGCCTTGGCCTGCTTGACCTGCGGCAGCGCCTGCACCTTGGCCAGCAGCTCGGCCGGCACTGCGCCGTCGACCTCGACCAGCGCGATGGCATCGCTGCCCGGCGCGACGCGGCCGAGATGGAAGGTCGCGATGTTGATCTTGGCATCGCCCAGGAGGCTGGCGAAGCTGCCGATGAAGCCCGGCTTGTCCTCGTTGGTGATGTAGATCATCGACTTGCCGAACTCGGCATCGACGCGGATGCCCTTGATGTCGACGAGGCGCGGCTTGCCGTCGGCATAGACGGTGCCCGACACCGAGCGCTGCTGGCGCTCCGTGGTGACGGTGACCGTGATCAGGCTCTCGTAATCGCTCTGCGCCGCGCGCACGATCTCGTCGACGACCATGCCGCGCTCCTTGGCGACAACTGGCGCGGAGACGACGTTGACGTCGCCGAGCATCGGCCGCAGCAGGCCCGACAGCACAGCCGAGGTCAGCGCCTTGATCTTCATCTCGGCGACGTGGCCCTCATAGGTGATCTCGACCTTGAGGATGCCGCTCTCGGTGAGCTGACCCGCGAACGAGCCGAGCTTCTCGGCCAGCGTGATGAAGGGCTTCAGCTTCGGCGCTTCTTCCGCGGTGATCGAGGGGAAGTTGATGGCGTTCGAGATCGCCCCCGACAGCAGATAGTCCGACATCTGCTCGGCGACCTGCAGGGCGACGTTCTCCTGCGCTTCCGTGGTGGAGGCGCCGAGATGCGGCGTGCAGATCACATTGGGATGGCCGAACAGCACGTTCGCATTGGCCGGCTCCTCGACGAACACGTCGAAGGCGGCGCCCGCGATGTGCTTCGAGTTCAGTGCGTCAACCACCGCCTGCTCGTCGACCAGGCCGCCGCGCGCACAGTTGATCAGGCGAACGCCCTTCTTCATCTTGGCGATCGCCGCCGCGTCGATGATATTCTTGGTCTTCTCGGTCAGCGGCGTGTGCAGGGTGATGAAATCGGCACGGCGCAGCAGATCGTCGAGCTCGACCTTCTCGACGCCGATGTCGCGGGCGCGCTCCGGCGACAGGAAGGGATCGAACGCAATCACCTTCATGCGCAGGCCGAGGCCGCGGTCGGCGACGATCGAGCCGATGTTACCGCAGCCGACGACGCCGAGCACCTTGCCGGTGATCTCGACGCCCATGAAGCGGTTCTTCTCCCACTTGCCAGCCTGGGTCGAGGCGTCGGCCTGCGGGATTTCGCGCGCGAGCGCCAGCATCAGGGTGATGGCGTGCTCGGCGGTCGTGATCGAATTGCCGAACGGCGTGTTCATCACGATGATGCCCTTGGCGGTGGCCGCGGGAATCTCGACATTGTCGACGCCGATGCCGGCGCGGCCGATCACCTTCAGGTTGGTCGCCTTCTCGATGATCTTGGCGGTGGCCTTGGTGGCCGAGCGGATCGCGAGGCCGTCATAATTGCCGATGATCTCGGCCAGCTTGTCCTTGTCCTTGCCGAGGTTGGGCTGGAAGTCGACCTCGACGCCACGATCCTTGAAGATCTGCACGGCAGCAGGCGAGAGCGCGTCGGAAATGAGAACTTTGGGTTTGGTCATTTGGATATGATCCGTGGTGCGAGCTGCATTTACGGAACGTCACCCGCGGGCTTGCCCCGCGGGTCCATCTCTCTTGATTGATGGATGGCCGGGTCAAGCCCGACCATGACGAAGATGAGTTGGGACTGCTTACGCAGCCTTGGCGAGTTGCGCCTTGGTCTCGGCAAAGGCCCAGTCGATCCACTGAGTCAGGATCTCGACGTCCTTTGCTTCCACGGTGGCGCCGCACCAGATGCGCAGGCCAGCCGGCGCATCGCGGTAATACGCGAAGTCGTAACCGGCGCCTTCCTTCTCGATCAGCGCGACCAGCTTCTTCGAGAACTCCGCCTGCGCGTCATCCGAGAGCGAGGTGATCGCGGGGTCGGTGAACTTCAGGCACACCGAGGTGTTGGAGCGGATCGCCGCATCCTTCGCCAGGAAGTCGATCCAGGGCGTCTTCGCCTTCCAGTCGGCGAGCACCTTGGTGTTGGCGTCGGCGCGCGCGATCAGCGCCTTGAGACCGCCGATCGACTTGGCCCAGTTGAGCGCATCGAGATAGTCCTCGACGCAGAGCATCGACGGCGTGTTGATGGTCTCGCCGACGAAGATGCCTTCGTTGATCTTGCCGCCCTTGGTCATGCGGAAGATCTTTGGCAGCGGCCAGGCCGGCTTGTAGGTCTCGAGGCGCTCAACGGCGCGCGGCGAGAGGATCAGCATGCCGTGCGCGGCTTCGCCGCCCAGCGCCTTCTGCCAGGAGAAGGTGACGACATCGAGCTTGGCCCAGTCGAGCGGCTGCGCGAACGCCGCGGAGGTCGCGTCGCAAATCGTCAGGCCTTCGCGGGTCGCGCTGATCCAGTCGGCGTTGGGCACGCGTACGCCGGAGGTGGTGCCGTTCCAGGTGAAGACGACGTCGCTGTTCTGATCGACCTTCGACAGATCGGGGATCTCACCATAAGCCGCATTCAGCTTGGTGACGTCCTTGAGCTTCAATTCCTTGACGATGTCGCTGACCCAGCCCTCGCCGAAGGATTCCCATGCGAGCGTGGTGACGGGCCGCGCACCGAGCAGCGACCAGAGCGCCATCTCGACCGCGCCGGTGTCGGACGCCGGCACGATGCCGATGCGATAATCAGCCGGCACTTCAAGCACTTCGCGCGTCAGATCGATCGCGAGCTTGAGCTTGGTCTTGCCGACCTTCGCGCGATGCGAACGGCCGAGCGCTGCGTCTTTGAGATTTTGGGCGTTCCAGCCGGGGCGCTTGGCGCAGGGGCCGGAGGAGAAATGCGGCACGTTCGGCCGCGAAGCGGGCTTCGCTACAGTCATAATCTACCCTTCCAGATAGTGAGCCTCCCGTTGGGGGGAGGTGTCCCGCCGCGGCTGATACGGGAATCGGGAAAGGCAGTCAAGAAACTTCCGGATCCTCACGGTGGATTGATGGCGCGTCCTCTACGTCCACGGGCGTCTCCGCAGCCATCTGAGCGTTCAGCAGGCTCGCCGCTTCGTTGATCAATGACGCTGCCCTGCGCCGGCTCGCAACCTTCAGGATCGACTGATCGTCCGCGCGCACCACGTAATCGTTGCCGATCTTGATCAAAGTATATGTCGTCATCGAAATCCCCACCGCCCGCGCCCGGTGGCATACGCGACGCCAATACGATCGTTCCACGACGAAAATGACGGCGCGCGGGCCGTAGTTTATCAGCTCTTAACCGGCTCGAATGCGGCGCGGGATTTTGCTGACGATGCAACGGTGCGCGCGAGGTGGATCAGAAACGAACAGTCATGCCGACATGGCTGGCTGTGAATCCAAGTCGCTTGTAGAAGCGCTGCGCGTCGACGCGGCTCTGGTGCGTCAACAGCTCGACCAGACCGCATCCCTTCGCGCGGGCTTCCGCGACGGCCCATTGCACCAGCTTCTCGCCGATGCCGCGGCTGCGGCAATCGGTGGCGACGCGAACATCCTCGAGCAGGCCGCGCGAGGCGCCCTGCGAGCTCAGGCCCGGCAGAACCGCAAGCTGAAGACAACCGACCACCCTGCCCGTCTCGTCCTCGGCGACGACGAGCGTGAGATTGGAATTGCTCTCCACCACCTCGAATGCCCTGTAATAGGATTGAGGCAGTGGATCCTCCAGCCTCTCGCGCGCGCGGCCGAGATGATCATCGGCCAGCATGGCGATGATCGCGGGCACGTCGTCGCGCCGCGCGAGGCGAATGGTGATGGCATTGGTGGTCATCAGGAACTCCGGAATTCAGCGCGCCGACGGCAGGCCGAGATAGGTTTCGGTCTCGCCGATCCAGCGCCGGACCGCACCAAAGCGGCCGAGATCGAAACCGCCCTCGTGCGCGACGCGCGTATAGGCCAGCAGCGAGACGTCGGCCAGCGACACCGCCTCGCCGGCGAAGAAACGCTGCGCCGCCAGATGCTGCTCCATGCGATCGAGCGCCGCATAGCCGCGCTTGACCTTCTCCGGATCGAGCTCGGAGGCCGGCTTGCCGAGATAGACCATCTGGAAGCGGCACACCGCGACATAGGGTTCGTGGCTGTACTGCTCCCAGAACAGCCATTCGTCCATCTTGGCCGCAGCAAAGGCGTCGCGCGGAGCGAGCGCGCTGTCGCGGGCGAGATAGCGGATGATGGCATTGGACTGCGCCAGCGCGCGGCCGTCGTCGAAGGTGATGGCCGGCACCTGGCCGGCGCCGTTCATTTTCAGGAATTCGGCGGTGCGCGTCTCGCCCTTGCGGGTGTCGATCTCGACCCAGGTGTAAGGCAGGCAGAGCTTGTCGCAAACCCACTTCACCTTCAGGCAATTGCCGGAATTGCTGTCGCCAAAGATCTTCATCACGCTGCCGCTCCCGTTGGAACGACAGAGCATCAGGGCGCGCGCGCCCTGTCAATCGGCGTCATGCGCGCGCAAATCAGAACTTGTAGCCGATGCCGGCGCGGACGGTGTTGATGTTGGATTCGACGTCCGATGTCACGCGCTGGAATTCGTATTCGGCGCGTGCGAACAGGCCACCGACCAGCATGACGTCGAAGCCGAGGCCGGCGGAGTAGCCGTAGACCAGCTTGGTCTTGGTCGCGAATGTCGTCGCCGGCCGCACAGGATCGGGAGACGCCGTGGCGTAGCGATCGATGGTCTGGCTGCCGACCCCGCCGCCGATGAAGGCGTAAGGCAGGAAGCATCCCCAGGCGTAGCCGGCGCGTGCGCGCAGCGATCCGAAGTCGGAGACACCGACCATCGCAGATGT
>JAEWBW010000192.1 GCA_023390955.1 Pseudomonadota bacterium
GTGTTCGATCCCGTCGGCGGCGAGGTCTTCGAGAACTCGATGCGCTGCATTGCCTGGGGCGCGCGGCTGCTGGTGATCGGATTCACCGGCGGCATCGGTGCAGCGAAGACCAATCTGCTGATGATCAAGGGCGCGAGCGTGCTCGGCGTCCGCGCCGGCGAGGCGGTGCGGAAGAACCCCGCGCTCGGCGAGGTCCGCATCAAGGCGCTGCTGCAATGGGCGGAGGAGGGCAAGCTGCGCCCCAACATCTCGCACCGCCTGCCGCTCGAAAATTTCGCGCAGGCGATGCGGCTGTTGCTCGATCGCAAGGCGATCGGGCGCGTGGCTTTGGTGATGGACTGATTTCAACCACCGTCATTCCGGGATGGTCCGAAGAACCAGACCTCCGAGCGCAATTGCGCTTCGTGGAATCTCGAGATCCCGGGTTCGATGCTTGCGCATCGCCCCGGGATGACGCTTCGCGTCACTTGTACTCCCGCTCCGTCCACCACGGGAAATAGTCCGGCATATCGGAGGACACCTTGTTCTTGAATTGCGCCGGGCGCTTCTCCAGAAACGACACCACACCTTCCTTGACGTCGTCAGAGCGGCCACGGGCGTAGATGCCGCGGCTGTCGACCTTGTGCGCTTCCATCGGATCGTCGGCGCCCATCATGCGCCACATCATCTGGCGGATCAGCGCCACCGACACCGGCGCGGTCTTGGCGGCGAACTCCTTGGCGAGCGCACGGGCGGTCGGCAGGAGATCATCGGGGGCGACGACCTTGCTGACGAGGCGACCGGCGAGGGCCTCCTGGGCCGGGAAGACGCGGCCCGAATGGCACCACTCCAGCGCCTGCGCGATGCCGACGATGCGTGGCAGGAACCAGCTCGATGCGGCCTCCGGTACGATGCCGCGCTGGGAGAACACGAAGCCGAAGCGCGCGGCGTCGGAGGCGATGCGGATGTCCATCGCGAGCTGCATGGTGACGCCGATGCCGACCGCCGGGCCGTTCACCGCGGCAATGACAGGCTTGAGGCACTTGAAGATCCGCAGCGTTACCTGGCCGCCGCCATCGCGCACCTGCGGATCGCTGTAATCGACGGCGCCGCTCGCAAGCCGCTTCACCGGACCACGGCGTGCGTCGCGATCGAAGGTGTCGGCGCCGGAGGAGAGGTCGGCGCCTGCGCAGAAGCCACGGCCGGCCCCGGTGACGATGATGGCGCGGACATTGTCGTCCTTGTCGGCGGCGTCGAAGGCGTCGATCAGCTCGGCCTGCATCTGTGCGTTGAAGGCGTTGAGCTTGTCGGGCCGGTTCAGCGTGATGGTGAGGATCTGCTCGGCGACCTCGTATTTGATCGTCTCATACGCCATGGGTGGTTTCCTTCGTGGTTTCTTTGTCGGTGTCTCTAGCACGTCATTCCGGGGCGCGCGAAGCGCGAGCCCGGAATCCATCGCTCAGCACCAATTGTGCCGAGGAATGGATTCCGGGCTTGCGCCAAGTGGGCGCAACCCGGAATGACAGAATTGCAGCTCTACTTCGCGGGCGGGCTTGGCCAGGGCCGCTGGGGGCCGCGCAGGCCTTCAAACGCCTTGGCAAGGCCGAGCACGCCGGTGTCGTCAAAGCGTCGGCCGACGATCTGCACGCCGATCGGGAATCCCTTGGCGTCGAAGCCGCCATTGATGGAGACCGCCGGGTTCTCCGACATATTCCATGGCACGGTATAGCAAATGTGCTCGAACGGCTTGAGCGGATCGTTGAGGGGCGAAGCCCATTCCGCGGGATAGTTCACGTTCGGTGCGGTCGGCGAAAGCACGTAGTCGAGCTCGCAGAACAGCTTTGCCGCAGCCGCGCGGATCGCCATGGTCTGGTTGAAGCCTCGGATGACGTCGACGCCCGACAGCTTTGCACCGGACTCGCCCCATTTGAAAATGTAGGGCAGCACCTTCGCCTTCTCGGCTTCCGTCAGCTTCGACAGATCGTCCCACATCCGCGCGCGCCAGAAATTGTCGAGGCCGTCGAGCATCTCGCGCGTCAGGATCCCGTCGATCTCGGTGACGACGCTGCCAGCAGATTCGAACGCCTTCGCGGCCTTGACCGCGACCTCGCGCACGGGCTTCTCCAGGGGCTGGCCGACGCCGATATCGAGCATCAGCCCGATGCGAAGCTTGCGCGGTGACTTCTCTATCCCTTTCCAGTTCAGGGGCTCGGCCGGGAGGCTCATGCCGTCGCGTCGGTCAGGTTTCGAGATCACGCTCATCATCAGCGCGCAATCGTCGACCGTGCGGGTCATGGGGCCGGCGACGCGGCCGACATAGGGCGGATCGATCGGCACGCGGCCAAGGCTCGGCTTCAACCCGACAAGGCCGCACCAGCCTGCGGGAAGCCGCACCGAGCCACCGATATCGGTGCCGAGATGCAGCGGACCATATCCGGCCGCCGCGGCAGCACCTGCGCCTGCGCTGGAGCCGCCGGGGTTCTTGCTGAGATCCCAGGGATTGCGCGCCAGAGCGTGGAAGCTGGAAAGCCCCGACGACAGCATGCCGTAGTCGGGCATGGTGGTCTTGGCGAAGAGCACCGCACCGGCCTCGCGCAGCCGCGCGGCAGGAGGGGCATCCTTTTCCGCGGGCACCAGCTTGACGCTGGCCGCCCCGAGCGGCACCGGCACGCCCTTGGTCGCGATGTTGTCCTTGATCGTCACCGGCACGCCGGCGCGCGGGCCGGACGGTTCGCCGCCGGACCAGCGCGCGGTCGAGGCCTTTGCGGCCTCGCGCGCACCGTCGGGGTCGAACGCATAGAGCGCCTTGAGGTGCGGTTCCCACGCGGCGACGTGCTCGAGCACGTCTTCCAGCACCTCGCTCGGCGAGAACTGCTTTGCCCGATAGCCCGCGATCAGGTCGACCGCGGAGAGATCGTGCAGCGAGGTGACCGCTTCCTCAACACGCGGGTTATGCATGGCTACCGACCGGCATGCGGGTCTCGATGATGCGCGCGAACATGCTGGCGCCGATCGGCAGGATCTTGTCATCGAGCACGTAGCCAGGATTGTGCACGGGCACCGAGCCCTCATGGCCGACCCAGAAATAGGCGCCGGGAATGGTCTGCAGCATGTCGGCGAAGTCCTCGCTGCCCATCTTCGGCTCGGTGCGGGTGATCACCTTGGCGGGATCGACGATGGTGCGTGCGACGTCCTCGACCACCTTGGACTGTTCGACCTGGTTGACCAGCACGCCAAAGGTGTCGCGAATGTCGGCTTCGATCTCGCACTGGAAAGCAGCCGCGATACCGGCGCAGATCGCGCGCATGCGCTGGCGGATCAGCGCGCGGACCTCGTCGGAGAACGCACGCACGGTGCCGCAGAGATGGGCTTCACCGGGAATGACGTTGTAGGCGGAGCCGGCATGGATCTGGGTGATCGAGAGCACGGCGGATTGCAGCGGCTCGACGTTGCGGCTGACGATGGTCTGGATCGCCTGTGCCAGCGTCGTCGCGATGATCACCGCGTCCTTGGAGCGCTCGGGCATGGCACCATGCGCACCGTAGCCGGTGATGCGGAGGTCAAAGAAGTCGGCGCCGGCCATCGCGGGGCCCGGCAGGATCGCGATCTCGCCGAGGTTCAAGTCAGGCGCGTTGTGCAGGCCGTAAAGTTCGTCGCAGGGAAATTTCTCGAACAAGCCGTCCTTGATCATCGCGCGCGCGCCGCCGAGACCTTCCTCGGCCGGCTGGAAGATCAGGTGCACGGTGCCGTCGAAGTTCCGGGTCTCGGCGAGGTAGCGCGCGGTGCCGAGCAGCATGGTGGTGTGGCCGTCATGGCCGCAGCCGTGGAAGCGGCCGGGGATGGTCGAGCGCCAGCGCAGATTGGTGTTCTCTTCCATCGGCAGCGCGTCCATGTCGGCGCGCAGGCCGATGCGCTTGCCGCCCGAACCCTTGCCCTTGATGACGCCGATCACGCCAGTGCCGCCGAGCCCGCGATGCACCTCGATGCCCCAGCCCTTCAGCTTCTCGGCGACGATGCCGGATGTGCGCACTTCCTCGAAGCCGATCTCGGGATGGGCATGCAGGTCGCGGCGGATGGCGGTGAGTTCGTCGGCGTAGCCGTCGATGCGGTCGATATTGGGCATCTTGTCTCTTCTGTCGGTTAGCGTGAAGGGGATTTGAAAGCGGGGCCGTTCGGCTTGATACGGATGCCCGGGCGCAGTCGCGTCCAGGGCAGGGACGCGGTGTCCGCCGGCATCGCGCCGGGCGCGGCGCAGATCATGAGCTTCTCCGCGATCGGCTCGAAGTCGGCGCGGAAATGCACGGAGCTCTTGTTGACGAGGATGGCCTGCTCGGTCGGCTCGATGCCGACATAGCGATACATCGCCTGATCGGCGAGCTGGGCCTTGTGCGAGGAGACGACCACGCGGACATCGCCGATGCGCAAGGCCGCTGACGGACCCATCTCCATCTCGCGGCCGCCGTAATAGGGGCCGTGCGCGACGAAGCGGCCGTTGGAGAGTTTCTCGACGACGAAGGTCTCGGTGTAGGGCTCGTCGCCGGGAATGCCGGACTTGCCGCCGAGCGACAGCTTTACCGTTGCGCCGACGCCGGCCGCATGCGCGGCTTTCGCTGAGGCCGGGTCGTAGATCACGCCAGTTGCGGCGCTTGCGTTGTTGCGCACGAGCGCGCGCAGCATGCCGGTGGTGTCAGAATCGCCGCCGGCGCCGGGATTGTCCTGGGTGTCGGCGATGATGATCGGCTTGCTCGCACCCTTGGCGAGCTCCATCGCGTGAAGCACGCCTTCATCCGGCGACCAGATCTTGCCGTCGAAATCGTTCTCGTGGCTTTCGATCAGCTTCACGATCGCATCCGCGGCGCGGTCGGCGTCCGCCTGCGTCCGGCCATAGGCGAACACGCTCGGGCCGCAATCGCGGAAATCGGCGGCGGGGAAGCCGGGCGCAAAGGACAGCGTCGGCACGGCATCGCTCTCCAGCGCGGCGAGCTTGTCGTAGATGCCTTTGGTGGGGAAGTCGTTGGTGCATTGCCAGCTGATCGCGATCAGGAACGGCAATTGACGGAAGGCCTTTGCGAGCGGCTGCTTCGTCTTCAGCAGATGCGCCAGATGCTTCGCGGAGGCGCGGCCGGTGTCGGCCATGTCGACATGCGGATAGGTGCGGTAGGCGATCAGCGCATCGGCATGCTCGACCATTTCGGGCGTGACGTTGGCATGTAGGTCCAGGCTGACGACGAGCGGCATGTCCTTGCCGATCACCGCGCGGACGCGCCGCAGGATCTCACCTTCGCCATCGTCAAAATGCTCGGTGACCATGGCGCCGTGCAGGTCGAGATAGACGGCGTCGAGTGGGCCTGCCGCGGCGATGCCGTCGACCATCACCTTGACGATGCGCTCGAAGGCATCCTCGGTGACATGCGCCGACGGGCTCGCGCCGCACGCGATCGTCGGAATGAGTTCCCAGCCATTGGCTTCGGCGCTCTCGACGAAGCCGGCGAGGCCGACATTGATGTTCCGCATCACCTTGAGGACGTCGGCTCCTTCGGTCATCGCCGGCCAGCCGCCGCCATGCTGGAAGTCCGCAAAGGTCGCCTTCGTCGGAGCGAAGGTGTTGGTCTCGTGCAGGAAGCCGCCGACGGCGATACGTGTCATCAATTCAGTCCAAGCGATTGGCAGTGCGCGACGTTAGCCTCGACGTTAGCCTTGGCCTCGCGACGAGGGCAAGACGGGAAGCAATCGCGCCATGCATAGGGTCAGATCGTTTTCGGAATGCTGCGGTTGCGCTCTGCATCTCGCCGTCATTCCGGGGCGCGCCCATCTGGGCGCGAGCCCGGAATCCATTGATCGGCAGAGTCCGCGGCCTGATGGATTCCGGGCTCATCGCTTCGCGATGCCCCGGAATGACGAGGAGAGAGTTTACGCGGTCGCGGCCGCAGCCTCGGCAACCGGCCGGAAATTCGCAAAATCCCAGTTCCGTCCCGGGGCCGCATCCAGCAGTGCCTTGGTGTAGGCCTCCTTCGGATGCGTAAGCACTTCGGCGGCCGGGCCTTGCTCGACGACGCGGCCGTGTTGCATCACCACGACCTCGTCGCAGATTTGCGCTGCGACGCGCAGATCGTGGGTGATGAACAGGATCGCGATGCCGAGGCGCTTCTGGATCTCGTCCAGCAGTTCCAGCACCTGTGCCTGCACGGAGACGTCGAGCGCGGAGACCGCTTCGTCCGCGACCAGCACGTCGGGATCGAGCGCGAGCGCGCGCGCGATGGCGATGCGCTGGCGCTGGCCGCCGGAGAACTGGTGCGGGTAGCGCGAGATGGCGTCGACCGGCAGGCCGACGAGCTCGAGCAGCTCGCGTGCGCGCTTCATGGCATCGGCACGCGGGACGCCGTAATTGATCGGACCTTCCGCGATGCTTTCGCCGACCGTAACGCGCGGATTGAGCGAGCGGTAGGGATCCTGGAACACGATCTGGATCTTCTGCCGGTGCGGCTGTAGCAGCCGGCGCGACAGGCCGGAAATCTCGCGGCCGGACAGGCGCACGCCGCCGGAGGTCGGATCGATCAGGCGGACGATGCAGCGCGCCACGGTGGATTTGCCCGAGCCGCTTTCGCCGACGATGCCAAGCGTGCGGCCCTTGCGCAGCGTCAACGTGACCTTGTCGGCGGCGACGACCTCGCGGCCTTTGCCGAAGAAGGAGCGCTCGCGATAGACCTTGCCGAGGTCGTTGGCTTCCAGCACCACCGGTTCCTTGGACTCCTCGCGCGCCGGTCGCGGCACCAGGCTCGGCACCGAGGAGAGCAGGTTGCGGGTGTATTCCATGGTCGGCTTGCGCAGCACGTCGTCCAGCGTGCCGGTTTCGACGAGGCGGCCCTGCCGCATCACTGCAACGCGGTCGGCGATCTCGGCCACCACGCCCATGTCGTGGGTGATGAACAGCACCGCAGTGCCGTGATCGCGCTGGAGGTCGCGGATCAGGGTCAGGATCTGCTTCTGCGTGGTGACGTCGAGCGCGGTGGTCGGCTCATCCGCGATGAGCAGCTTCGGTTCGAGCACCAGTGCCATCGCGATCATGATGCGCTGGCGCTGGCCGCCGGAGAGGCGGTGCGGGTAGGAGGCGAAGATGCGCTCGACCTGCGGGAGGCGGACGTGCTCCATCATCTCGAGGATACGCTTCTTCCGCGCTCTTGCATCGAGATCGGTGTGGGCGCGCAGGACTTCGTCGATCTGGCGGCCGACCGAGACGACCGGGTTGAGCGCGGTCATCGGCTCCTGGAAGATCATCGCCATCTGTGTGGCGCGCAACTGGCGCAGCCGGCGGTCGGTCGCGGTCAGCAGCTCCTCGCCGACGAGCTTTACGCTGCCACCGGTCGGCGCCAGCGTGCCCTTCGGCAGCAGGCCCATCACGGTGAGCGACGTCACCGATTTACCCGAGCCGCTTTCGCCGACGACGCACAGCGTCTCGCGCTCGCGCACCTGGATCGAGATGCCGTCGATGATCTTCGGTCCGCCCGGTTTCTTGCCGACGGCGACGGTGAGGTTGTTGATGTCGAGGACGGTATTGGTCATGAGCTTACTTCCCCTCCCGCTGCTTCATGCGCGGGTCGAGCGCGTCGCGGGCGGCATCGCCGATCAAATTGATGCTGAGGATGGTGATCGAGAGCAGCAGGCCGGCCCAGAAGATCAGCGACGGCTTGATCTGGAAGAACTGACGTCCCTCGGCCATGATATTGCCCCAGGTCGGCGTCTCCGGCGAGATGCCGGCGCCGAGGAAGGACAGGATCGCCTCGGTGAGGATCGCGGAGGCGCAGACATAGGTGCCCTGCACGATCAGCGGCGCGATCGTGTTCGGCACGAGGTGGCGCCACATGATCTTCGGCAGCGATGAGCCGACCGAGATCGCCGCTTCGACATAGGGCTCTTCGCGCGCCGACAGCACGACCGAGCGGACCAGCCGCGCCACGCGCGGGATCTCCGGAATGGTGATCGCGATCAGCACGGTCCAGATGCTGGCGCCCGACAGCGACACCACGGCGATCGCGAGCAGGATGCTCGGCATCGCCATCAGGCCGTCCATGACGCGCATCATGATGGAATCGACCAGCTTGAAGAAGCCGGAGACGAGCCCGATGGCGAGACCGATCGCAACCGAGAGGATGGCGGAGCCGATTCCGATCAGGAGCGAAATACGCCCGCCATAGATCACCCGCGAAAGCAGGTCGCGGCCGTAATTGTCGGTGCCGAGCAGGAATTGCGCGGACGACGGTTTCAGTCGCTGTGACGGCGCAAGCTGCACCGGGTCATGCGGCGCAATCCAGGGCGCCAGGATCGAGATCAGCACGATCAGCGTGAGCAGGATCGTGGCGCCCGCGATGATCGGCGTCGAGGTGAGGAATCCGAACCGCGGCCGCAGCGGCGAGGTGATCGGAAGCGAGGACTGGGGAAGGGATTCGATCGACATGTTGTCCTCAGTCCTCAATACCTGATCCGCGGATCAAGGAACGTGTAGGCGACGTCGATCAGGAGATTGACGACGACATAGATCAGCGAGGTCAGCAGGATCATCGCCTGGATCACCGGATAGTCGCGCGCCAGCACCGCATCCACCGTGAGACGGCCGACGCCGGGGATGTTGAACACGCTCTCGGTGACGACGACGCCGGAGATCAGGAGTGCAAAGCCGGTACCGATGACCGTGATCACGGGCACCGCGGCGTTGCGCAGCGCGTGCCGCAGCATCACCGCGACCTCGCCGATGCCCTTGGCGCGGGCGGTGCGCACGTAATCCTCGCCGAGCACGTCGAGCATCGCCGCGCGCGTCATGCGGGCGATCAGCGCGACATAGATGAAGGACAGCGCGCAGGTCGGCAGGATGATGCGCTCGAAGAACGGACCGAAGCCGGCACTGATGCTCTTGAAGCCCTGCACCGGCACCCATCGCAGGTCGATGGCGAAGATCTGGATGAGGACATAGCCGACCACGAACACCGGCACGGAGAAGCCGAGCACGGAGAGGCCCATCACGCAGCGGTCGATCCACGTGCCGTGCTTCCAGGCCGCGAGCACGCCGAGGGGAACGGCGACCAGCACCGCCATGATGATGGTCGCGAGCGCGATCGAGATCGAGGGCTCGACGCGCTGGCTGATCATCTTCATGACCGGAATGTTGGAAATGAGCGACGTGCCGAGATCGCCATGCAGCAGGCGGTTCACCCAGGTGACGAACTGCACGATGAGAGGTTCGTTGAGGCCGAGCGAGGTGCGGATGCGCTCGAGCCGCTCGGGCGTGGCGTTGTCGCCGGCGAGGATCGCGGCCGGATCGCCCGGCGTTAGACGGAGCAGCAGGAAGACGAAGAGCGCGACCACGCCCATCACGGGGATGGCGGCCAGAACGCGGCGGATGAGATATCCCAGCATGCACCTAACTCCGGCTGCGGAACGGGAGGGGCCGCAAGGCGCCCGTGGATTCTGTCGTGTGTATCATGCGCGCCTGTCGTTAGGACTGGAAGATTGGCCGGAGCAGCCGTTTTGCCCGGGCAAATTGTGTGCCAAGGGCAGGGCGGTATCAAGAGGCCGCCCTGCGTCCAATCGCGACCACTCAGGATGCATGTCGCATCTCGCGTTCAACCCCAAATGAAGGAACAGTCGGCGGCGCCTGGAGCTCGCGCCAGCCGTCGATGGTCTGCGCGATCATCTGCGCGGTCGCGGCCGAGAGGGTCCAGCCGAGATGGCCGTGGCCGGTGTTGAAGAAGATTCCCGGCATCCGTCCGGCGCGCACCACGGGCATCATGTTCGGCATCATCGGTCGCAGCCCCGCCCACGGCACGATCCGCGCCGTCTCGATCGCAGGGAAGTTGCTCCGCACCCAGTCGACCAGCGGCTGGACGCGATCGGCGCGAATGTCGCGGTTGAAGTCGTTGAACTCGGCGGTGCCGGCAACACGGAATCGATCGGCACCGAGACGGCTGGTGACGATCTTGGCCGCTTCATCGAGCAGGCTGACGGTCGGAGTTGCCGCGCGGCTCTCGTCGGAATCCAGTTGAACGGTGATCGAGTATCCCTTCACCGGATAGACGTTGACGCGCTCGCCAAGCATGGCGGCGAAGTGCCGGCTGGCGACGCCGGCGCAGACCACGACGCCGTCGGCCTTCAGCATGCCGCGTGCGATGGCGGAGGATTCGTTTGCGGCGAGGCCGGCCCAGCCGATGAGAACGCCGTTGGTGGTGCGGGCGATCGAGTCGATATCGGCTTCATGGATGAAGGTGGCGCCGCGCCGCTTGCAGGCCTCGGCAAGGCCGCGGGTGAATTTGTGGATGTCGCCGGTCGCATCCGACGGCGTGTAGAAGCCGCCAAAATAGTCCTTGCGCAGCGCCGGCTCGATGCTGCGGATTTCCTCCGGCGTCACCGGCCGGCGATCGAGGCCGCCTTCCTGCAGAAGCGCGTTGACGCGCAGGCCGGATTCGAAGCCGGCCTTGTCGTGATAGATGTGCAGGATGCCGCGCCGTTCGAGATCGAAGTCGATGCCTTCGCGCTCGGCAATTTCGAACAGATGCTTGCGCGCCTCGATCGCGAGCCGCGTGGTCTCGATGGTGTTGGCGCGGTAGCTGCCGATGCTGGCGACGAATTCGCTCATCCACGAATATTTGTGCCAGTTCGGCCGCGGGTTCATCAGCAGCGGCGCGTCGCGCCGGAACATCCAGCGCAAACCCTTCAGGATCGTCGTGGTGCTGTTCCAGACTTCGGCGTTGCTGGCGGAGAGCTGTCCGCCATTGGCGAAGGACGTCTCCATCGCGGCGTAGCGATGCTTGTCGAGCACCGTGACCTTGTAGCCGCATTCGAGCAAGGCATAGGCAGTCGTTACGCCGGTGATGCCGGCGCCGATGATGGCGATATGAGTCATGATTTAGTCGGGGCTCCCGTGAGTTAGAGACGGCTGACCGCCGGCCAAAAGGCCGTTGGCGGCGCCCCATCTGTCACGGTACCTGAGAGCTTGATCCGGCACGGATGCGAACCCGCGACAGACTGTCCCCTTCGGTGGATGTCACGATCGGCTTCGATCGCACCATCTCTCTCCAGATCGTCCTGACGATACGGTCCTTTTGCCTGAGAGTTTCCGGGGCGGTTGCTCCGTCGGCGCCGCAACGAAAGCTTTTGGGCCTTCGTTGCGATCTCTCCCGCGTCGTCGCGTGGACAATCGAGCAGTACGACACGCCTCATTTTTGGACAAGGCTAAATTTCGAACCGCGATTGCCACTGCATTGTGCAGTGCAAAGTCGATTCAAATACCTGTCGTCACGTCAGCGTTGCCAGCAGTCCCGCCATCAGGCGGCCGCGCTCGGCGAGGCTGTCGATCTCGATGTGCTCTTCGAGCGTGTGCGCATTGGCACCACGCACGCCAAGACCGTCGAGAGTTGGAATCCCCATCGCACCTGTGAAGTTGCCGTCGGAGCCGCCGCCTGCGCTGGCATGCGGCAATTCCGCGCCGAGCGCCTTGGCGATGCCGCGCGCCTTTTCATAGAGCGCCATGGTGCCTGCGTCCGGCTCCCAAACCGGCCGCGTGACGCCGCGCGTCACTTTGAATGTCACGTCGTTGCTGCTGCCCGAGAGCGCCAGCATTTTTTCCACGCCGCGGTCGAGATCGGCCTGGCGCTTGGCCATCGAGAGCGCTTCGCCGGTCGCCGTCGTGGCAACGCAGTTGACCCATTGGCCGCCATGCACGATGCCGACCGAGAAGGTGCAGTCATCCGTCGTCATGCCGTCGATCGCGAGCACCTGGCGCGCCATCTCGCGAATTGCGGAGCGCCCGGAGGACAGCGTTGCGCCGGCGTGACTCGGCCGGCCCGTCGCCTCGAGATTGAAGCGGGCGATGGCATAGCGCCCGGTGACGACGCCGTTGTCGGCGCGGCCGGGCTCGGGGACCAGCACGTATTTGTTGCGCGCGGCTTCCGCCTCGATGATGTCCCGCGTCGACGGCGTGCCGACCTCTTCATCCGGGGTGAACAGCACGGTGATCGGCAGCGGCGTCGTGAAGGCGGCGCGCGCCAGCTGGCGGATCGCCTCCAGCGAGAGATAGTTGCCGCCCTTCATGTCGAAGATGCCGGGGCCGTAGCACTTGTTTCCCTCGCGCCGCCATTTCAGCTTCTCGATGGTGCCGACGGGATGCACGGTATCCATGTGTCCGGCGATCAGGATACCCGGCTCGCCCTGTTTCGGATGCGGAAAGCGTGCGCGGATGACGCCGCCAAAGCCCTGGCGCCCGGCGATGCGCTCGATCGTCGCACCCATGATCGCCATATCCCGCGCTGCGAGATCGAGCATGCGGTTCACCGCGTTCGCGTCCCAGGTCGGGCTTTCGCATTCGACCCAGCTGCGCAGACCCTGCAGCATGGCCTCGGAATCAAAGGGGAGATTGGCTGGATTCATCGGAAGGTCTCTCAAGCTTCGAAAGATGGAATGCGCATTGCATCCGCGAAGGCGGGACGCGCGGAATAGAGTTGTAGAGCTAAACCGGTCTTTGTGGAGTCCGTGTGCACGCCGCCACGGGCTGCAACGAAACCGGATTGACGCGATCAACGCTGTCTGCAAGTCTCGAAAGATAAAGGCATTGCAGGCGGTTAGTTCGCCTAACGAACGAACCGAATGCTCAACCAATAACCTGCCTTTGACCAGTTTCACGTCAGGAGAAACGACAGATGTTCAACTTCATGCGCCGGGGGCATCGCGCGATCGCCTCCACACTCGCGCTGTCGGCCGTCGCGCTTTCGGCATTGGCGACGCCGGTTCTTGCCGCCGGCAAGACCATCACCGCGGTGATGCATTCGGATCTGCGAATCCTCGATCCGATCTTCACCAGCGCCTATATCTCGCGCGACCATGGCTACATGGTCTACGACACGCTCATCGCGACCGATTCGAACTTCAAGATCCAGCCGCAGATGGCGGACTGGAAGATCTCCGACGACAAGCTCACCTACACCTTCACGCTGCGCGACGGACTGAAGTGGCATGACGGCGCGCCCGTCACCGCCGAGGACTGCGTTGCTTCGCTCAAGCGCTGGGCCGCCGTCGACGGCATGGGCCAGCAGATGATGCAGTTCGTGGCGAGCATCGAGCCGACCGACGCCAAGACCATCACGCTGAAGCTCAAGGAGCCCTACGGCCTCGTGCTGGATTCGATCGGCAAGCCGTCCTCGCGCGTTGCCTTCATGATGCCGAAGCGCCTCGCCGAGACGCCGGCCGACAAGCAGATCCCCGAGCAGATCGGCTCCGGTCCGTTCAAGTTCGTGCAGGGTGAATTCCAGCCCGGCGTGAAGGCCGTCTACGTCAA
>JAEWBW010000488.1 GCA_023390955.1 Pseudomonadota bacterium
GCCGAGCTCGGTGTCGTATTTCAGCGATTGCCACGGCAAGGGATAGTGATCGTTGCCGAGCCCGAGAAAGCCGCCAAAGCCGAGCACGGCGTAAGACACCCTGCCGCTGATCTTGTCGATCATCACGCGCTCGATCGAACCGATCCTGTTGCGGTCGGCGCCGAACACCGACGTTCCCTCGACCTTGTCGCTGCCGATCAAACGGCCCATTTCGTTTCGGTCCAACTCGCCATGATTCAGCATGTCGGTTCTCCACTCAACCAATGAGGATCAACCGAATGCGAAGGCGATCGTTCCGGGTCTCCCAGACCGCGTTCCGGGCGAAACCAGGGCCTCGCGCTACGCCTGGTGACGCGCCGCACGTCGGCAAAGCCTTAGGAACAACAGGTTTCGCCGAATGTTGGTCGCCGCAAACATCAAGACAGCGGCGATGTGCCGCTGTCCACGAGGGATTCAAACATGAAACGAACCATCATCGCGCTTGGCTGCCTGCTTCTCGCAGGTCCCGCGCTCGCCCAATCGCTCGGCGAAAAGACCGGCGTCAACTCCGCGCTCGGCGTCGCGCCGGCCACGGCCGACTTCGTCAAGGAAGTGGCGATCTCCGACATGTTCGAGATCGAATCGAGCAAGCTCGCCGAGCAGAAGGGCAATGCGCAGGAGAAGACTTTTGCGCAGCAGATGGTGACCGATCACACCAAGACCTCGACCGAGCTGAAGCAGCTCGTCAGCAGCGGCAAGGTCAAGGCCGAGGTGCCCGCCGCGCTCGACAGCTCGCACCAGAGCAAGCTCGACAAGCTGAAGGCGGCAAGCGGCAAGGACTTCAGCTCGGACTATGATTCCTATCAGGTCAGCGCGCACAAGGACGCCGTGTCGCTGTTCGAGCGCTACGCCAAGGGTGGCGACAATTCCGAGCTGAAGGACTGGGCCGGCAAGACGCTGCCGGCGCTGAAGCATCATCTCGAGATGGCGCAGGAGCTCGGCAAGGCGCCGAGCGTCGGCCAGACCAGCAAGTGACCGATCGCTGTGGGAATGTCGGCAGATTGGCCGGCTTTCCCGGGAAGGAAGACATGGCCGAGCAGCCCTGATCGACCCGACGTCACGCTATCCAAAACCGCCGTTCAGGAAGCAGTCGCAACCCTGGCCCGGTCTTGCCGGCAAGATGGAACCGAAGCCGGATCACGGTGAGACCAGCTACCAGGGTTCGGCGCGGCTTAGCGGCCGCAGGGCGCTGATCACCGGCGGCGATTCCGGCATGGGCCGCGCGGCGGCGATCGCCTATGGACGCGAGGGCGCGGATGTCGCCATCAATTATTTCCCGACCGAGGAGCCCGACGCGCAGGAAGTGATCGCGCTGATCAAAAAGGAAGGACGGCAGGGCATCGGCATTCCCGGCGATCTCAGGGACGAGGCGTTCTGCAAGGAGCTGGTCGAGCGTGCGGTCCGCGAGCTCGGCGGGCTCGACATCGTCGTCTGCAATGCAGCGCGGCAGCAGACACGCGAATCCATCCTGGATGTTTCATCGGAAGAATTCGACGCCACGATGAAGACCAACATCTACGCGCCGTTCTGGATCATCAAGGCAGCGCTGCCGCATCTCAAGCCCGGCGCATGCATCATCGGCACCACCTCCGAGCAGGCCTACGACCCCTCGCCCGAGCTTTACGACTATGCGCAGACCAAGGCGGCGACGATGAACTACGTCAAATCGCTCGCCAAGCAGCTGGGTCCCAAGGGCATTCGCGTCAATGGCGTCGCGCCCGGTCCGATCTGGACGCCGCTGCAGGTCTCCGGTGGCGCCACGATGGAGAAGCTGGAGCAATTCGGCGGACACACACCGATGGGCCGTCCTGGTCAACCGGTCGAGCTCGCCTCGATCTACGTGCAGCTCGCGGCGGCAGATGCGAGCTATGCCACCGGACAGGTTTATGGCGCGGCCGGCGGCTCCGGCCAGCCATAGGCTGACCAGCGTGTCACAAGGATAGTCCGCGCGGCCGACGACGATGGCACTTGTAACAGTCAAGCCAACCCGGATCGACATCGCGATCGCAGATGACGTTGCAGACCATGCCACGCCCGGCGCGGAGGAAGCTGCTGAAGCTCTGACATGGGGCGCGGACGAGCACGTGCTGCTGGCACTTGCGGCTGCGGGCTGGCTCTATGTGCAAGTGCGACGCCCTGCGGCGCACCCCATCGCGAACCATGTGCTCGCCGTTTCGGTTGCAACCGCCGTCCTCCCGCACATTCTCAAATCCTTGTTCAACCAGACGCGGCCGGATCGACTGACCGTGCGCGGTCATCGGCATGGCATTCCGATCTCCGGACAACCGAACGACGCCTTTCCCTCCGGCCATGCCGTGCATATGGGAGCGCTGGCCTCGGCAGCCGGTCTGCTGCCACCGGCGCGGCGACGCCTCGCGCGAAGCCTGGCAGTCGGGTTGTCGCTGACCCGGATCGCACTGCTCGCGCATTGGACCACTGACGTGCTGGCGGGCTTCGCCCTCGGCATCGGCGTCGAACGGCTGCTGAGGCCCTGGACGCTGCCGCGGCGAACACGGCGATGACCGAGCACATCATCCGTTTCGTGGCTGGCGGCCTGATCGTATCCGCCTTTGCAATCCTGAGCGACGTGCTGCGCCCCAAGAGCTTTGCCGGTCTCCTCGGCGCCGCGCCATCGGTGGCGCTGGCGACACTCGGTCTCGCCGTGGTTCAGCACGGTCCGCATTATGCGGCGGCCGAAGGCTGGACCATGATGTATGGCGCGGCCGCGCTCGGCTGCTTCAGCTTCGCCGTCTGCCAGCTGCTGATGCGCTTCGATGTCGGGGCGCTGCCGGCGACGATGCTGTCGCTCGTCGTCTGGCTCGCGATCGCCTTCGGTCTGCTGGCAATGTTCGGCGGAGCGGCATGATGCTGATCAAGATCTCGCCCGCATCGCTCAGGCAAACCCGCGGCTATGAATATGCGGTTCGATTCGTGCTGGGCGGCGCGGCAACGGTTTTTGCCGGACTGATCGGCGCAGGATTTGGTCCTGCGGTCGGCGGCCTGTTCCTGGCATTGCCGGCCGTTTTCTGCGCCAGCGCGACGCTGATTGAACGCCATCAGCGCCATGAAAAGCACAAGGCGGGACTGAGCGGTCGTCGACGCGGCCAGGAAGCTGCTGCGCTTGAAGCCGCCGGCGCGGGCCTCGGAAGTCTCGGCCTCATCGCGTTCGCGGCGGTGTTCTGTCTGATCGTTGAGCGCAACATCGTTGCTGCTTTCACCGGAGCCGTCGCCATTTGGGCGCTCGTGTCGGTGGCGATGTGGTGGCTCAGACGCCGGCTCCGCACCACGCGGGTTCAGGAACGACGCCCAAACGCCTAGCCGCGTTCACGTGGCCGGCGCAGCCGCGTCCCGATGCGTCAGGAAATCGTACATCTCGGCAGCCGCCTGGAGACGCTCGATGCGAATGAGGATCGCCTCACGCGGCGCGCCTATCGGCAGGCCGGCGAGACTGCTCTCGAGCCGAAGCTTCTCCTCGCTGAGGCGCTGCTCGAACGTGTGCGGATCAGACCGCCGTCGTCGTGTCATCGGATGCACTCGTCATCGGATGTCGTCGGCGGCTGCAGGCCCGGGCTATTCGCCCAGCGATCGAGATTATCGATAACCTCGCGGTGGCTGGCGCGGCTCGGCTTCGGCGCCTTGGGCTCATCTGATAATTTGCGGGGCAGACGGACTTCCTCGTTTGGCATGATCGTCTCTCCTGTTGAAACGACAATACACGCCCGCACCGTTGGTTCAATTCTAAATCATTGATTTTACTGTATAATTTGGCTAACTTGGCACATCCTTTGACTCTTGGGGAACTCTTGCTAAGTATGTTCGTTGAGTAAACTACTCAATTTGCTAAGTTTGCATGGTCTGCCCATGAACGACATTCGCGCAGAACGACTTCAGGTCATGCTGTCGCCCGAGGAACTGGCCCTCGTCGACGACTTCCGCTTCAAGCACCGCATGCCGACGCGTGCCGCCGCCGTGCGCGAGCTGCTCAAGCTTGGTCTTGCCAGTATCGGTGTAGACGCCGTGGCCGGCGTCAAATCGAGCAGCTTCGGCGTGTTCGGCCGCGGGCCAGGGGGCCACTCGCAGGCGGGCGAAGACGAAGACTGACGGCCATCGCGCCGGCTCCATGACATCCGAAAAACAAACGACCCCGGCACGGGTGCCAGGGTCGTCCTTGGAGATTGCTTCCGGCCCACCGGGGGAATGAAGCCGGCTGCAATCCGTCTACGCGACTGAAACGGATTCGTTCCTCGGCTCTCAGCCCGTCGGCGCATCGCCGGAATCATCCGGCGTCATGCCTGAGCCCGGCGTCTTGCTCGCATCGTTCAGCTTGGGATCGCGCGTTGCTTCCTTCGAGGACGAGCCCTTCTGCTCGGCCTTGTGCACCGTTTGCGCGCGCTGCTTGTCGATCGGCTGCTCTTCGCCACGCTTGTCGCGAACGATGCCGTGATTGGATTGGCTCATGCTGTTCTCCTCCTTCTGACCGCTAATGAATGACATCGAGCGGCAGGCGGCAAATCTCGTCGCCATCCTCGTTGGTCACGAGGATCGCATAGTGGCGGTTCTTCAGCTGGGGAAACGCCGCGAGCAGCTTCCGCGCCAGCTCATCCGCGGAATCCATCGCACCGATATCATCGGGCAGCACTTCGCCACCGTGATCCGTCACCGTCTTCGTGTTGACGAGATCGAAATGGTAGAGCGGCATCTGTCCCTCGCGTTGCCTTGTCGCGTGCGATCACGCGCGCCCCCGGCAGATATCGCCGAGGCGTTTGGGCCTACGTTTCGGGACAGAAAAGGTTCCTGAAGGTGTTCCGCGGGTCAGATATGGGTCGCGTGTTGCACGGTCGAAGCCTTCGCCAGATGCACCTGTCGAACGGTCGTGACCGTTGCGAACGCGACCGACACGCTGAAAGCCATGACGAGGGTCAAAAGAGCCAGACGTGGAGCCATTGCAGTTCTCCTCCTGGAATCAAAAACGTGACGTTCTGCTATCCCTGACTTTGCCGTCGCGGTCGCGGTCCATCCGTGAGCGGCCTCACAGCACTCGCACGCTACTGTTTCGGCCTGCGAAGATTCATCGGCGGAACCTCGCCATCGAGCCAGTCCTGCTCCCGCGCGAGCGCGGTCCAGGCCTCGGCCATGCGCGAATAGCGGTTGTAGGCCGGCTGGCCTTCGGCGCCTTCCGCGAGTTGCAGGCAGTTCTCGGCGTTGTCTCTGAAGATTTCTGATTGTCTCATGCGTAAAGACGTGGGTGCCCGGTTGCATGTCCGCAACCCGGCTTACGGGATCGTAATGTCGGGGAACATCAGCGCGGGTTCCGTGATTGACGTACCATGCGCATCATCGTCGCCATCGTCCTGCTATGTCTGAGTGCCCTGTCTCCGAGCGCTACGGCCTTCGCCGACAATGGCAGCGAACGCGCTGCCCAGGACAGCGCTCGTCCTCCTTCGGCCGGCGAGGTCATCGGCCGTCTCTACGCGTTCGGACGCTTCCAGCAAGGCTTGCTGGAGAGTGCCGACCTCAAGGGCAACCAGGAGGTCAAAAATCTCGCGACCTTGCGCGCCGAGGATGCCGCCAGGCGCGACAAGGCGCTCAAGCAAATCCAGCAGGCGATCGGCGCCGAGCCGAGCATCGGCAAGTCGCCCGCCGCCAATGCCGCGCTCACCGTCCCTGACGATTCGGATGGTCCGGCCTTTGTCCGGCAATTCTACGCGGTGCAGGTGAGTGAATACGAAGACGCCATCGCCCTGCTCGAACAATATCTGCGCGCGCCCGACAACGACGCATTGAGCGCTTTTGCGCGTGCGCAATTGCCAGTGCTGCGATCGCAGCTGGGTGATGCCGCGCGCAGCATGGCTGACAAATAGGCCTTGCAAACAGGTCCTATCGCTGCGGCTTGTGCTGCTCGCTCTCCGGCTTCACCGCGCGATTGCTCTCGGGCATCTTGTCCCGCCCTTGATCGCCATTGTC
Organism: Pseudomonadota bacterium; assembly: GCA_023390955.1. Taxonomy (GTDB): domain Bacteria; phylum Pseudomonadota; class Alphaproteobacteria; order Rhizobiales; family Xanthobacteraceae; genus Bradyrhizobium. The sequence goes on from JAEWBW010000488.1 coordinate 6,004, forward strand.
GTCCCGGCCGCCCGACGTCGACATGCCGCTGCCGCTCCGGCTCTGGGGTGCCGCGCCCGTCGTCGGAGCCGAGCCAGGAGTCGCCGAGCTCGCAGCCGGATCGCCCTTGACGGCACCGCGGCCGCTCGGTGCGCCGTTCTCGGCATAGGCTGCCTCTGCAAGCAGCAAGGTGGTGGCGGCGATAGCCAGGGTCACGGTTTTCATGAACGGCTCCTGTTGTCTTCAGGCTAACCCTGAGGACTCGCGCTCCGTTCCGATCCGATCGCAGGCCGCGATGTTCCGCTCAGCGGAACCTGACAAATGACAGAAATAATTCGTGAAACCGGTGGAACTCAGCCGCCCGGGGCGCGTTACTTTGATCGGGCTGAGCGAAGCAGGTTCCAGTGCTGCATCATCACATGTTGTCGCTTGATTTGGAATTTCGCTGACGTTCTATTTCCAGAGTTGCGTGTTCGCATTGGATTCGGCACGCCTGCGGGGGAATTAATATGAGCGACATCGAGTCCGGAACTTCGCCGTCCGGTCGTCGCGTCATCAAACGAAAAGTCAACGGCAGCCCGGAGGCGGATTCCCGCCAGGAGCTGCTGCTCGCATTGCAGGCCATGCGCAGCGGCGACTTCTCCGTACGCATGAGCGGCGACTATCTCGGCATCGACGGCAAGATCGCCGACACCCTGAACGACATCATCGCCGCCAACCAGCGCATGGCGCAGCAGCTCGAGCTGGTCGGCCAGGTGGTGGGACGCGAAGGCAAGACGCGCCAACGCGTGAAGTTCGGCCTCGCCTCCGGCTCCTGGGCCGACATGGAAGGCTCGGTCAACACCCTGATCGACGATCTGCTGTGGCCGACGCGCGAGGTGACGCGCGCCGTCGCCGCGGTCGCCCAGGGCGATCTGCTGCAAACCGTCAAGCTCGACGTCGAGGGCCGCCCGCTGCGCGGCGAATTCCTGCAGTCGGCGACCATCGTCAACACCATGATCAAGCAGCTCGGCGTGTTCACCTCCGAGGTGACGCGCGTCGCGCGCGAGGTCGGCACCGAAGGCAAGCTCGGCGGCCAGGCCCAGGTGCCGGAGGTGACCGGCGTCTGGAAGGATTTGACCGAGAGCGTCAACTCGATGGCGAACAACCTGACCAACCAGGTTCGCAACATCGCCGAGGTGACGATCGCGGTCGCCAACGGCGACTTGTCCAAGAAGATCACGGTCGACGTCCGCGGCGAGATCCTGCAGCTCAAGGAAGCCATCAACACGATGGTGGACCAGCTGCGCTCCTTCGCCTCCGAAGTGACCCGCGTGGCGCGTGAGGTCGGCACCGACGGCAAGCTCGGCGGCCAGGCCATCGTGCCCGGCGTCGCCGGCACCTGGAAGCACCTGACCGACTCCGTCAACGCGATGTGCGGCAACCTCACCGCGCAGGTCCGCAACATCGCCAACGTCACGACCGCCGTGGCGCGCGGCGACCTCTCGCGCAAGATCACCGTGGACGTGCGCGGCGAAATCCTGGAGCTGAAGGACACCATCAACACGATGGTGGACCAGCTCAACTCCTTCGCCTCGGAAGTGACGCGCGTGGCGCGCGAAGTCGGCACCGAAGGCAAGCTTGGTGGCCAGGCCCAGGTGCCCGGCGTCGCCGGCACCTGGAAGGATCTCACCGACAACGTCAACTTCATGGCCTCGAACCTGACGGCGCAGGTCCGCAACATCGCCGACGTCGCGACCGCGATCGCGGGCGGCGACTTGTCGAAGAAGATCACGGTGAACGTCTCGGGTGAAATCCTTCAGCTGAAGGAAACGCTCAACACCATGGTGGACCAGCTCAACGCCTTTGCCGGCGAAGTCACGCGCGTCGCGCGCGAGGTCGGCACCGACGGCCGGCTCGGCGGCCAGGCCAACGTGCTCGGCGTCGCCGGCACCTGGAAGGATTTGACCGAAAGCGTCAACTCGATGGCGTCGAACCTGACCGCGCAGGTTCGCAACATCGCCGAGGTGACGACCGCGGTCGCCGGCGGCGATTTGTCCAAGAAGATCACGGTGGACGTGCGCGGTGAAATCCTGGAGCTGAAGGACACCATCAACACGATGGTGGACCAGCTCAACGCCTTCGCCGGCGAAGTCACGCGCGTCGCGCGCGAGGTCGGCACCGAAGGCAAGCTCGGCGGCCAGGCGGTCGTGCGCGGCGTCGGCGGCACCTGGAAGGATCTGACGGACTCCGTCAACTCGATGGCCTCGAACCTGACCGGACAGGTCCGCAACATCGCCGAAGTCGCGACCGCGGTCGCCCAAGGCGACTTGTCGAAGAAAATCACGGTGAACGTCTCGGGCGAAATCCTTCAGCTGAAGGAGACGCTCAACACCATGGTGGACCAGCTCAATGCGTTTGCCGGCGAAGTCACGCGCGTGGCGCGCGAGGTCGGCACCGACGGCAAGCTCGGCGGCCAGGCCGACGTGCCCGGCGTCGCCGGCACCTGGAAGGATCTGACGGACTCCGTGAACTCGATGGCCGGCAATTTGACGGCCCAGGTCCGCAACATCGCCGAGGTCGCGACCGCCATCGCCGGCGGCGACCTCTCGCGCAAGATCACGGTCGACGTGCGCGGCGAGATCCTTCAGCTGAAGGATACTCTCAACACGATGGTCGACCAGCTCAACCGCTTCGCGGGCGAAGTGACGCGCGTGGCGCGCGAGGTCGGTACCGAAGGCCGTCTCGGCGGCCAGGCCAACGTGCCCGGCGTCGCCGGCACCTGGAAGGATCTGACGGACTCCGTGAACTCGATGGCGGGCAACCTCACCGCCCAGGTCCGTAACATCGCCGAAGTGACGACAGCCGTGGCGCGCGGCGACTTGTCGCGAAAAATCACCGTGGACGTGAAGGGCGAAATCCTCGAGCTGAAAAACACCATCAACACCATGGTGGACCAGCTCAACGCCTTCGCCGGCGAAGTTACACGCGTCGCACGCGAAGTCGGCACCGAAGGCAAGCTCGGCGGCCAGGCCGAAGTGCAAGGCGTCGCCGGCACCTGGAAGGATCTCACCGACAACGTCAACTTCATGGCCTCGAACCTGACAGCCCAGGTCCGCAACATCGCCGAGGTCGCGACCGCGATCGCCGGCGGCGACCTGTCGAAGAAGATCACGGTGGACGTGCGCGGCGAAATCCTGCTGCTCAAGGACACCCTGAACACGATGGTGGAGCAGCTCCGCTCCTTCGCCGCCGAAGTGACGCGCGTGGCGCGCGAGGTCGGCACCGAAGGCCGGCTCGGCGGTCAGGCCGTCGTGCCCGGCGTCGGCGGCACCTGGAAGGACCTCACCGACAACGTTAACCTGCTGGCTGCGAACCTCACCACCCAGGTCCGCAACATCGCCGAAGTCACCACGGCCGTTGCGCGCGGCGACCTGTCGCGCAAGATCACCGTGGACGTGAAGGGCGAAATCCTCGAGCTGAAAAACACCATCAACACGATGGTGGACCAGCTCAACGCGTTCGCCGGCGAAGTCACGCGCGTCGCGCGCGAGGTCGGCACCGAAGGCGAGCTCGGCGGCCAGGCCCAGGTGCCGGGCGTCGCCGGCACCTGGAAGGACCTGACCGACACCGTCAACTTCATGGCGGCGAACCTCACCGAGCAGGTGCGCGGCATCGTCAAGGTGGTGACCGCTGTTGCGAACGGCGATCTGAAACAAAATCTCACCGTGAAATCGAAGGGTGAGGTCGCCGCTCTCGCCGACACCATCAACAACATGACCGAGACGCTGGCGACCTTCGCCGATCAGGTGTCGTCGGTCGCCCGCGAAGTCGGCGTCGAAGGCCGTCTCGGCGGCCAGGCCGACGTGCCCGGCGCTGCCGGCACCTGGAAGGACCTGACCGGCAACGTCAACCTGCTGGCGGCTAACCTCACCTCGCAGGTGCGCGCGATCGCTGAGGTCGCGACCGCCGTGACCAAGGGCGACCTGACGCCGTCGATTCAGGTCGACGCCCGCGGCGAGCTCGCCGAGCTGAAAGATAACATCAACACGATGATCACGAATCTCCGTCTGACGACGGACGTGAACACCGAGCAGGACTGGCTGAAGACCAACCTCGCGAAATTCACCAACATGCTGCAGGGCCAGCGCGACCTCACCACCGTCGGCCGGCTGCTGCTCTCCGAGCTGTCACCGCTGGTGAACGCGCATACCGGCGTGATCTACCAGGTCGAGAACGAGGACAGCCCGCAGCTCCGGCTGCTTGCCTCCTATGCCGGCGACGGCGTCTATCCCTACCAGCAGGTGCTGCAATTCGGCGACGGCCTGATCGGGCAATGCGTGATCGACAAGCGCCCCCGCGTCGTCGCGGACATCCCGGCCGACGTGACGCCGGTCAATTCCGCCCTGCTCCGGGTCATGCCGAAGAACCTCGTGGTGCTGCCGGTTCTGTTCGAGAACCAGGCCAAGGCGGTGATCGAGCTGGCCTCGCTCACCTCGTTCACGACCTCGCAGATGACCTTCCTCGAGCAGCTCACAGACTCCATCGGCATCGTGCTCAACTCGATCGAAGCGACGATGCAGACCGAAGGCCTGCTGAAGCAGTCGCAGCAACTCGCCGGCGAGCTCCAGACCCAGCAGCGCGAGCTGCAACAGACCAACGATCAGCTCGAGCAGAAGGCGCAGCAGCTCGCCGAGCGCAACGTCGACGTCGAACGCAAGAACCAGGAAATCGAGCAGGCCCGCCGCGCGCTCGAGGAAAAGGCGACCGAGCTGGCGCTGACCTCGAAGTACAAGTCGGAATTCCTCGCCAATATGAGCCACGAGCTGCGTACGCCGCTCAACTCGATCCTGATCCTCGGACAACAGCTCACCGACAATCCGGACGGAAACCTCTCGGCCAAGCAGGTCGAGTTCGCGCGCACCATCCACGGCGCCGGCACCGACCTGCTCAACCTGATCAGCGACATTCTCGACCTCTCCAAGATCGAGTCCGGTACCGTGACGGTGGACGCCGAGGAGATCCTGACCGCGAACCTGCTCGAAACCGTCGGACGCCCGTTCCGGCACGAGGCGGAGAACCGCGGCCTGACCTTCAACATCGACATCGATCCGAATCTGGCCCGCAGCCTCGTCACGGACTCCAAGCGTTTGCAGCAGGTGCTGAAGAACCTGCTGTCCAACGCCTTCAAGTTCACTGCCGAAGGCGGTGTGCAGCTCAAGGTCGCCGGCGCGATCGGCGGCTGGAGCAGCGACCATCCGCTGCTGAGCTCGGCGCCCGCGGTCATCGCCTTCGAGGTCTCCGACAGCGGCATCGGCATTCCCCTCGAAAAGCAGAAGCTGATCTTCGAGGCGTTCCAGCAGGCCGACGCCGGTACCAGCCGCAAATATGGCGGCACGGGTCTTGGTCTTGCCATCAGCCGCGAGCTTGCAAGCCTGCTCGGCGGCGAAATCCATTTGCGCAGTGCGCCCGGCAAGGGCTCGACCTTCACGCTCTATCTGCCGCTGAAATATTCCGGGCCGACACTTGCGCCGCGCGCTACACCCGTGCCACAACCGCACAACCAGCCGCCGGCGCTGCAGTCGACCACGACGGCTCCCGACCCGCAGCGCGTCCTCGAGCCGATCGCCGACGACCGCCTCAACCTCGAGCCCGGCGACACCATATTGCTGATCGTCGAGGACGATCCGCACTATGCCCGCGTTCTGGTCGACCTTGCCCGCGACAAGAACTTCAAGGTGCTGGTCGCGGCCCGCGGCGCCGAGGCGCTGGAGCTTGCCAAGCAATACCAGCCGACCGCGGTCTCGCTCGACGTGTTCCTGCCCGACATGCTGGGCTGGACCGTGCTGAGCCAGCTCAAGCACAATCCGCTGACGCGTCACATCCCGGTGCAGATCATCACCTTGGACGAGGACCGCCAGCATGCGCTCGCGCGCGGCGCGTTCTCCTTCGTCAACAAGCCGACGACGACCGAAGGCGTCTCGGCCGCCCTGACCCAGATCAAGGAATATGCGCGGCCGCGGCGCAAGCGGCTGCTGATCGTCGAGGACAACGAAGCCGAGCAGATGTCGATCCGCGAGCTGCTGCATCACGACGATATCGAGATCGTGGCGGCCGAGACCGGCGCCAGCGCGCTCTCGACGCTGCGCGAGCAGGCCTGCGATTGCGTGGTGCTGGATCTGCGGCTGCCCGACATGAGCGGCTTCGAGGTGCTCGACCAGATCCGCAAGGACGAGGATCTCGCGAACATCCCGGTCGTGGTCTTCACCGGGCGTGAGCTCTCGGCCGAAGAGGATGCCGAGCTGCACACCATGGCGCGCAGCATCGTCGTCAAGGGCGTGGAATCGCCCGAACGGCTGCTCGACGAAACCGCATTGTTCCTGCACCGCGTGATCACCGAGCTGCCGGTCGAGAAACAGCGCATGCTGGAGAAACTGAACAGTTCCGACGAAGATTTGATCGGCCGGACCGCGCTGCTGGTCGACGACGACGCCCGCAACATCTTTGCGCTGTCGAGCGTGCTGGAACGGCGCGGCATGAAGGTCTTGACGGCAACGACCGGCAGCGAAGCAGTCGCTTTGGTCGAATCCAACCCGGAAATCGCGATCGTCCTGATGGACATCATGATGCCGCAGATGGATGGCTATCAAACCATCGGCGTGATCCGGGAAAATCCGACATTCGCACGCCTTCCGATCATCGCGCTGACTGCGAAGGCGATGAAAGGCGACCGCGAGAAATGTCTGGAAGCCGGTGCGTCCGACTACCTCGCCAAACCCGTCAATACCGACCAGCTGCTGCTTGCGATCCGCATGTGGCTGCACCGTTGAGTAGGTTTTCGAGAATGGATCAGGACAAGGTCAACATCCTCCTCGTCGACGACCAGCCGGCCAAGCTGCTCGCCTACGAGGTGATCCTGAAGGAGCTCGGCGAGAATCTCGTGATCGCCTCCTCGGGCCGCGAAGCGCTCGAAATCCTACTGAAGACCGAGATCGCGGTGATCCTGGTCGACGTCTGCATGCCGGAACTCGACGGCTTCGAGCTCGCCGCGATGATCCGCGAGCATCCGCGATTCCAGAAGACCGCGATGATCTTCATCTCGGCTATTCAGGTCAGCGACATCGATCGGCTGCGCGGCTACGAAATGGGCGCGGTCGACTATGTTCCGGTGCCGGTCGTGCCGGAGGTGCTGCGCGCGAAGATCAAGGTGTTCTGCGAGCTCTACCGCAAGACGCGAGAGCTGGAGCGGTTGAACCAGGAGCTGGAAGACCGCGTGCGCGCGCGCACCGCGGAACTCGAGAACTCCACTGCAAAACTACGCGAGAGCGAAGAGCGGCGCAGCATGGCGATCGCCGCCGGCAAGATGGGATCCTGGGATTGGGACTGGATCAACGGCGACTGGATGTGGGACGAAGGGCAGTACAGCATCTTCGGCGTCACCCAGGACACTTTCAACGTCACCTCGGCAAACGTTCAGGCGCTGCTGCACCCCGACGATGTCGATCAGTTCCGCAAGGCCATCGCCGAGTTCAACACAGGCACGCGGGCCTACAACGCGGAATTCCGCATCCAGCGGCCGGATGGTGAGGTACGCTGGTGCGTCAGCACGGCGGCCGCAACACTCGATCCGAGCGGCCGCGTGGTACGCGTCAGCGGCGTCACGGTCGACATCACCGAGCGTAAGCGCGCCGAGGAGCGGCAGAACCTGCTGGCGCGCGAGGTCGATCACCGCGCCAAGAACGCATTGGCGCTCGCGCAGTCGATCGTTCGCCTCACCCGCGCCGACAACGTCAAGACCTATGTCAGTGCGGTCGAGGGACGCATCAACGCGCTGGCGCGCGTGCACACCATTCTGTCGCTATCGAGCTGGCAGGGTGCCGAGCTGTCCAGGCTGATCGAAGAAGAGCTGGCGCCCTATTCACTCGGTGGCCAGATCGATCTGTCCGGGTCGCAGGTCCAGCTCCTGCCTGCCACGGCGCAGACTCTGGCGCTGGCGCTGCACGAACTCTTCACCAATTCGGCCAAGTACGGCGCGCTCTCGACGCGGACGGGACGGCTTGCGATCGGCTGGCGGGTAGAGGACGACATGCTCGTCCTGATCTGGGAAGAAACCGGTGGCCCGCTGGTACGTCAGCCGCAGGCGCGCGGGTTTGGCACCAAGAGCCTGCTTGCGAGCGTCGAGTCCCAACTGGGCGGCCAGGCGCAATTCGACTGGCGCCCCGAGGGTCTGCTGTGCCGGCTCGACGTGCCAATGGCCCGCAAGAGTGCCGTGTCGAGGCCGCAGGAATTCGATGCCGCGGCAGACGAATTGCAGCGCGCCTCAGGCTAGCGAAGATCTCTTAGTACCTGCGCGTCGCCTGACCTGCTGCATCTCCTCCATAGGAGACCCGACACTGGCCGTGCGTCCCTCGAGCCAGGCCTCGGTCTGCGCGAGGTCACGCAATGCCGTTGCATAGCGCTGTGCGGCGTGGCGTTCCGATCCCTGCGGCAGCGTGCGCGCCTTGCGCAGCATCTCCGCCGCGGCGTGGCGGTAGGCCAGGGAGCGATAAAGAAAGACGACCTGTCCCATGATCAAGGTTCCCGTGATTGTTCGGAGCCATTGTCGGGCCTCGCGCATGAACCTCACCTGAAGATCAGGCGCCATCTGGAGGAACCCGGTTCATCCGGCAGCGTTTGCCCGCAGATCGCGAGGGCGCCATGCGCGCACGAAAATCATCAGGTCTGGCTTCCCCGAACGGTGCCATCAGGCTGATGACGCATGCGATGATGGGAACAGCGCTCAGCCTCATCCTTGGCCTTCTTCTCGTTCTGGTGAACCCCACGCTTGCGGCGCTTTTGCAAAATGGCAGCAGTGCGACGCGCTTGGTGTTCCTGGGAACGCTGGTGATGACATTCGCGGTCGGCGCAACGCTGACCGGCGCCGTGTTCATTCTCTGCGAGGACAAGGAAAGTTGAAGTGCGAATGACGTGCGTGTGACGGGCCGGCCGATGTTCCCCAGGAACTCCCGCATACGGCTCCAGTTTCTCCCTGCGTCAATTCAACACAGGGAATTCCGACCATGAAGAAAGCCCAACTCGCACTCGCTCTGCTCGCGGCAACCGCCTTCGCTGCAGCGCCGCTCGCCGCCGAAGCCAAGTCGCACAAGGCCAAGCACGATTCGTCGATGTCGCAGACCACGACAGGCGCGAACACCAAGTCCAAGGGACCCGACGCTTCCGGCCAGGGTGGCTCCGGCCCCGGCAGCGATCAGGGCGGCACCATGACGAACAACAACATGTCGAAGAGCAAGGGCACCAGCGGCGGCATGAGCAAGTAGCGCCCTTTGCCAGCAACGTAAAAGGCCCCGCAGTGACGCGGGGCTTTTTATCAAGGCCACATCTTATCAAGGCCACATCGTTGGCGTGCTGGTCAGCGCATCGCGGCCTGCACGCCTGACGTCGTCGATCGACCATTGCCCCTTCTGCGTGGCTTCGAAAATTTTCGCAGCCACCCGCTGGCGCATCGCGGTCTCGGATTCCGGAACGTTCACGCAGACCTCATCAAGAACCGCCCGCAGCAGGGTGGTCATCTCCGTGTCCAGCATCGACGTGCTCCGGCGCGACGTGAGGAACACGATTTAGCTGCGCCGGATGTCAATCATGTAAAGGCCGCACCGCACTTGCAGTTGCAGGGGCGCCGACCCCTCGCCTTGCGGCCTGCACGAGGCTTTCGAGTTGCGCGCGCTTGCGCGAGATCAGAAGCAGCGCGGCGGCATCATCAAGGCCAGCACGCTGCAACTGCCGGATCGCGGAGCCCAGTTCGAGGATCTCGGCCCGCAGCGTCAGAATCCGGTACGCATCCGGGTCTTCGTCCACGGCGGCCTCCCGACCAACGCTCAGCGACGCGCGTGCGCCGGTTTGATCTCGGGCTTCACGATGCGCAGCCCTCTCCGATCACGGATGCTCGGAAGCAGATCGCTACCACCAGCCGCCCGCCAATCGGCGACCAGCCGCTTCATGTCGTTGCGCAAGCCGAGCAGGCAAAGCGCATTCCCGGAGCAATCCCGGTCGGAAGCGATCTGCTCATGCATCAGCGCTTCCACGTCGGTCATCTTCAGCCTTAACGCGCTGATTTTCCGACGAATTTCATTAATTCTGTTGTCCATGGCTTGTTAGAACAAAATAAGAACATATAGTCAAGTCACGAATTCTGGATGGAGAACGGACATGCGCCTCGACGGTCAACAGAACGCTAACAGGTACGACGCCAAGGCCTTCCTCGCGGAGCAGATGACGCGCTCTCAGGGTCTTCGCCTGCGCCGCCTCAGCGAAGAGGCCTATCAGCCCATGCAATACGCCCGCGATCTCAGCTTCGACGAAGCCGCGCGACGCATCCAGGCGCTCGAAGACGAGATCGAACTCGCCAACTCGTTCTAGGACGACGTCAACCTCCCGACGTGACGCGCCAGACGGTGTTGCCGGAATCATCGGCGATCAGCAGCGCGCCGGATTTGTCGACGGCCAGCCCCACGGGACGGCCGCGCGCTTTCTTGTCGTTGTCGAGAAAGCCCGTCACCACGTCCTGGGCCTTGCCCTCGGGCTGGCCGTTCCTGAACGGCACGTACACGACCTTGTATCCGTTCAGGGTCTGACGATTCCAGCTGCCGTGCTCGCCGACGAAAGCGCCGCCGCGATAGGTCTCAGGCAACGCGTTGGCGGTGTAGAAGGCAAGCCCGAGCGGCGCGACGTGCGAGCTCAGCGCATAGTCAGGCATGATCGCGCGCTCGACCAGGTCGGGCCGCTGCGGCTGCACACGCGGATCGAGATGCTGTCCGTAATAGCTGTAGGGCCAGCCATAGAAGCCGCCATCCTTCACCGATGTCATGTAATCCGGCACGAGGTCGGGCCCGAGCTCGTCGCGTTCGTTGACGATGGTCCAGAGCTTTCCGCTCTGCGGCTCGAAGGCGAGGCCGGTCGGATTGCGCAGGCCCTGCGCGAACAGGCGCGAGCGTCCGCTCTCGCGATCGACCTCCCAGATGGCGGCGCGATCGCGCTCGGCGCCGATGCCATTCTCGACGATATTGCTGTTTGAGCCGACGCCGACATAGAGCTTTGAGCCGTCGGCGCTCGCGACCATCGCCTTGGTCCAGTGATGATCGATCGGTCCGCCCGGCAATTCCGTCAGCACCGTGCCCTTCGCAGTGATTCTGGTGTCGCCCTCCTTGTAAGGATATCTGACGATCGCGTCGGTGTTGGCGACGTAGAAATCACTCCCGACCAATGCCACGCCGAACGGCGAATTGAGCTGATCGAGGAAGACGCTCTGCGTTTCGGGAACGCCATCGCCGTTCGCGTCGCGCAGCAGCGTGATGCGGTTACCCGGCGGCTCGTCGCCGCTCGAGGTCGCCATCTTCTCGATCCAGCCCATGACGAGCGACTTCGGTCGGTGCACCGGCTCGATGCCGGGTGACTTGGATTCCACTACAAGGACGTCGCCATTGGGCAGGACGTAGATCGAACGCGGATGTTGCAGGCCCTTTGCCAGCGCCTTGATCTTCAGGCCTTGCGCCACCGTCGGCGTTTCGTCGCCCTTCCAGCCGACGATCTTGGCGACGTTCATCGGCGGAAACAGATATTGCTGGATCTCGGGCAGTTTTGGCTGCGGCCCGATCTGCGCCGCCGGATCGCCGCCGCCGTCGTCGCAACCGGCGAGCAACAGCACCGACAGTCCGGTAAGCGCGAAGGCCGCGGCTCGCGCATGCAAATGACGAACGCGGATCATGGCGCAATGCCGGTGCGATGACGATAGACCATGGTCCAGCCCTGCCAGCCCGTGAACAGCAGGATCAGCACCACGATCGCCGAGAGGATCAGCCCCGTTGGTACAATCGCGGTCCAGCCGTCGCGGCTGTGCACGAAGGCATTGAGCAGCGACAGCGCCATCACCAGGACATTACCGACCATATGCAGCCAGGCCGCATTCTGCCGTCGCACCAGGCGATTGCCGAGAAAATCGGTCAGTCCCGCGACCGCCGCCAGCGCGCCCATGACCAGGCCTGCAAGCAAAAGCCACGACGAAAAATTCGCCCACATCATGTCCGCCGTTCGCCAATAGGCGAGATCGGTGACCAGCGTGCCGACGAAGCAGGCGATCGGAAACGGCACGAGCATGGGATGAATGGGATGGCGGGCGATATGCGCGGTGGGAGGGATATCGGTGGTCGTCACGTGAAGACCTCTTGCGGGGCGTAGCGAAGCATGCGTCTCGCCAACACTTCGTCGCCGCCGCCGTTCCTAATTGCTGCCGCACGCCGGCAGTGCGGCGTGGAACCATGACTCACGACAGCGGTTCTGTCCGTGCCAAGGAAGAACAGCGAGATTATTCATGGCACGCAAAGCAAAGAAGCGGCGCTATTCGAAGAGCGCCAGCAAGGACGTTGAACGCGAGATGCGCCGCTACAAGAAAGGCACCGCCAAGAGCGGTCCAGGCGGACGCGGCGGTCGCGTGAAGAGCCGCAAGCAGGCGATCGCGATCGGCCTGTCGGAGGCACGCGCCAAGGGCAAGAAGGTCCCGAAAAAGGCCAAGAAGGCGACGAAGAAAAAGAAGAGTGCGAAGAAGAAATCGAGCAAGAAGCGCGCGAGCTGAGACGACGACATGCGGCGGCGCGCGCATGTCGTGCGCCACCGAAGGCCCGGGCAAATCCTACGTCATGCTGCCCGGCATGAAGCAGCGGATCGAAACGCCGAAAGCAGTCTTGAGCGGCCAGACCATGGTGCGGCCGGCACGATTGGGCTCGGTAATGACAGCGTCTTCGGGCACGTCGACCCATTGATTGTCGATCCGCACGCGGTAATGCCCTTCATGGGATTCCCAATCGGGATCGGCGAGCGCGAAGCCGTCGGCATCCGAACAGCACAGGCCGATATGGCTGCGCAGATTGTCGAACCACGGCTTTAGCGGCGAATTCGCGTAACGCCCATCGTCGCGCCCGAGGGCGCTCCCGGTGCAGAACACGAGCGGCAGCAGCACCAGCGCACGACAGCTCAAGCGGCCCAATCGATCCATAAATCGATTCATGGCGGACACCGATCAAACTTGAACCTGCCCGGTCTCACGACTCGGTGAGGCGCCCCGGGTTCCAATATGAACACGCATTTCGGCGGAAGCCTGTCGTCCCGCTCACGTTGACGCAAATGTTATCGCCGCAGGCCCGCTGTCCACCGCGCAAATGAAAGAGGCGGCCCACGGGCCGCCTCTGTGATTGTTGTTGCTTCGCAGCGGCTCAGGCGAGCGGGACCGCGACGAACCTGGTCGCGTCGGCGCTCTTGAGCTGCAGCAAGACGCTGCGCTTGCCGGAGGATTTGGCCTGCTTCAGCTCGGCGCGGATCTCGCCGACGTCAGAAACCGCCTTGCCGCCGACATTGAGAATGACGTCGCCGGTCTGGATGCCACGGCTTGCCGCCGGACCATCCGGATCGACCGAGGTGACGACGACACCCTTCTGCCCGGCACCCTGCACATCGCCGGCCGGCGCGAGGCTGAGGCCGAGGCGCGGCGTGCCAGCCGTCTCCTTCCCCTCATCCGACTTGCCGGTATTCGCCTTGGCCTGGCGCTCGTTCGGCAACTGGCCGAGATCCACGCTGACCGTCTTGGACGAGCCCTTGTGCCAGACGTCGAGCTTCACCGAGCTGCCCGGCGCCAGCGTGCCGATGGTGCGGGCGAGATCGCGCGAATCCTTGATCGCCGTGCCGTTGACCGCGGTGATGACGTCACCGGCCTCGATGCCCGCCTTGGCAGCCGGGCTGTTGTCCTGCGGCGTATCGACGATGGCGCCCTTGGCCTCCTTGAGGCCGAGGCTGTCGGCGATGTCTGAGGTCACCGGCTGCACCTGGACGCCGAGCCAGCCACGGGTGACCGAACCCTTGTCCTTGAGCTGCGCCACGACGAGCTTGGCCGTCGAGGCTGGAATGTCGAAGCCGATGCCGACCGAGCCGCCGGACGGCGAGTAGATCGCCGTGTTGACGCCGATCACATTGCCGTTGACGTCGAACGCGGGACCGCCGGAATTGCCCTTGTTGATGGGCGCGTCGATCTGGATGTAGTCGTCATAGGGACCGGCGCCGATGTCGCGGCCGCTGGCCGAGACAATGCCGGCCGTGACGGTGCCGCCGAGCCCGAACGGATTGCCGACGGCGACGACCCAGTCACCGATGCGCGGCCGCTGCTCCGCGAATTTCACGAAGGGGAAGTCCTTCTTACCTTCGACCTTGATCAGTGCGAGGTCGGTCTTCGGATCGACGCCGACGACCTTGGCGGTGTAGGTGGCGCCGTCATCGGTCGTGACCTGCACCGACTCAGCGTGGTCGACGACGTGGTTGTTGGTCACGGCATAGCCGTCGGCCGAGATGAAGAAGCCGGAACCCTCACCCATGATCTCGTGATGGCGCCGCGGCATCCCGTTGGGGGACTGCTGCATGCCACGCGGCAGGCGGAAGCCGAACTCGCGGGAGAACTGGTCGAGCGGCGAGTTCTGGTCGGACTCCATCCGGTTCTGCTGAAGCATCGCGGTCTTGTCGTCATCCTGGTCGATCTTGACGCGCACCGAGATCACCGCGGGTTTCACCTTGGAGACGAGGTCGGCGAAGCTCGGCGGGGTCGCGGCCGTCGACTCGGCGGCCAGCGCCGGCGACGCGAGAGAGACGTTGGGAAGATATCCGTTCGATGCACCGGCGAGCACGGCCAGGCCGAGTGCACCGACCGTTCCGAGCAGCGCGAGGCGCCGCCGTTTGAGGACCGCGCGGGGCTTTGCGGTTGCGGGATTGACGGGGTCGGTCATGTCTGAATGTCCATGTTGGGGTGTGGTGTCGCCTTCCACCCGATATGGACATCTCGACATTACAGCGTCCCGTCCAAGCGATTAATTCTTGGCAAGGGAACTTGGCAAGGGAACGCCTGCGCTCAACACAACCCCATGCACAGTAGAGGTGGCACTGACATCATTGATGATTTTCGGAAGTGAGGCAGCCGGCCCGTCGCCCTTCGAGGCTCGCCTGCGGCGAGCACCTCAGGATGACGGATTATTAGCTGCCTTCTTCCAACGCGTCGCTCACGCTGCGACGGGATGCACCCAGGTCGGTACGGCAGCGGCCTCGTCGGCACCTTGTGCGTTGCACGCATCGAAGTGCGATTTCAGCTCGACTTCGGCCAGGTGCTCGAAATGCTCGGCTTGGCCAAGCAGCTCCCAGCTTTGCAACGGACGATAAGCAGCCTGCTGGCGGCAGAGGGACGCCAGAGCGCGGTAGCGGCGAACGTTCTCCATGAGTCTCTCCCTCCTGGTGACGTCTGGCTTATTCCGCCGGAATGCGTCACCGACATTGCATGCGTGCGAAACATTTGCGGCACCACCGGCTTCGCGCTTGCGAGAGATAATTTCCCCTTAACGCGCCTCGCGCGAATTGTGCTGGATCAAACTCGGCACTGTTTTACGCGACCGACTCAATGCCGATCCGCGCACAAAGTTGCTGCGTGTGTGGAGCAGGTCACAGCCAAATCGGCCGATTGAGATTATGACTGTTCGCGTATGGCCGCAAACAAGGTAACGGCGGTACACCGGGGCTCGCGAAGTTACGCACAGCCCGCGACTTGACGGAGCCGCCCGGGCGAAAGCCGGCGGCTCTTTTCATTTTCGGGCCTTTCATCTCCAGGTTGCCGTGATGTCGGCGTGTGCCTGCGCCTGAATTGCGGAAACATCCCTTCCCTTTCTCAATCCTATGAGCGGCGGCATAGCGCCAATCCTGTTGAGCGCGCGCCCCGCTGCTTGCCAGCTCATTCATATGATGATACGACGTTTCAAAATTCCTGCTATCATATGATCATTTGATGATGATGCGTCCCACGAACTTCCACGCCTTCCTCGTCGACCAGATCGGCCGCCTCATCGTGGCAGGGCAGATCGGGGCGGACGGCACGTTGCCGCGGGAGGATGAACTCGCCGACCGTTTTGGCGTCAGCCGGACCGTCGTCCGCGAGGCGACGAAGACGCTGCAGGCGCTTGGACTGATCACGACGGGGCCGCGGGTCGGCTCGCGCGTCCAGCCGCTGCCCTCCTGGCGGCTGCTCGATCCGCAGGTGATGGACTGGATCACGGATGCCGATATGGCGAGCGGCTTCGAGCGCGATCTGCTCGAGCTGCGCGGCATGATCGAGCCGGCGGCCGCCGGCTTCGCTGCCGAGCGCGGCTCCGACGCCCAGATCGCCGCGATCAACACGGCGCTCGACGCCATGGCGAACGCACAGGACAAAGCCGAACACGAAGCTTCGGACTTCCGCTTCCATGAGGCAATCCTGGAAGCGTCCGGCAACATGCTGCTGCTGCAGCTCGAGCCGATCCTGCGCGCGGTGTTGAAAGCCTCGTTCCGCCTCTCGATGCATGACCACAAGCGTGCCCAGGCATCCATTGCGATCCACAGCCGGGTGGCGGCCGCGATTGCGGCGCGCCGGTCAGACGAGGCGCGCGCGGCCATGGTTGCGCTGCTGAAGGTGGCGCAAGCCGACATCAACAACGGTCCGCCCCGCAAAGTGACGGGCTCCAAGAACCGTACAAACAAAAAAACACAGGAAACGCCCAATGCTCGCAACAGCCGAAAGATGGATCCTACGGGGGCTTGAGGCCATCCTCGTCGCACTGCTCGCCGGGATGGTCGTGATGGTCTTCGGCAACGTGGTGCTGCGCTACGCATTCAATTCCGGCATCGACCTGTCCGAGGAGCTGTCGCGCTATTTCTTCGTCTGGCTGACCTATATCGGCGCGGTCGTGGTCATGCGCGAGAACGGCCATCTCGGCGTCGATACGCTCGTCGGCGCGATCGGCCCGCGCGGGCGGCTGGCCTGCATGGTGCTCAGCGATGCCATCGTGCTGGCCTGTTGCGTCATGCTGCTCGATGGTACCTGGAAGCAGCATGAGATCAATGCGACCGCCGTCGCGCCGGTCACCGGCCTGAGCATGGGTTATGTCTACGGCGTGCTGTATTTTGCCGGACTCGGCATCGGTCTCATTACGCTCGCCCGCCTGCTGCGTGCCCTCACGGGCAAGCTCGGCCCGTATGAGCTGGCGGAATTCGCCGGCGACTACAGCGGCAACCCCTCGCACGATTTGAAGGGGCATCTCGAATGACCGTCGCCGTCTTCCTGCTGTCGCTCTGCGGCGCCATGGCGCTCGGCATGCCGATCGCCTTTTCACTGATCGTCTGCGCGGTCGCGCTGATGCTCTGGCTCGGCGTCTTCGACACCCAGATCATCGCGCAGAACATGATCATCGGCGCGGACTCCTTCCAGTTGCTGGCGATACCATTCTTTCTGCTTGCGGGCGAACTGATGAACGCCGGCGGATTGTCGAAGCGCATCGTCAATTTCGCGCTGTCCATGGTCGGCCATCTCCATGGCGGCCTGGGCTATGTCGCGATCTTCGCCTCGATCATCATGGCTTCCCTCTCGGGATCGGCCGCCGCCGATACCGCCGCCCTCGCCTCGATCCTGCTCCCGATGATGCGCCAGGCCGGCTACGATGTCGGCCGCTCCGCGGGACTGATCGCATCGGGCGGCATCATCGCGCCGATCATTCCGCCCTCGATCGGGTTCATCGTTTTCGGGGTCGCCGCCAATCTGTCGATCACAAAACTCTTCCTTGCCGGCGTCTTCCCGGGGCTCCTGATCGGCCTGTCGCTGGTGATTGCCTGGGCGATCGTGTGCCGCCGCGACAAGATCGCGGTCCTGCCGCGGCGCACCGGCGCGGAGCGCCTGAAGGCGACGTGGGACGGCTCGCTCGCCCTGCTGATGCCGATCGCGATCCTGGGCGGCATCCGCTTCGGCATCGTCACGCCAACCGAGGCGGCCGTTGTTGCGACCGTCTACGCCCTTATCGTGGGCATGTTCGTCTATCGCGAGCTCAAGCCGTCCGACCTCTACAAGGTCACGCTGATGGCGGCGAAGACGACGAGCGCGGTGATGCTGCTGGTCGCTGCAGCGGTCGTGTCAGCCTGGCTCATCACGCAGGCCAACATTCCTGCGGAGCTGTCGAGCCTGCTCGAACCCTTCATGGGCAACAAGACGATCCTCATGATCATGATCATGCTGCTCGTGATGGTCGTGGGCACGGCGCTCGATTTCACGCCGACCGTGCTGATCCTGACCCCCGTGCTGATGCCTGTCATCAAGCAGGCGGGCATCGATCCGATCTATTTCGGCGTGCTCTTCATCATCAACAACGCCATCGGCCTGATCACGCCCCCGGTCGGCATCGTGCTCAACGTCGTCTGCGGCGTTGCGCGCATTCCGATGACATTGGTGATCCGCGGCGTGCTGCCGTTCCTGATCGCCCAGACGATCGCGATGTTCGTGCTGATCCTGTTCCCTCAACTCGTGACCGTTCCGCTGGCCTGGCTCAGCGGTCGATAATCCAAAAAACACATAGGAGGATTCCCATGCTGAATACGAAATTCGCCGTTACGCTTGCCGTGGCCCTTGCCGCGTTCGCCGGCTCCGCCCAGGCGCAGGTCAAGGAACGCAACATCCGCGTTTCCAACGGCATCAACGAGGATCATCCGGTCGGAAATGGCGTCGCCAAGATGCGCGCCTGCATGACGGACAAGTCAGGCGGAAAGCTCAAGCTGCAGGCCTTCTGGGGCGGCGCTCTCGGCGGCGACCTGCAGGCGACGCAGGCGCTGCGCGCCGGAACGCAGGAGATGGTGATCACTTCGTCCTCGCCGCTGGTGGGAATCGTGCCGGTGCTCGGCGTGTTCGACCTGCCCTTCCTCTTCACGAACGAGAAAGAGGCGGATGCCGTGCTCGATGGCGCCTACGGCAAATACATCTCCGACCAGCTGCCAGCCGCCGGGGTGGTCAATCTGTCCTACTGGGAAAACGGCTTCCGCAATCTGACTAACTCGAAGCGCGCGGTCTCGAAGGCGGAAGAGCTGACCGGCCTCAAGGTCCGCGTCATGCAGAACAACATCTTCCTCGACAGCTTCAAGAGCATGGGCGCCAACGCCACGCCGATGGCCTTCGGCGAGGTTTTTGCGGCGCTCGAGACCCATGCGATCGACGGCCAGGAAAACCCGCTCGTCACCATCGACACCTCGAAGCTCTACGAAGTGCAGAAATACCTGACGCTGACGCGCCACGCCTATACGCCCTTCCTCGTGCTCTACTCCAAGAAGCTCTGGGATCAGCTCGCCACCGAGGAGCAGACCATTTTGAGCGAGTGCGCCACCGTTGGCCGCGACGAGGAGCGCCGCGTCTCGCGTGAACTCAACGACAAGTCGCTCGCAAACCTGAAGAAGCAGGGCATGCAGGTGTCCGAGGTCTCGAAGGACGAACTCGCCAAGATGCGTGAGGCGACTGCCGCGGTCTACCAGCGTCACGAGGCCTCGATCGGCAAGGAGGCAATCGAGCGCCTGAAGACCGAGCTCACCAAGATCCGCGGCGCCAACTGATCGTCCGACACCGGAAGAAGAGTGACTGAACGATGAAAATCACCGCCGTTGAAACCATCCGCCTCACCGAGTTCGCCAATATCATCTGGGTGCGTCTCCATACCGACGACGGCCCGGTCGGACTTGGTGAGACCTTCATGGGAGCAGCGGCGGTCGAAGCCTATCTGCATGAGACCGTCGCGCCGAAACTGCTCGGCAAGGATCCGCTCCAGATCGAGGCACGCAACGCAAGCCTGAACAACTATCTGGGCTGGCGCGGCTCGGGGGTCGAGACGCGCGGCAACTCCGCCGTCGACATCGCGCTCTGGGACATCTTTGGCAAGTCGGTCGGACAGCCCGTTTCGATCGCACTCGGCGGCAAGGCGCGCGACACGATCCGCACCTACAACACCTGCGCCGGGTACCGCTATATCCGCGATTCCCGCTCGCAGGCGGTGGCCAACTGGCACGTCGGGGAGCAAGGCGGCCCCTATGAGGATCTCGAAGGTTTCCTCTACCGCGCCGACGAACTCGCCCACTCCCTGCTCGAGCAGGGCATTACCGGCATGAAGATCTGGCCGTTCGACATCGCCGCGGAGCGTTCGGCCGGCTGGGACATCAGTCCGCAGGAGCTGAACACCGCGCTCGAGCCGTTCCGCAAGATCCGCAAGGCGGTCGGCGACAAGATGGACATCATGGTCGAATTCCACTCGCTGTGGAGCTTGCCCATGGCCAAGAAACTCGCGGAGCGCCTGGCCGAGTTCGACACCTATTGGCACGAGGATCCGTTCCGCCTCGATAACATCCACGACCTCGGCGAATATGCGCGGCATTCGAAGGCCTGGGTCTGCGCCTCCGAGACGCTGGCCTATACGCACTCCTTCAGGGATTACCTCGAATCCGGTGCCGCAGGCGTCGTGATGCTGGATCTGTCCTGGTGCGGCGGCCTGTCCGAAGCGCGGAAGATCGCCGGCATGGCAGAAGCCTGGCACACCCCGGTCGCGCCGCATGACTGCACCGGCCCCGTCGTCTACGCTGCGT
Source organism: Pseudomonadota bacterium (assembly GCA_023390955.1). Taxonomy (GTDB): domain Bacteria; phylum Pseudomonadota; class Alphaproteobacteria; order Rhizobiales; family Xanthobacteraceae; genus Bradyrhizobium. The sequence continues at coordinate 26,452 of JAEWBW010000488.1, forward strand.
CCTGTCATTTCTCGATGCACGCGCGCAACGCGCTGATCCAGGAATCGGTGCGCGCCTTCTACACGGGTTGGTACACCGAGCTCGTCACCGAGCTGCCGAAGATGGAGAACGGGATGATCACCATCTCCGACGCCCCCGGCCTCGGACTTGAGCTGCTGCCCGGGCTTGATAAGCGCCCCGATGCGATCGTCCGTTTTAGCCGCCTTGGCTGAACGTGCGTAGTGGGCCGATTTTGAGCCGAATGGCTTTAGATTGAATCGCTGGTGTCGCCGCAGGCTCGGTCAACCTCTCCCGCTTGCGGGGGAGGTCGCGCCGAAGGCGCGGGTGGGGGCTCTCTCCTCTTGGGGAGTCTCTGTGTGGAGACACCCCCTCCCCAGCCCTCCCCCGCAAGCGGGAGAGGGAGCGCACCGTCTTCGTCGCAGCAATCAGGCCTTCGCACCTTAGCCGGCCGGCGCACTCTCGCTGCTGCGCGCCGGAGTATCTCGCCGCTTCGGCACGCGGCCGGACTCTGCGGCGACGCGGATCGCGGCAATATTGGCGGCATAATCGTCCCTGCCCCTGCCGCGAAACACGGCAGAGCCTGCCACCAGCGTATCGGCGCCGGCGGCTGCAACGGCGGCCGCATTGTCGCGCGTGATGCCGCCATCGACTTCGAGCCGGATCGGCCGCTCGCCGATCATCCGGCGAATGCGCCTGATCTTCTCGAGCTGGGACCCGAGGAAAGACTGGCCGCCGAAACCGGGATTGACCGTCATGACGAGCACGAGATCGAGACGGTCGAGCACATAGTCGATCGTACTCTCCGGCGTCGACGGACACAGGCTGACGCCGGCCTTCTTGCCGAGCGCGCGGATCGCCTGCAGTGAGCGGTCGAGATGCGGCCCTGCTTCGGCATGCACCGTGATGATGTCGGCGCCTGCCTTCGCGAACGCCTCCAGATAGGGATCGGCGGGCGCGATCATCAGATGGACATCGAACATCCGCGTGGTGAGCGGTCGGATCGCCTTGATCACGTCGGCGCCGTAGCTGATGTTCGGCACGAAATGTCCGTCCATCACGTCGCAATGGATCCAGTCGGCGCCGGCCGCGTCGATCGCGGCGACCTCCTCACCGAGACGCGCAAAATCGGCGGCGAGGATCGAGGGTGCGATGATGATCTCTTTCGTCACGGCGCCGGCCTCCGCGCATCTGCTCCGCCACTGAACACCCGGCTCGCCAGCACGTCGGCGGGATCGATGGTTTCGAGGTCGGCGACATCGAGCATGCGGTCGAGATCGGACACCAGCCGATCGGCCTGCCGCAGCCGGATGCGGTCGACCGCGTTGCGGATCGAGCGTGCGTTGGAGAAGAACGGCTGGGTCCGGCGCAATTCGATGTATTTCTCGAAGGCCTGACGCGCCGTCGTACTCAGGCGATATCCCCGCTCCCTGAGCATCAGCTCGGCGATGAACAGCAACTCGTCTTCCGAATAGTCAGGAAATTCGATGTGGTGGGCGATGCGGGAGCGAAAGCCGGGATTGGAGGCGAAGAACCTCGTCATCCGCTCGCCATAGCCGGCGAGGATCACGACGAGATCCTCGCGCTGGTTCTCCATCACCTGGAGCAGGATCTCGATCGCCTCCTGGCCGTAATCGCGCTCGTTATCGGGCCGGTGCAGATAATAGGCCTCGTCGATGAAGAGCACGCCGCCCATCGCCTTCTTCAAAATCTCTTTCGTCTTCGGCGCGGTGTGGCCGATATATTGCCCGACCAGATCGTCGCGCGTCACCGAGATCACCTGCCCGCGCCGCACGAAGCCGAGGCCGTGCAGGATCTTGGCCATGCGCAGCGCGACCGTGGTCTTGCCGGTGCCGGGATTGCCGGTGAAGGACATGTGCAAGGTCGGCGCCGAGGACGCGAGGCCCGCGCGCTGACGGATGCGCTCGATCAGCAGCAGCGAGGCGATCTGGCGAACGCGGTTCTTGACCGGCTTCAGCCCGATCAACTCCTGCTCGAGCTGCTGCAAGGTCTCGGTAATGCCGGCAGCCTCGGCTTCCTTGCGCAGGTCGAAGGCGGTCTCGGGCGTTTCGGTGGTGGCGTGGGGGACATCAAGCATCGGTACCTCGAAGAAAGAGGCTTCGCCGCGGAGGGAGGCGGCGAAGCAGTTGTCCGCCAAGGATGCGGAGCAGGGAGGCTCCGCGCGGAGGAGACTTGTTCAGGTTGCCGCGTGCGCGACGGGCTTGCGCACGGTGGTGTAGCGGATCGCGCGGCCGCCGACCTCCTGCCGCACAAGATCGAACTCGGCTTCCTGCGGCGGGCGGTTGACGATGAAGGACAGCCGCACCGACTCCCAGCCATGGCCGGCGTCGAAGCCGCTGATGCGGATGTACCGATCGCCATACACCTTGCGGCATTCGGCGAGCTCCATCATGACGCCGGCCGCGTCCTGAAGGTCGAACATCGGCAGGCCCCACATCTCCCAATAAGTGTTGCGGGGATGCGGATCGTCGGTGAACTCGATGTTCACGGCCCAGCTGTTGGCGAGGCAGTACTGCACCTGCTTGTAGATCTGGTCGTCGGTCAGATCGGGCAGGAAGGAAAAGCAGCCTTGGGTCAGTTTCATCGCATCTCTCCTCAGACCGTCTCTAACGCGGTCGGCACGAAGTCCGGCGTATCGGTGGATTGATAGTTGAAGGTCACGTCCTTCCAGACTTCGAGCGCGGCCTTCAGCGGCGTGCAGGTCTCGGCTGCCCGCGCCAGGATTTCCGGGCCCTCGTGGACGTAGTCGCGGCCTTCGTTGCGGGCGAGGATCATCGCTTCCAGCGCCACGCGGTTGGCGATGGCGCCGGCCGCGATTCCCATGGGGTGGCCGATGGTGCCGCCGCCGAACTGCAGCACCACGTCCTCGCCGAGCAGGTCGAGCAGCTGATGCATCTGGCCGGCGTGGATGCCGCCGGAGGCGACCGGCATCATCTTGTTGAGGCTCGCCCAGTTCTGGTCGAAGAACAGGCCGTGCTCCAGCTTCGTCGGATTGTAGTCCTCGCGGCAGACATCGTAGTAGCCGCGCGTAGTGTTGGGATCGCCTTCGAGCTTGCCGACCACCGTGCCGGCATGGATGTGGTCGACGCCGGCGAGCCGCATCCACTTGGCGATGACGCGGAACGAGACCCCGTGGCCCTTCTGCCGCGTGTAGGTCGAGTGGCCGGCGCGATGCAGATGCAGGATCATGTCGTTGCGGCGCGCCCATTTCGCCATCGACTGGATCGCGGTGTAGCCGATCACGAGGTCGATCATGACGATGCAGGACCCGAGCTCCTTGGCGAACTCGGCGCGCTCGTACATGTCCTCCATCGTGCCCGCGGTGACGTTGAGATACGTACCTTTCACTTCGCCGGAGGCCGCCTGCGCGCGGTTCACCGCCTCCATGCAGTACAGGAAGCGGTCGCGCCAGTGCATGAAGGGCTGCGAGTTGATGTTCTCGTCGTCCTTGGTGAAGTCGAGACCGCCCTTCAGCGCCTCGTAGACAACGCGGCCGTAGTTGCGCCCGGAGAGTCCGAGCTTCGGTTTGACGGTGGCGCCCAGCAGCGGCCGGCCGAACTTGTCGAGCCGCTCGCGCTCGACCACGATGCCGGTGGCCGGCCCCTGGAACGTCTTCACATAGGCGACGGGGAAGCGCATGTCCTCGAGCCGCAGCGCCTTCAGCGGCTTGAAGCCGAACACGTTGCCGATGATCGAGGCCGACAGGTTCGCGATCGAGCCCGGCTCGAACAGATCGAGGTCATAGGCGATGTAGGCGAAGTAGGAGCCCGGCGTGCCCGGGACGGGATCGACGCGATAGCATTTTGCACGATACTTCTCCGCCGCGGTGAGACGGTCGGTCCACACCACCGTCCAGGTCGCGGTCGAGGATTCGCCGGCGACCGCGGCCGACGCCTCGATCGGGTCGACACCTTCCTGCGGCGTCACGCGGAACAGCGCGATGACGTCGGTGTCCTTCGGCGTGTAGTCGGGCTCCCAATAACCCATGCGCGCGTATTGGAGGACGCCCGAGCGATACCTTTCCTTGCCGCGCAACGTGCCTGCATGTGCGTTCATGTCACTCTCCTGTTCTTCTCTCTTGCTCTCTCTGATTTCGTTAGGCCGCGACCGGCTCGCGAGCGCCGATCCCTGGGTCCAATTCGCCGGCGCGGTACCGCCGCGCCATCTCACTCATCGGGATCACCTTGATCTTGCTGGCCTGCCCCGCCGTGCCGAACTGCTCGAAACGGTCGCGGCAGAGATCGCGCATCGCGTCCATCGCGGGTTTGAGGAATTTGCGCGGATCGAACTCGCTGCGCGTCTGCATCGCCACTTTCCGGAACACGGCCGTCATGGCGAGGCGGCAGTCGGTGTCGATATTGACCTTGCGCACGCCGCTCCTGATGCCGCGAACGATCTCCTCGACCGGCACGCCCCAGGTCTGCGGCATCTCGCCGCCAAAATCGTTGAACATGTCCTGAAGCGGTTGCGGCACCGAGGACGAGCCGTGCATGACCAGATGCGTGTTCGGCAGCCGGCGGTGGATCTCCTCGACCACGCGCATCGCCAGGATGTCGCCGTCCGGCTTGCGGCTGAACTTGTAGGCGCCGTGCGAGGTGCCCATCGCGATCGCGAGCGCATCGACCCTGGTGGCGCGGACGAAGTCGACGGCCTGGTCGGGGTCGGTCAAAAGCTGGTCGTGGCTGACCTTGCCCTCGACGCCGTGACCATCCTCCTGCTCGCCGCCACCATGTTCGAGCGAGCCGAGCACGCCGAGCTCGCCCTCGACGGAAGCGCCGACCCAATGGGCGAGATCGACCACGCGCTGCGTGATCGCGACGTTGTAGTCGTAGTCAGCAGCGGTCTTGGCGTCGGCCTTCAGCGAGCCGTCCATCATGACGGAGGTGAAGCCGTGGGCGATGGCGGAGGCGCAGGTCGCCTCGTCATTGCCGTGGTCCTGGTGCATGCAGAGCGGAATGTCCGGATAGGTCCGCTCCAGCGCATCGATCATGTGGGAGAGCATGATGTCGCCGGCATAGCTGCGCGCGCCGCGCGAGGCCTGCATGATGACAGGCGCATCGACGGCCGATGCCGCCTGCATGATCGCGATGCCCTGCTCCATGTTGTTGATGTTGAACGCCGGCACCGCGTAGCCGTGGGAGGCGGCGTGATCGAGCAGTTGACGAAGGGTAATGCGTGCCACGAACTGTCCTCCTGATTATGGCTTGCCGGAGCGGGCGATGACCCGGCGGGCGGCGTCCGCAACGCTTTGCGGCGTGATGCCGAATTCGCGGTAGAGCACCGGCGCGGGCGCCGAGGCACCGAAGCTGCGCATGCCGACGAACTCGCCGTCCGCGCCGATCCAGCGGTGCCAGTCGCCAGCAACCGCAGCCTCGACGCCGACGCGCGGCGCGCTGCCGAGCACGCAGGCGCGGTAGTCTTCCGGCTGCTCCTCGAACAGCGCAAAGCATGGCGCGGAGACGACGGCCGCGCGGATGTGCTCGGTCGCGAGCAGGCGCGCCGCTTCGATCGCGATCGAGACTTCCGATCCGGTCGCGATCAGCGTCACGTCGCGGCCGCCGTCCGGCGTCACCACGAGATAGGCGCCGCGCTCGACGCGGTTGCGGCCGCGCGCATCGCTGCGGAAGGTCGGCAGCGCCTGGCGCGACAGGCACAGCACCGACGGGCGCGTGGTCGATTCCAGCGCGCAGTCCCAGGCTTCCAGCGTCTCGACCGCATCCGCGGGGCGGAACACCAGCAGGTTCGGAATGACGCGGAGGGCTGCGAGATGCTCGACCGGCTGATGGGTCGGGCCGTCCTCGCCGAGGCCGATGGAATCGTGAGTCATCACATGGATGACACGCAGCCGCATCAGCGCGGCCAAGCGAATTGCGGGCCGGCTGTAGTCGGAGAACGCCAGGAACGTGCCGCCATAGGGAATGAAGCCGCCATGCAGCGCGAGGCCGTTCATCGCCGCCGCCATGCCGTGCTCGCGGATGCCGTAGTGGATGTAGTCGCCGGCGAACACGCCGCGCTTGACCGGCTGCTGGCCCTTCGCATGCGTGAGGTTCGAATGCGTCAGGTCCGCTGAGCCGCCGATCAGTTCGGGGATCGCTGCGGCGATGCCGTCGAGCACCTGCTGCGAGGCCTGCCGCGTCGCGAGTTTTGGGCGCTCGGTGGCAAAGCGCTCGCGCAATTTCGCCGAGGCCTGGGCATAGGCGCTCGGCAGGGCGACCGCCTTGCCCTCGACGAAGAGCTCGCGCTGCGCCGGCGTCGCGGTCTCGTAGCGATCGAGCCAGGCGAGACGATCGACCTGCCCACGCTGGCCGATCATCCGCCACGCCTTCATCACCGGAATCGGCACCACGAACGGCTGATAGTCCCAGCCGAGCGCCCTTCGCGCAGCAGCGGTCTGCACGGTGCCCAGCGGTGCGCCATGCGCCTTCTCGGTGCCCTGGCGATCCGGTGCGCCATAACCGATGATGGTGCGGCAGGCGATCAGCGACGGCTTGTCGGTCTCGCGCTCTTCGGCGATCGCCTGCGCAACCGCTTCGGCATCGTGGCCGTCGACGCGGCGGACCGACCAGCCGGACGCGGCGAAGCGCGCGAGATGATCGTCCGAGGTCGACAGCGAGGTCGGGCCGTCGATCGAGATGCCATTGTCGTCGAACAGCACGATCAGCCGGCCGAGCCCGAGATGGCCTGCGAGCGAGATTGCCTCCTGGCTGATGCCCTCCATCAGGCAGCCGTCGCCGGCGATGACATAGGTGAGGTGATCGACAAGGCCGTCGCCATGGCGCGCATTGGCCATGCGTTCGGCGAGCGCCATGCCGACCGCGGTGGCGATCCCCTGCCCCAGCGGACCCGTCGTGGTCTCGACACCCGGCGTGTGGCCATATTCGGGATGGCCCGGCGTCTTCGAGCCCCATTGCCGGAAGGCCTTGATGTCGTCGAGGCTGACACCGCCGCCGGTGAGATAAAGCAGCGCGTAGAGCAGCATCGAGCCGTGGCCCGCGGAGAGCACGAAGCGGTCGCGGTCGGGCCAGTTCGGATGCGCGGCGTCGAACTTGAGGAAGCGCGAGAACAGGACGGTGGCGACATCGGCCATGCCCATCGGCAGGCCGGGATGGCCGGACTGCGAGGTCTCGATGGCGTCGACCGCGAGGAAGCGGACGGCGTTGGCGAGATCGCTCTGGGCGACCGCGTAGAGGTCGGCTTCGGCATGAACCGAGATGTTCATCAGACCCTCCCGTTGGTGTCGTTGCGCATCACTTCAGGCTTCGCTTGCGTTCGATCAGCTGCATGATCAGCGGCGTCAGGATCAGCTGCATCGCGAGATCGAGCTTCGCGCCCGGGCAGACGATCGAGTTCGCGCGGGACATAAAGCTGTGCGGCAGCATCGAGAGCAGATAGGGGAAGTCGATGCCGCGCGGATTCTTGAAGCGGATCACCACCATCGATTCGTCCGGCGTCGGGATCCAGCGCGCGATGAACGGATTGGAGGTGTCCACCGTCGGCACGCGCTGGAAATTGATGTCGGTCTCGGTGAATTGCGGGCAGATGTAGTGGATGTAATCCGGCATCCGCCGCAGGATCGTGTCGGTGACGGCCTCGGTCGAATAGCCGCGCGCACTGCGGTCGCGGTGCAGCTTCTGGATCCATTCGAGATTAATGACGGGCACGACGCCGATCTTCAGGTCGGCGTAGCGCGCGACGTTGACCTTGTCGGTGACAACGGCGCCGTGCAGGCCCTCATAGAACAGCAGGTCGGAATTTTCCGGCAGCCGCTCCCAGTCGGTGAAGGTGCCTGGCGCTGCGCCATGCAGCGCGGATTCCTCGGCGTCGTGCACGTAGTGCCGCGTCGTCGCGGTGCCGGTCTCGCCATAGTCGCGGAACGCACGCTCCAGCTCCTCGAACAGATTGGTCTCGGGGCTGAAATGGCTGAAATGCTTGTTGCCGCGATCGGCCTCCTTCGCCATCTGCGTGCGCATCTCGGCGCGGTCGTAGCGATGGAAGGCGTCGCCCTCGATGTAGGCGGCGTTGACCTTCTCGCGGAAAAAGATCTGCTCAAAGGTCTTCTTGACCGAAGTGGTGCCGGCGCCGGATGAGCCGGTGATCGAGATGATCGGATGCTTGCGTGACATGCCTCACCTCCTCACAACCGGAAGAAGCCGCGGCGCGCGAACAACGGCGCGGACACGCTTGCCACCAGCAGCGGATCGCAGTGCAGTTCCTCGACGCGGCGCACCTCGTTGCTGGAGCCCATCACCAGCGGCACGCGCTGGTGCAGGGAGTGCGCGGCGAGGTCGAGGATGCGCTCGCGCCCGGTCGAAGCCGAGCCGCCGGCCTGCTCCATGATCAGGGCCATCGGGTGCGCTTCATAGGTGAGACGCAGACGGCCGTCGCCGTAGCCTGGCCGCGCATCGGACGGATAGAGGAACACACCGCCGCGGGTGAGGATGCGGTAGACCTCCGCGACCAGCGAGCCGATCCAGCGCATGTTGAAATTGTGGTTGGCGAGCCCGTCGACGCCGGCGAGGCACTCGTCGACGAAGGCGCGCACCGGCTGCTCCCAGTGCCTACGGTTCGACATGTTGATGGCGAACTCTTCGCACGCTTCCGAGATCTGCACGCCGCTGCGCGCCAGGCGAAAGCTCGCGGACCTACGGTCATAGGTGAAGATGTCGACACCATCGCCGAGGGTGAGCACCAGCGAAGTCTGCGGGCCGTAGGTGACGAAGCCGGCCGCCAGTTGCGCCGTGCCGCGCTGGTGGAAGGCGAGCGCGAGATCATCCGTCGCCGGCAGGATCGAGAAGATCGTGCCGACGGTCATGTTGATGTCGATGTTGGAGGAGCCGTCGAGCGGATCGATCGCGACGCAAATCTTCGCGTTACGGTCGACGATCTGCGGCTCGCGCATCTCTTCCGAGGCGAGCGCCGCGATCGGCAGCCGGCCGAGGCAGCGCCGCAGGATCGCATCGGCCCGGACGTCGAGATCGCGCTGCAGATCGCCGTCGCTGTTGCGGCCGGTGGTCAGGCCGGATGCGTCCGAGAACTGGCCGGTGGCGATGAGGTCGGCGATTTCGACGGACGCGGCTGCGATGGCGTCCACCGCAGCCGCGACCGCGAGCGCGTGGGGCGCGGTTTCTGAATACCTCTGAAGAACGTCGTGCAGCGTGCGGTGCCCGGTCATCTGCGTCCATCCCCTGGCTGGCCGCCGCATCCGTTTTCCCCTGATGGGGATGGCTGCGGTCTGTCCCAGCACGGCAAGATTGACAGCGCCGGCTTAATAAGGAAAATTTCTATTCATAATGGCTGCCAAAGATATTTCTTATAATGCCCACCCGGCGACCCAGCTGCGGCATCTAACGATCCGGCAATTGCGGTCGCTTGCGGCGTTGTCGGCCAAAGGCACCGTGACGGCGGCCTCGACCCAGCTCGGCCTGACCCAGCCGGCGGTGACCCAGCAGCTGCGGCAATTGCAGGATCTGGCGGGATTGCCTCTGGTCCAGCGGACCGGCGACGGGATGCTGCTGACGGCGGCCGGACGCGAGGTTCTGGCGCTGGCCGACCGGGTGGAAGCTGCGATCGCCGACTGCCAGGGCGCGCTCGACCTCCTGGCGGGACGGACCGGCGGCACGGTGCATCTCGGCGCGGTTTCGACCGCGAAATACTTCGTGCCGCACGCGATCGCCGCGTTCTCGAAGCGCTTTCCCAACATCGAGATCAAGCTGACGATCGGCAATCGCGAGGACATCCGCGAGGCCATGCACGGCTACGAGCTCGATTTCGCGGTGATGGGTCGGCCACCGGCCGACGTCACCGTGGACGTCCGCCAGCTCGGCCGCAATCCGCACATCATCGTCGCCCGGAAGGGGCATTGGCTGGAGAAGGATTCCGGCCTCAACCTGACCGACCTCGTGCACGAGACCTTCCTCACCCGCGAGCCCGGCTCGGGGACGCGCACGCTGATGGAGGGCATGTTCCAGCGCTCAGATCTCGAGCCGATCATCGGCATGGAGATGAGCAGCAACGAGACCATCAAGCAGGCCGTGATCGCGGGGCTCGGCATCGCCTTCATCTCAGCGCACACGGTGGCGCACGAGCTGTCCGAAGGCCGCCTCGTCATCCTCGACGTCGCGGGCCTGCCGATCGTGCGGCAATGGTATGTGATCCGGCGCAGCGACAAGGTGCTGTTGCCGCCGGCGCAGGCGATGTTCGATTTTCTGGGATCGGAGGGCGCGAACTACCTTCCGGACGTGCCGGAACTGCGCGGACTCTAGCCGGGCGTCAGCTCATCAGCTTCATGGCGACGGTCGCCGCCAGCACGACGATGATCTGGAACAGCCGTTCAGTCGTGAAGATGCGGTTGAAGATCGCCATGGCGTGCCCCCGGACAATTGCGGCACGTTGCTACCATACGAGCGGCGCGAGGCAACTCCGTATCAGCCACGAGTCGCGAGCGCGCCCTGCCCGTCTTCCCCGGGAACACTGGCGGACCGAGATGAACCGTCACCGGCAAACATCGCGCGATAGCAGACGACCGACACCAGCCAGGCGATCACGAACAGGCCGACCACGGCAAAGCCGAGATTGGCGAGCGATTCGTTGAGCGCCTCGACCAGCGTCCAAATCCCGCCGTCGAGATCGAGCCGCCTTCCGATCAGGCCGAGCGCCTCGACGCCGCCGATGAACAACGCGACCACGACGGAGGCGCCGGTGATCGTGAGATTGTACCAGAGCTTGCGCATGGGATCGACGAAGGCCCAGCGATAGGCGCTCACCATCAGAGCGGAATCAGCCGTGTCGACGAGCGCCATGCCGGCGGCGAACAACGCCGGAAACACCAGCACGTCCACCAGCGACACGCCGTTGGCGGCTTCGCTCGCGGAGATACTGAGCAAGCCGATCTCGGTCGCGGTGTCGAAGCCGAGCCCGAACAGGAAGCCGAGCGGATACATGTGCCAGGGTTTCGTGACCATGCGAAACATCGGCGCGAGCAGCCGCGCCAGGACGCCGCGGCTGGCAAGCAATTCGTCGAGCTTGCTCGCATTATGCGTGCCATGCGCGCGGATCTCGCGCATGGTCCGCCACAGGCCGATGAAGATCACGAGGTTGAGGACGGCAATCAGCAGCAGGAACAGCGCGGAGACGGAGGTGCCGATCAGGGCGCCGATGTTCTTGAGCAGGCTGTCGCCGCCAAAGCTCACCACGCCGGCACACAGCAGCACGGTCGCAACGACCACGACGGTGGAATGTCCCAGCGCGAAATAGAGACCGACGCTTCGCGGCGTATCGCCCGCCTGCATCAGCTTGCGCACGACATTGTCGATCGCCGCGATATGGTCGGCATCGACGGCATGACGAAGGCCGAACACCCAGGCGAGCAGCGCGGTCGCCATCACGGCCGGACGGTCGGAAAAGGCGGCGAAGGCCCAGGCCCAGGCCGCAATGTTGGCGAGGATCAGGCCGCCGAACAGGAGCACTGTGCCGGGCTCGACCGCCCGTAACGACCCTTTGCTCACACTGCTCATTCCGTCCACGGCGCACCCCAGTATGACGTTTATCAAAAACGATCATACTGGCGAAAGCAAGCGCCGGGCCAGCCCGCGTGCCTGCCGCAGAGGAAACCCTGCCCGGCGATTCCGGAGGAGACGTTGGGAGGGCGCGCTACTGCGTCGCGGCCCCGCCGTCCATTCGATTGAGACCTTCGCGGCCAACGATCATCATCGTCTGGCGGCAGAGATCGGCGAACCCGGTGAGGAGAACGCTGAACAGCACGAACAGGTTGATGGAATCGGCATAGGCCGATGTCAGCGGACTGAACTCGAAGAAGGGCGGCATGAAGCCCCACCACACCAGCGGAATGGTGAGGAAGATGGCGAACACCGCAGCGGGCGCGCCGGCCAGAATTCCGACAAGGAAGATGCCGGGCAGGAAGGCTGCGAAATAGAGCTTTGCACCAAGTGCGACACAGCCGGCCTGAAGAATGGCCGAACCTGCCACTGCGATGAATCCGAGCAGAAATGCCTGCCATGACCATGGCCGGATCCGCGGTACCGAAAACATTCCCGCTTGCCTCATGGGCCTCCCCTGCCGCTGTGAACCGCGGCTTTTGTGAGGCAATGCTTTACACCAGCGGCGGCAAAACCGCGAGGGCCGGTGCGCTGCGGAAAACAGGCCGCCGCGGCCCTTGGTTAGCGGCCCGGTGGTACCGGGATGGTTAATTGCGCGGCCGACCCCTTATGCCGCCAAGGCGATATGGCGATCGCCGCCGCCAAAATAGGCTTCCAGCTCGGCGAGCGCGCGGGATTCCCATTCGCCGGCCTGCTCCAGCAGCGACCAGCGCTGATGCGGCCGGAACGCAGCCGTCTGACGGTGCAGCGACGCGATCGCGCGGTAGCGGCGGACGTTCTCCAGAATGGCCTGCCCGTTCATTTTCGTAACTCCCAACCCCAAATCCCTTTCGTGGGTGGAAGGTGCGTCAGAACCTTTTTTGAATCGTTAGCGGCGGGCGAAGAGACGGGGGATAGTTTCCGAAACCTTGCCCGCGGCCGGAGGCGCAACGCTCAGCGATCCGAGCCCGGAATGTTTTCGCGAAAGATGATCTCGCTGCCGGGCGGCTCGATGCCCTGCATGGCGGGACGGCCGGCGCGCAGATTGTTGAAGATGCCGACGCAGCTCAGCATCGTCCCGAGCTGGTTCTGGGTAATGACGGCGTCCATGGTGCCGTCGATCAGCGCGCTGCGGGTATCCGACGTCAGGCCGTGACCGACGAACACGACGTCGTGCGCGCGCTTCATCTCCTTCAACGCGCGTGCCACGCCGTCGGCGGCGCCGCCGATATTGTAGATGCCGGCCAAGTCAGGATGCTGCCCGAGCAGCATGCGGGTCTGGCGATAATTCCGGTCGGCGTCGTCATGGCCTTCGCGCAGGCCAACCACCTTGATCGCCGGAAACAGCTCCTCGAACACGTGGAGAAAGCCCATCTCGCGCTCTTCGTGGGCGCGGTAGCTGAGGCTGCCGGCGATCATCGCCACCTTGGCCGGCCGCCGTCCGATGAAGCGCGCGATCAGATAGCCCGCAGTGCGCCCGGCAGAACGGTTGTCGAGACCGAGATAGGCGGCGCGGCGCGCGTTGAGAATGTCGGAGATGAGCGTGACGGTCGGCACGCCGCGCTCCGCCAGCATGTTGACGGCCTCGCGCACCGCGGGATGCTCGAGCGCCATGAAGGCGATGCCGTCGACCTTGTCGCGATAGTGCCGGAGCCGGCGGGCCAGGAGTTCCGGGTTGAAGCTCTTGATGGTGTCGACCTGGCAATGGACATTGAACGGCGCGAGCCGCTCTTCCGAATGCGCGATCAACTGGCCAAGCGTGGTCAGGAAGCGATTGGTGCCGGCCGGCAGCAGGAACAACAACCGCATCGGCTTCGGCTTCATCGCGGCCAGGAGATCCTCGGCCGGCATGTAGTCGAGTTCCGTTGCTGCGGCGAGCACGCGCTGCTGGGTGATGGGACGCACGCCCGGCCTGCGGTTGAGCACACGGTCGACCGTCGCCGTGGAAACGCCGGCCCGGCGCGCCACGTCGGTGATACGGCTCAGCGGCGGCGGAACAGGCTTGTTCACGATAAAATCCGGCCCGGTTCGATCACATCAAAAACCATCATTCTTTGCGTTTGACACACACGCCGTCACTCGCAATTTTGGGCCCAAGAGCGGCACCAAGCCATCAATTGACATCAAAACCGATACCAGAGGAAGCCCCATCATGATGATCACCCGTCGCCATGCCCTGCAGGCCCTGTCGGCCGTTCCCGCCGCCGGACTTCTCGGCATGCCCGGGATCGCGCGCGCGGCCGAGTTCTCGCTGAAATACGGCAACAACCTGCCGCTGACCCATCCGCTCAACATCCGTGCGCAGGAAGCCGCCGACCGGGTCGCCAAGGAAACCAACGGCCGCGTCGAGATCGCGATCTTCCCGAACAACCAGCTCGGCGGCGACACCGACATGCTGGCGCAGGTCCGCAACGGCGCCATCACCTTCTTCACGCCCTCGGCGCTTGTTGTCGCGACCCTGGTGCCGGTCGCCGCGATCAACGCGGTCGGCTTTGCCTTTGCCGATTACGACCAGGTCTGGAAGGCGATGGACGGCGGCCTCGGCGCCCATGTCCGCGCCGCGATGGCCAAGGTCGGCCTCCATGCGTTCGAGAAGATGTGGGACAACGGTTTCCGCCAGATCACCAGCGGCGCCAAGCCGATCGAGAGTGCCAAGGACATGGATGGGCTCAAGATCCGCGTGCCCGTGAGCCCGCTCAGCATCTCCATGTTCAAGGCCCTGGCAGCATCGCCGACCAGCCTGCAGTTCTCCGAAGTCTATTCCTCGCTGCAGACCCGCATCGTCGACGCGCAGGAAAACCCGCTGCCGATCATCCAGGTGGCAAAACTCTACGAGGTGCAGAAATACTGCGCCATCAGCAACCACATCTGGGACGGCTTCTGGTTCGTCGCCAACGCCCGCGCCTTCCAGGCCATGCCGGCCGACCTGCAGAAGATCGTCTCCAACGCGATAAACGACGCCGGCCTGAAGCAGCGCGACGACATCAAGGCGTTCAATGCCACCGTGCAGGCCGACCTGCAGAGCAAGGGCCTGACCTTCACCAAGCCTGCGCCCGACTCGTTCCGCGCCAAGCTGCGCGACGGCGGCTTCTACGGCGAGTGGAAGGGCCGCTTTGGCGACGAGGCCTGGGGCCAGCTCGAAAGCGCCGTCGGCAAGCTGGCCTGAGGCGATGAGCATCGCCGAGCACGAGATGACCGAATATGCGAGCAGCCCCGCCAATACGCTTGGTGCGGGCAGCTTCGCGCGGGTCTGCGGCGCCGTCGACCGTCAACTCGGCGCGGCCGTGGAAACGATCGCCGCCGGCCTGGTGCTGGTCGAGATCGTCATCATGCTCGCCGGCGTGATCAGCCGTTACGTCTTCCGCAATCCGCTGGTCTGGTCGGACGAGCTGGCTTCCATCCTGTTCCTCTGGCTGTCGATGCTGGGCGCGGTGATCGCGCTCCGCCGCGGCGAGCACATGCGCATGACCGGCCTCGTCAGCCATGTCGGCCCGCGCGCGCAAGCCTTCCTCGAGGCGATCGCGGCCATGGCGCCGCTCGCATTGCTGGCGCTGATCATGCATCCCGCCTTCGACTATGCCAGCGAAGAGATCGTCATCGTTACGCCTGCGCTCGAGGTCAGCAATGCCTGGCGCGCCGCGGCCATTCCCGTCGGCATGACGCTGATGGCTGTCATGGCGGTGGTCAGGCTGGCGCAGCGCCATCGCCCCGCATTCGTCGCCGCCGCCTTCCTCACCACGGCGGTGCTGATCGCGGCGTTCTGGCTCGCAGGCCCCGTGCTGCAGCCGCTCGGACGCTACAACCTCATCATCTTCTTCGTCGGCGTGGTCGCGACCTGCGTGTTCGCCGGCGTGCCGATCGCCTTCTCCTTTGCACTCGCGACCTTCGGCTATCTCACCCTGACGACCACGACGCCGATCATGGTGATGGTCGGCCGGCTCGACGAGGGCATGTCGCATCTGATCCTGCTGGCGGTGCCGCTGTTCATCTTCCTCGGCGCGCTGATCGAGATGACCGGCATGGCGCGCGCCATGATCCAGTTTCTGGCAAGCCTGCTTGGCCATGTCCGGGGCGGCCTGTCCTATGTGCTGATCGGCGCGATGTACCTCGTTTCCGGCATTTCCGGCTCCAAGATCGCCGACATGGCCGCGATCGCGCCGGTGCTCTTCCCGGAGATGCAGAAGCGCGGCGCCAAGCCCGGCGATCTCGTCGCCCTGCTCTCGGCGACCGGCGCGCAGACCGAGACGATCCCGCCCTCGATCGTGCTGATCACCATCGGCTCGGTCACCGGCGTCTCGATCGCGGCCCTGTTCACCGGCGGCATGCTGCCGGCGGTGGTGCTGGGCGCTGCGCTCTGCTTCGTCGTCTGGTGGCGCTGCCGGGGCGAGGACCTCAGCAACGTCACGCGCTACCC
>JAEWBW010000199.1 GCA_023390955.1 Pseudomonadota bacterium
ATCGTGTCCGGACCGATTTTTCCGTGCACCTCGTCGAGATCGCTGCGGATCGGTGTTGCCATGAGATCGGCGAGCAGCGTGACGTCACGCCCCGGCATGGTGCCGAAGGATGCCGCGATCTCGGTGCCGAGCGAGACATTGGCGGCGAGCGCATCGGCAAATTTGTCTGCGTCGTCGGCGAAGACGAGGCCGGGCGTCAGCAGCTTCATGAGGTAGCTAAGTTTGCCGAAATCCTTCGACACCAGCGAATAGGCCGGCGACACCGGGCAGAACGGCACGCCTGCGTAAAACGCGCCGAAGGCGAGCAAAGCGTGGTCGATCGAATTGCCGGACAGGATGACGACGGGCTTTTCCGCCGACAGCCCGCGCGCGATCAGCGCGGAGGCGATGTGCCGGCTCGCGGTCAACAGCTCGGCATAGGTGATCTTGCGCCAGCCGCGGCCGTCGCGCTCGGCCATGAACACGCGGTCGGGCGTCGCCTTGGCCCAATGGTGCAGGCGGTCGGTGAGGCGGACCGGATAGTCGCCGAGCGGCTGCTTCGGGCGCAGATAGATCGTGCCGTCATCGCGCCGCTCGATATTGATGGCGGGATCACCGAACGAGATCGGCCGCAGCGGGGCTGTGCTCGCCCCGCGCTCCACAGTGGACGAGGACGGCTTGGCGCTCATGATTTCGGCTTCACCTTGGCGGTCTTGTGCTCGAGGAATTCGCGGATGCGCCGCTTGGCCTCCTTGTCGCTCTGCGCCACCGTCGCCATCAGCGATTCCATCAGCAGGCCGGTCTGCGGATTGGCTTCTGCGATCATCGGCAGTGCCTGCAGCACGGCGAAATTCGTCAGCGGCGCATTGGCCGCGATCTTGGTCGCGAGCTCCAGCGCCTTGGCGAGGCCGCCATTGGCCTCGGTGACGTATTGCGCAAAGCCGTAGGAGGCGCCTTCCGTTGCGGAATAGACGCGTCCCGTCAGCATCATGTCCATCATCCGGGCGACGCCGATCAAGCGCGGCAGCCGCACCGAGCCGCCGCCACCGACGAAGATGCCGCGCTGGCCTTCCGGCAGCGCGAAATAGGCCGAGGGCTCGGCGACGCGGATATGGGCCGAGCAGGCGAGCTCCAGCCCGCCGCCGATCACGGCGCCCTTCAGCGCGGCGATCACGGGCACGCGGCTGTACTGGATGCGATTGAATACCTGGTGCCACATCTGCGAATGCAGCAGACCGCCGGTCGCGTCATGGTCCTGCAGTTCGGAGAGATCGAGGCCGGAGGAGAAATGATCGCCGACGCCATGGATCACGACTGCGCCGATATCCTCGGGCAGGGTCGTGAAGCATTCACCGATCTCGAGAATGATACCGTCGTTCAGCGCATTGCGCTTGGCCGGACGGTTGAGCCCCACGGTCAACACCGCGCCCACCTTCTCGATCTGAAGCAGCGAGCTCGTGCCCGCGCTGGCGGCGTTTCCCATGATCTATTTGCGTCCTTGTAAGAATAGTTATGTTGTATAACGAATTTTGGGGGAGTCAACAAGGGGGCCGCCGGCTTAAGACCGGAGCCTCAAGGCGGCTCTTGCGATGACGCGTTGCCGCTCGGCTGGTTAGACCGTCTCAGTCATCAGCTTCTTGGCCGCCTGTGCGAGCAGGCCTGAGCGCGTGAAGCCATGGGCTTCGGCGTAGCGGTCGATCTGCTCCAGGACATCGCCTGGCAACGTGACGTTGACACGAACGATCTTGGGCTGTTCGTCCTTCACCGATACCAGAATGGCCACGCCCGAGCGGTTCTCGGGATCCGACATGATTTCTTCGAGCGAAGACGGCTCGGGAATGGCTTCTCCGTCCTCGGCCAAACCTTCGAGATGTAACGCAAGCGCTTCCTCCGCCATGTCGCGTGCTTCGTCGAGCGTCGTCCCCGCGGTCACGGCGCCGGGAAGGTCGGGGAAGGAGACGCCGAAGTCGCTGTCGGCGTCCTTGTGGATCAGGCCAATGTAGTGACGCATGGGCTCACCTCAGCTTCAGGCTCGCTTGTTTTTCAATGCTCTTCAGCGTCCCAAGCGGAATATCGCGGTTGGGATGGGGGACCGTCACACGGCCCTTTTTGACGGGATGCTTGAACTGAACGTGGCTGCCTTTTTGAGCCACTTGGACCCAGCCATCCCTCTGAAGGGCCGAGATAATTTCTCGGCTATTCATGGTGTGTATTTATACACATTCGTGCGGCGGGCGTCAACGGGCCCTCACACCACCTGGTGCACGTCGATCACGACGCGGTCGGCGTGTCGCGCTGCCGAGCCCACAAAAATGTGCTCCATCAGCCAGCGATACTTTTCATGGCCGGTCTCGAATTTCGGCACGGTGCGGAAATAGATCAGCTTTGGATCGACCGGCTCGCCGCGCTTCAGCTTCTGCAGCAGCTCGACCGGGCCGAAGCGCATGCCCTTGTTCTCGACATAGACGATCGCGCCGTCGTCGGTCTCGAAGGCGTATTTGGCTTCCAGATCGATCAGCTCGTTGGGACGGATGGTCTGGAAGTCGGCGCCGAACGGCAGCACCTTGCCTGATATCGCGCCCTTCACCTCGCCGCCGAGGATCGGAATGATGCGGCGAACGCCGATGCCGGTTTCGCCGGCGGTGACGACGTCGCCGATCTTCGCGGTGATGGTGAAGACGTATTTTGTTTCCAGCGTCGGAGCGGTCATCGCGTCACCTCTATTGCGCCATCATGCGCGCGGGCAGCCAGGTCGCCAGCAGCGGGAAGGCGATCAGGATCACCAGCCGCACGAGGTCGGTGACCACGAACGGAATCACCCCCTTGAAGATCGTGGAGAAGGAGACGTCCTTCACCACGCTTTTTATGACGAAGACGTTCATGCCGACCGGCGGATGGATCAGGCCGAGTTCGACGGTCATGACGATGATGACGCCGAACCAGATCGGGTCGAAGCCGAGATGCATGATCACGGGGAAGATGATCGGCACGGTCAAGATGATCATCGCCATGTCGTCCATCAGGCAGCCGAGCACCAGATACATCACCATGATCTGCGCCAGCACGCCGTTGGGGCCAAGGCCAAGGCCAGTGAGGAACTCGGTGACCTTCTGCGGCGTCTGCGTCACCGTCAGGAAGTAGCCGAAGATCAGCGCGCCGATCAGGATGGTGAACACCGAAGCGCTGGTGCGCAGCGACTCGACGAGGCTGCGCATGAACTGCTCGCGCGACAGTTTGCGGCGCAGGACGGCAATGATGAAGGCGCCGGCCGCGCCCATGCCGGCCGCTTCGGTCGCGGTGAAGACGCCGGCATAAAGCCCGCCGATGATGAAGAAGAACAGCAGCACCAC
>JAEWBW010000390.1 GCA_023390955.1 Pseudomonadota bacterium
CGATCGCCGGCGGGACGATCTATCACCTCGCCGACCGCATGGACGCCGGCGCCATCGCCGCCCAGGACTGGTGCTTCGTCAAGAAGGGCGAGACCGCACGTGAGCTGTGGGAGCGCGCCCTGGCGCCGCTCGGCTTGAAGCTGCTCGCAGACGTGATCGACTACGCCAAGGTCCACAAGACTCTGCCGGCCAAGGCCCAGGACGAGCAGTTCGCGACCTCGGCGCCCAGCCTCTCCTGACGCGTCTTTCCTGACCAGATTTTCGAGCTGAGTCGCTCACGTTTACCCTTAACGTGAGGGGGCGTTGATTTTGCTTCGAAAATCGAAGTCAAAATCACGAATAAACCATTGTTTCCAAAGGAACAATTTTCGCTTTGGCGACGCAACAAATTTCTGTCACATTTCGCCCGAATAAGCACCAGCAATTCAGACATATTCGAGGACAGAAATTCATGCGTTTCGACCGCATCGCGTTGATTTGCGCAGCGACCGCGCTGACAGCCCCCGCCTTCGCCCAGACCCCCTATGACGGCAACTGGCAGGTTACCATCGTCACCAAGACCGGCACCTGCGAGGGCGCGAGTTCGACGCTGACTGTCGCCGACGGCAAGATCACGGCGCCTGGCGCCAATGTGTCCGGCACGATCGGCAGCGGGGGCCTTGTTAAAGTTTCGATCAATGGTGCATATGCCAACGGTCAACTCAGCGGCAACGCCGGATCGGGAAAGTGGAATGGAGCATCAGCAGGCATACCGTGCAGCGGGCGGTGGGAAGCATCGCGCCTATAATCCTTTTGAAGCTCGCTTGATGAACCGGCGGTTGCTCATGGCAGCCGCCGTTTTGTTTGCGGCATCGGTCGTCAGTTCGGAGACGCGCGCCCAGAGCGGCCCGTTTGCAGCGCTGGCCGGCTCGTGGAGCGGCAACGGCACCGTCACGCTCGACGACGGCTCCACTGAGCGGATTCGCTGCCGGGCCAAATATGCGCCGGTCGGCCCGACCATGGAGATGTCGCTGACCTGCGCCAGCGACGCCTACAAGTTCAACCTCGGCGCCAACGTCAAGGCCGAAGGCAGCGCCGTGACCGGCGTCTGGAGCGAGACCAGCCGCAATATCAGCGGCGCGCTCGAAGGCAAGGGCGCCAACGGAAACTACGAGCTGGCCGTCACCACCGCCGGCTTCAATGCCCATCTCTCGCTGAAGACGAGCGGGCCCAAGCAGAACGTCTCACTGCGGGCGGACAGCCAGTTCCGTGGCGTCAACATCGCGCTGTCGCGCTAAGCAGCCATCTGTCACGAAAAGCGATCCGGCGGTCTCCGCCGGATCGTTTTCTTTTTCAGGCGCCCGGCACGAAGGCCGTCACCTCGATCTCGACCTTCGCCCGCGTGTCCACCAGGCCGCCGATATAGAGCAGCGTCGACGGCGGGAAATTACGGCCGAGCGTTTCCTTCCAGGCAGCGCCAATGCCGGCGCCGGCGGCCTCGTACTCGCTGCGGCTGGTGAGATACCAGGTCAGGCGGACGATGTGCTCCGGCCCCGCGCCTGCTTCCGCCAGCAGCTTCATGATCCGCTTCAGCGCGGTCGCGACCTGCGCGGCCATGTCGGGCGCATAGTCGCCCTTCTCGTCGCCGCCGGTCTGGCCGGCCAGCACCACCCAGCGACCGGGACCGTCAACGGCGACACCGTGGGAAAAGCCGCGTGGTTTCGACCATTCGGCCGGTTGCAGGATCTTCATCTGTCGTTTCTCCCTGGGACGCTTCTTGTTATCAGAGCCTTAGCACGCAGCACTGCATCGCTGCATCCGCAGTTTTGACCGTTGCAAAGGGTCGCGAGGTCGCCGATACCGGCCTCCCTTTCAACCACCCCTTCCCTCGCGTTTCGCACCAATGAACAACACCCCGTCCAAATCGATGGCCGCACTGTGGATGGCCGGCTGGCTGTCGCTGATGCTGGTCATGGCGATCGCCGGGCGTGAAACCACGCGCGAGCTGAACGTCTTCCAGATCATGGAAGTGCGCTCGGTGATCGGGTTCTTCCTGCTCATGCCGCTGATCTATCGGGCCGGCGGCTTCAAGGCGGTCGCGACCAAACGCCTGCCCCAGCACCTCCTGCGCAATGGCATCCATTATTTCGCGCAGCTTGGCTGGTTCTACGCGCTGACGCTGATCGGGATCGGCCAGGTCGTCGCGATCGAATTCACCATGCCGATCTGGACCGCGCTGCTGGCGGCAACGTTCCTGTCCGAGCGCATGACCGTCTGGAAGATCGCGGCCATTGCGCTCGGCATCGTCGGCGTCGTGATGATCGTGCGGCCGGCGACGGGCGAGATCAATCCGGGACAACTGATCGCGCTTGCCGCAGCGGTCGGCTTCAGCATCTCGATGGCGCTGGCGAAATCGCTGACCCGGACCGAAAGTGCATTATCGATCCTGTTCTGGATGATTGTCGTGCAGTCGGTCGCGGGTTTCATACCGACGCTCTACGTCTGGACCTGGCCGTCCGCCTACATGTGGGGCTGGCTCCTCGTCATCGCCGTGTGCGGCACCTTCTCGCACTACTGCCTCGCCAGCGCGCTGCGGTACGCGGATGCGACCATCGTCGTGCTGATGGATTTCTTGCGGGTTCCATTGACCGCCACCGTGGGCTGGCTGCTCTATTCCGAGCGGCTGGACGCCTGGACGGTATTCGGTGCGGCGCTGATCCTGTTCGGCAATCTTCTGAACCTGAAGCCCGCCGGCCCGGTTCCCGTCCCGCGGGCGGTGAACCAATAGGCCGCTCGCGCGACCAATCAGAGTAGACG
>JAEWBW010000415.1 GCA_023390955.1 Pseudomonadota bacterium
GTCGTGGTGCGCCCGCGCGTGTGCCCCTATGGCTTCCGCTGGTGGGGTGGCCGCTGCCGCCCGATCTGATCTGACCTTTTCGTCGTGAACGATGGCCGCGCGGGCTCAGCCTGCGCGGCCATTTTCGTTTTCGGTGCCCTCGCATCTGCCGGACCACGAATCAAAACGGGGACCGCGATCGCGATCCCCGTTCCAAAGCCCAATTGTTTGAGCATGATCTTTTCAGAAAACCGCTACACACTTTGCGCTAACGCGGCCCTTCGGGTCCGGATCATGCTCTAGCTTGCGCGAAGCTTACCAGTGGTGGCGATGCCAGCGCCGGTGGCGCCAGCCCCAGTGCCGACGCCCCCAGCCCCAGTGATGACGACGGCCATGGCCGTGCCAGTGGACCAACTCGGGCTTGAGCTGCGCGGCTTCATCGCTGCTGGTGACCGCCGGATGCACATCGGCTTCGGGCTGCTTCATGCCACCACCGAGCGGCTGCGGCGAGAGCGGCGCGGCCTGCGCGGCGGCGGTGAATGCGGCCGCCCCCGCGGCGACACCGAATGCGAGTTTCAGAAAATTGCGGCGTTCCATGACATCTTCCTCTTGAGGCGATCGTTGCATGATGCGGAGGAAGTGTCGGGCTCGCGACATGAACTGCGGCTGAATCGCGCGTTCAGGTTCATTGCAACGTTGACAGGAGTCGCTGTGCTGTAGCCCGGATTTCGCTGCGCTCCATCCGGACTACGGAACCTCGCCTATTTCGCAAACTCCTGCGCCAGCACCAGCGTCTCGCGCGAGCGTTTCACCTCGGGCCAGTCGCGGTTGAAATCAGCAACGAGCTTGTTGAGTGCATCGCCCTTCAGCATCGCGGCCAGCTTGGCCTCGTCATCGAATTGATACATGGCCTGGTGCAGCGAGGGATCATCAAGGCTCCAGAACCGCCAGGCCTTGCTCACACCGAACGCCTTCACCGCGTCGGGCACGTGTTCGGTCTCGTACCATTTGTCGAAAGCGGCGCGCTTGCTGGCGTCGGTGACGATGGCACGCACGACGAAGAATGCGGCGGGCATCGGATTTCCTCCTGTTGTTTGACGTCACGATAGACGGTTATAGTGGCGGCAACAAAAAGCCCGCGCGACGGACAATCCTCGCGCCGAAAAGAGAGGGAACGGCCATGCGCAGGATCATCTCGGGTCTCATCGCGATCGCGTCGCTGTGGCCCCTCACCACGCCGGCCGAAATCGTCCGCTTCGACATCACCGAACGCGTGCCCGCTTTCGCCGGCCGCAGCTTCGGCAATGTCGGCACCTATGAGCGTATCACCGCGCGCGCAACGTTTGCGCTCAACCCGGCCGACGACCGCAATGCCGTCATCACCGATCTCGCGCTCGCCCCGCGCGGCGCCGGCGGCAAGGTCGAGGCCACCGCCGATGTCGTGATCCTCAGGCCCAGCGATCCCACGCATGGCAACGGCACGCTGCTGCTCGAGGTGCCCAATCGCGGCCGAAAGCTCGCACCGCAATTGTTCGACGACTCCGCCCAGCCCGGCGCCAACAACGCCGACAAGGCCGAGGATGCCGGCATCGGCTTCCTGCACCGGCAAGGTTTTACGATGGTCTGGGTCGGCTGGCAGGGCGACATCCCCTCCAAGCCCGGGCAACTCGCGCTTGCCGCGCCGGTGATCAAGACCATCAGCGGCCCCGCGCGCGAAGAATTCGTCTTCGACAACACGACGAACCCGGCACGCGCGCCGCTGACCTGGCCGGCCGCCGATCCCGCCAATCTCAACGTCACGGTGCGCGCGGCCTGGGCCGATGCGCGGCAGACGCCGTCAGGCCTCTCCGCAAAGCTGGTCGATCCCAGCACGGTCGAGATCATCCGCCCCGACGGTTTCGATGCCGGCGCGCTCTTCGAGATCACCTACACCGCGCGCGATCCGGTGCCGCTCGGCATGGGCTATGCCGCCGTGCGCGACGTCGTCAGCTTCCTCCGCCACGACGAGACGCAAGCGAACCCGCTGCTGAACGGCCTGCATCCGTCGGTGACCCGCGCCATCGGCTTCGGCGTCTCGCAATCCGGCCGCTTCCCGCGCGACTTCCTCTATCTCGGCTTCAATGAGGATCTGTCGGGCCGCACAGTGTTCGAAGGTTTGATGCCGCATGTCGCGGGCACACGGCGGATGGCGACCAATGTCCGCTTCGGCCAGCCCGGCCGCAATCCGCGCCATCTGCAGGATCCGGCTTGGCAGGCCGATCTGTTCCCCTTCACTTATGCGAGCCTGAGCGATCCCTATTCGGGCAAGACCGACGGCCTGTTGCGTCGCTGCACGCTCTCGGCCACCTGTCCGAAGGTGATGCAGACCGACAGCGAGCATGAATGGTGGGCCTCGCACGGCTCGCTGCTGGTCACCGATCTCTCAGGCAACCACCTCGACCTCCCCGACAACGTCCGTGCCTACATGATCACGGGGACGCCGCACTTCGCTGGCCCCGCCGACGTGATGCAGAAGGGCTTGGCCGCGATGTCGCTGCCGCAAAACCCTGTTCATGCGGGCATGCCGATGCGCGCGCTCCTCACCGACCTCAACGCCTGGATCAGCGACGGCACCAGGCCGCCCGCAAGCCGCATCCC
>JAEWBW010000519.1 GCA_023390955.1 Pseudomonadota bacterium
GCACGTCGCCCTTGGCTTGCTCGCGGCCGACCTCACGGCGCGGCCACGCGTAATCGTCGGCGCGGCCAGCGGGCGCGCTCAGCGGCTCACCCTTCACCAGTGTCCGGGCTGCGAGCGCATCGACCGAAGCCGGGCGCGATCCGGGACCGCCGAGCAGTTGATCCGCGGAGATCGAAGCGGCTACGAGCGGAACGATCGGGCCAGCCAGCGGTCGCGGCGCGGGCTTGCCGGGCTCGGCGCTGGTGTCGGGTGTGGCGGGCTCGCTCGGCAGCGCGATCGGGCCGGAGCGCCCGGCGAGCAGGCGCGTGATCTCGCGCTCGACATAGTGGGCGAGCTTGCGCGCGCCAGGCTTGGTGAAATAGACGCCGTCGCCGGTACGAAGCTGGCGGATCTGGCCTTCGAAGTCGGGGCCCTTCTGGAGGAAGCGGCCGGCTTCGTCGACAAATCCGTCCCAGACGTCGACATAGGTAATGCCGGCCTTGGCGGAGCCCTCGCGGTAGAGTGAATCCAGGAACAGCATGTCCGCGGTGCCCTTCGGGCCGCGGATCGCGGGCAGGCCGACCCAGAGCACCGGCACACCCTTGCTCTTGAGGACGCCGATCAATTCCTCGATCTTCTTACCGTAGAGCTCGACCCAGCGGTCGTCGCGGAATTCATAGAGACCGTTGGGCGAGCGCGCGGTCTTTTCGGGGGCCGCGGCAGCCGGCGTGTCGGCATTGTCGGCGTCGTCCTGCGGCAGGTCGCTGTCGGCCGGCTTGTCGCCCGGCTTGGCGTCGGTCTTTGCGTCTGTCTTCGTGTCGGTCTTGGGATCACCCGGCTTGCCGTTGGGTTGCTGCTTGGCGCGTGCGCCCTTATCGTTCTTCTTGTCGGTGGCCTTGTCGGATTTTTCCGTGACGGCCTCGCGGATCGCCATGCGGTCGTTGAGGCCGAGCATGACGACGATGACGTCGGGGTGTTCGGTCTCCAGCAGGCCCTTTGCGGCGGCTGCCCAGTCGGACGGCTCGCCCCGGGGCTGATACTTGATCAGGCCGGACGTGGTCTTGTGCTTGCGGATTACGCCCATGTCGGGCTGCTCGGCGTAGGCGTCCTCAAGGCCGTAGGCGAGCCAGTCGGCCATGGCGTCACCGATCACCAGCACGTTCTTCTCAGGCGTGGTGTCGCGTTTGGCCGGCGCCGGCGCGCGCGAGAAATCCTGACGCGGCGCCTGCGGCTGTTGCTGCTGGAAGGGCGCGAAGAAATCGCCGCCGAACCAGCCGCCGCCGCCACCACCGCGTGATGGTGCCGATCGGGGCGGCGAGTTACCGAATCCCGGGAAGTTGAAGAACTGCGCCGAAGCGGGCGCTGCAATCGAGACCAAGATGGCGAGCGCCGTCCCGAGCGCGATCAGCGGCCCGGTCTCGGTGAACACCTTGAAAAATGATCTTGGCTTCGACATGCGATCCTGGTCGGGGCGCAGGGTTTCGATACGCCGGATATAATAGCGGAATCAGGCTGCAAACGGGCAGATTTGATGGGCCATAGATCGGCGATCGACCGGTCCCGTCAAGCAAAAGCGGCTGATTTCCCCCTCAGGGTTACTTTTGCCCCCGATTTACCGCCCGCGCAGCTTGTCCAGCATGTCCGAGGAGGCAAATCCGTCCGATGGGACCCCGATCGAGGCTTGGAAATTGCGCAGGGCCTCCCGGGTCATGCCGCCGAACTGGCCGTCGGGGGTTCCGCGGTAGAAGCCGCGCTGGGCCAACAGCTGCTGCAGCTCCAGCCGCTCGGTCCGCGACAGCTCCCGTTCCTGCCGCGGCCAGGGCTGGACGAAGGGCTGGCCGCCACGGAGGCGGTCGGCGAAATGGCCGATCGCGAGCGCATAGGCCTCGGCCGGGTTGTATTTCATGATGACGCGGTAGTTCTGCAGCATCAGGAAGCCGGGGCCCTGGGCGCCGGCGGGTGCGAGCAGATAGGCCTTCTCATTCGGATGCGGGAAGGGCTGGCGGGTGGCGCGCGTGAGCCCGAGCTTCTCCCATTGCGCGATCGTCATGCCCTTGGCGCGATCGGCGAGCATGTAGTTGAAGCCCTTGGGCACAACGACCTCGAAGCCCCAGGTCTGCCCGCTCTGCCAGCCATCCTTCTTCAAATTGTTGGCGGTCGATGCGATCAGGTCGGTCGGATTGTCGACGACGTCGCGGCGGCCGTCGCCGTCGCCATCCACCGCAAAGCGCTTGAACGCGGTCGGCATGAACTGGGTCGGTCCGAACGCGCCGGCCCAGGAGCCGCGCAGTTGTTCCGGACGCAGATCGCCGCGGTTCAGGATCTCCAGCGCGGAGAGGAATTCGTCCTTGAAATAGGCCTGACGGCGCCCGATGCAGGCGAGCGTCGCAGTCGATTGCAGCACGTTGCGATCGCCCATCTGGGTCGAATAGTTGGACTCGATGCCCCAGATCGAGGCGATGATGTAGCGGTCGACGCCCATGGCCTTTTCGGTGGCGTCGAACTGCGCCTTGTACTTGGCGAGGATCTCCTTGCCCTTGGCGAGCCGGTTGTCGTTCACGAGGATGTCGAGATAGTCCCAGATCGACTTCGTGAACTCGGGCTGCGAGTCCATCAGGTCCATGATGCGCAGGTCGGGCGACAGGCCCGTGGTGAAGCGCTGAAAATTATCCTGCGTGACGCCGCGCCGCGCGGCATCGGGCCACATCCCCGCGACGCAATTGTTGAAGTTGCCGGCGGCCTCGCGGATCGCGGCGGCCGTCATCAGCGGATGGCCTGAGGCGCCGTCCTCGCCGGTCCAGGGGAGGGGACCGCCCTGGGCCGGTGCGGGCTGCGCGGGGCCCGGATTCGGGCCGGAGAAAATGCCGCCGAACAGGTTCGGCAGGCCGTTTTGCTGGGCGTTTGCCGGGAGCGGGAACAACAGCGCGGCCGCGATCATTGTCGCGCCGGTCAGCGGCCGAAAATATTGTCCCAGTGCTGCCGCTGACTGCATCATCTCCACCCGTCCGGCCAGAAAAGTCGGCCCTCAGCAGGCCCTCGTTACGGTTGCCAATATCTTAACGAAGGTGAAGTTTTGTGGGCGGCCTTTTCCTAAAGAGCCCTACATCCGCCTTTGTTACTGGCTGCAAACAGGCTAGCTAAGGTGCCATTGCTTTAGTTCCGCGCTTTCCAAGGTATTCAATCAATCCCATGAAAATCCGCAAAGCCGTATTCCCCGTCGCCGGCCTCGGCACCCGCGTGCTGCCCGCCACCAAGGCGATGCCCAAGGAAATGCTCACCATCGTCGACAAGCCGTTGATCCAGTACGTCTACGACGAGGCGCGCGAAGCCGGCATCGAGCATTTCGTGTTCGTCACCGGCCGTAACAAGAACGTCATCGAGGACCATTTCGACAAGATGTTCGAGCTGGACTCTACGCTCGCCGCGCGCGGCAAGAAAGCCGAGCAGGAGATTTTGGCGCAGAACCAGCCGGAGGCCGGCGCCGTCAGCTTCACCCGCCAGCAGGCGCCGCTCGGCCTTGGCCACGCGGTCTGGTGCGCGCGCGACATCGTCGGCAACGAGCCCTTCGCGGTCGTGCTGCCCGATGAGCTCGTGCTCAACTCGCCGGGCTGCCTGAAGCAGATGATCGAGGCTGCCGGCAAGCTCGGCGAAAAATCGAATGTGATCGCGGTCGAGGCCGTGCCTGACAATCTCACCCATCAATACGGCATCTGCGGCGTCGGCAAGCGCGACGGCAAGATCTTCGAGGTCGACGGCATGGTCGAGAAGCCGCCGAAGGGCACCGCGCCCTCAAATCTCTCGATCACCGGCCGCTACATCCTGCAGCCCGAGATCTTCAAGATCCTGGAAACCCAGGAGCGCGGCGCCGGCGGCGAGATCCAGCTCACCGACGCGATGATCGGGCTGGCCAAGTCGCAAAAGTTCTACGGCGTCGAGTTCGAGGGCGAGCGGCACGATTGCGGCTCCAAGCCCGGCTTCCTGCGCGCGAATATTGCCTATGGCCTGAAGCGGCCGGAGCTGCGCGATGGATTGCTTGCTGAGATGAAGAAGTATCTGGGGCAGTAGGCGCTACCGCGATCGTCATTGCGAGCGCAGCGAAGCAATCCAGGAACGGATCCGCGGAGGAAGTCTGGATTGCTTCGTCGCTTCGCTCCTCGCAATGAGGGCGATGGAGTCGGCTACGCTACCAGCGACAGCTTCGGAATGCTCGCCACCACCGACTGGTTGCGACCGCCGGCCTTGGCGGCATAGAGCGCCTTGTCGGCGGCGCTGACCAGCACGGACCAGTCCATCCCGGCAACGGGAATGAGGCTTGCGACACCGCAGGAGACCGTCGATGTCACCTCGTCGTCGGACCAGCCCTGGACCTTGTCGCGGATCTTCTCGGCGACCTTGAACGCGTCGGATGCAGAGGTGCCCGGCAGCAGCCCCGCGAACTCCTCGCCGCCGTAGCGCGCCGCGCAATCGCCTGCGCGACTGACCGAATCCGAGATGCAGATGGCGATGCCGACCAGCACCTGGTCGCCGGCCTGATGACCGAACGTGTCGTTGTAGGCCTTGAAGTGATCGGCATCGATCATCAGCAGCGCGACCGGCGTGCTCTGGCGCATCGCGCGCCGCCATTCGATGTCGATGACATGGTCGAACTTGCGGCGGTTGCGCAGGCCCGTGAGCGCGTCGGTGGTTGCCATCTCCTCGAGCTTATACTCGGCCTCCGCGCGCCGCCGGATCTCGCGGGCGAGCACCAGTGTCGATGCCAGCATGAACAGAATCAGCGCCGCTACCACGGCGCCGATGCGGATCGCCTCGGTCTGCCAGAGCGCGAACACGGCGCTGAGAGGCTTGCCGGCCACGACGAACAGCGGATTGTTGCCACCGCTGCGGGCGTAGAGCCGCGGTGTCGCATCGACCGGCCCCTGGCCGGAATAGGAGCCGCCGACGCGGAGATTTTGCGAGCTCCAGTCCGCCTTCTGGTTCAGGTTCCTGCCGATGATGTCGAGATCGAACGGCCGCCGCATGATGATGGTGCGGTCCTGCCTCAGCACCGTGATCGTGTCCGCGGGATCGAGGGTCAGCCGGTCGAACAGCTCGTGGAAATAGCTGAAGCGGATCGAGCCGGCGACGACGCCCATGAAGCCGCCTTCGCTGTCGCTGACACGCCGGCTCAGGACGATGGAATAGGCGCCGCGAAACAGCATGGGGCGGCTGATGTACAGCCCGGTGCCGGGATTGTCGCGGTGGACCGTGAAGTAGTCCTCGTCTCCGCGGTTCTCGTCCAGGGGATCGAGCGTGGAGGCGTCGACGAGCAATTTGCCATGGGCGTCGAAGACCTGGATCGCGCCGAAATGCTTTGCGGTGGTGGCGTGGTCGAACAGGATCAACTGCCGGATCGGCTTCGAGACGGTCCAGATCTCGGGCAGCAGCATGTTGCCGGCGACCGCTTTCAGCGACAGGTCGTAGATCTCGACGTTGCGGCTGATATCAGCCTCGATGCTGGTGGCGAGGTTTTCCAGGGTCTGCCGGGCGAGGGCCTCCTCGCCGCGGCGCATGTCCAGCATCACGTTGACGCAAATGGCGGAAAAGCCGATCACCGTCACGACGGACGAGATGATCAGCAACTTCGTCGAAATTCGCCACGGCCGACGGGCCGGGCCTTCGCGCCATCCAGACAGCATCGTTGGCTCCCGATACTATTGGATGCGCCTGAATTCTTGCCCAGTGCTTAAGTTGTGACGCGCGCGCCGCAATCAGTTAAGAAACGGTTTCCGGGGTCAGTGCATTTGTGCAGACGGCCCATACGGCGAGTTGAGGACTGCGGTGAACGACTACGACGCGTTGCGGGACTATCTGCTGCGGCAGAAGCAGACGGAGTTCATGTTGAGCTTCGAGCAGATCGAGGAGATCATCGGCGCGGCCCTGCCGCGGGCGGCCAACCGTGCCTCATGGTGGGACACCTCGCGCAGCCCGGATATCCAGATGCCGCAGCGCGAAGCCTGCCTCGCCGCGGGTTTCAAGGCCACGCGGATGCCGGACGGCCAGACGGTGCGGTTCACGAAGCAGAAGACGAAGCGGTAGCCGGCGGGATGATCCTGCGCTGGCTGAGGGTGCTTGCGGGCGTAGCCCTGATCGTCCTGGGCGTGCTGTTCGCACTCGCCTTCGAGGCCCGCTACTGGCGCTGGCGGGACTGCTTCAACGAGCTCGGCCGCTGCTACGATCCGGTCTCGCAGGACGTCTATCTCGAACAGGCCGGCTTGGTCTGGGGCAGCCTCGCGGCGCTGTCGCTATTGGCCGGGCTTTGTCTCGTCGTCCGACTGCGCCGGAGATCCGGCTAGCGGCCAAGCGTCGGGGCGGTGCGCCGCCTCTCGGAGCTCGGTCATCATCCCTCCGCTCCCGGCATGAAGCACCGAACCGTGGCTCCCAAATAGCCATATGCCGGCCAGACCAGCGCAGTGCCTGCCATGTTCGGATCATCTATGACGGCATTGTCGGGAACGTCGACCCACATGGTCTCGACCTCCTCGCTCTGCCGGGCGCGATCGTAGGCATTTGCGTTGATCGGGATCCTGACCCGGTAGTGATGCGAAGAGCTGTCCGGCGCAGTCCACTCGACATTGCTGAGATGCATGGCGTCCGAGCCGTCGCAGCACTGCGCGCCTTGCTTGCTATGGAGCGACGTGAACCAGTTGGTGAGGTCGGTCCGCTTGTGGTCGTGGCCGCGCGCTGGCGACAGCTGCCATAGGATGACGCCACTGAGCAGTACGAAACCACCGATCATCATGGGTGAAGGAGGCTGGGTCATGTCGCGGCACTACCCCGGCCGCTGAAGGGCGGATGACGTTGCCCATCCGGCCAAAGCCTCTTCTGCCTGCGCCGTCTCCAGCAAATTGTCGCGCACCTTGCCGGGTGGCAACCCGGAGGCCTGCTCTCTCTTCTTCCTCGCGTCCACGACGAGACGATCCTCCAGGGAGGTCGTCTGCTTGAAACGGCGGCGCCTTATCATGTGTTAATCCCATGAATGGCTGCCCGTCGCTTCAAGCCGCAATGCGCAAAAATGTTCTTATTATTATTCGGCGCTTCCGGTGGAACGATTTCAACTGGACCTGACGCAATGACCGCTTCGCGTCAGCTATCCTCGCCGCTTCGCGACGAGCTGATCTCTTACACAGGGGGGGGAGAAGCTAGCTCGCCGCTTCCAGCCGCACTTCCGTGAGCAGCCGCATCGCGGCGTCCGCGTCCATCGGCTCGCCGAAGGCAAAACCTTGCGCGTATTCGCAACCGAGCTGGTAGAGCTCGACGGCGTCGGAATCGGTCTCCGCGCCCTCCGCGACCACGTCCATGCCGAGATCATGCGCGAGCGCGATGATCGATTTCAGGATCACCGGGCGCGTGCCGCGGCTGGTGGTACGCACGAACGACTGGTCGATCTTGATAGTGTCGAACGGGAAGCGCTGCAGGTAGGAGAGCGAGGAATGCCCGGTGCCGAAATCGTCGAGCGACAAGCCGGTGCCGAGCTCGCGGATGCGGGTCAGCATCTGCGCGGCGTGCTCGGGGTTGTCCATGACCAGCGATTCCGTCAGTTCCAGCTTCAAGGTGCCGCGCGCGACGGACGAGCGCGACAGCACGGTGCGGATGTCGTGGATCAGGTCGTGACGCAGCAATTGCCGCGAGGAGACATTGACGCTGGCAAAGATCGGCTCGCGCGAGCGCATCGCACGCTGCCACGCCGAGAGCTGCCGCGCGGTCTGGTCCATCACGAACATGCCGAGATCGACGATCAAGCCGATCTCCTCGGCGATGTTGATGAACTCCGACGGCGACATGCGGCCGAGCTTCGGATGGTCCCAGCGCGCCAGGGCCTCGAAGCCGGCGACCGAACGGTCTTCCAGCCGCACGATCGGCTGGTACAGGATCGCTATTTCCTGCCGCTCGATGGCGCGGCGCAGCTCGGATTCCAGCGTCAGGCGGTCGGTCTTGCGCGCGCGCATCGCGGGTTTGTAGACGTCGATGCGGTCGCCGCCGATGCGCTTGGAATGATAGATCGCCAGTTCCGCATCCTTGATGATCTCCTCGGAGAGCTGCGTCTGCGGATCGGACAGTGCAAGGCCGATCGAGGCCGTCAGGAAGATCTCGCGGTCGTTGAAGG
>JAEWBW010000523.1 GCA_023390955.1 Pseudomonadota bacterium
GTTCAATCCGATCCTGCAGGGCGAGAAGTTCGACCCGGACGGTCTCTATGTCCAGCGCTGGGTTCCCGAGTTGAAATCCCTGCCCGCGAAGCTGATCCACCAACCATGGCGCGCGACGCCGATCGAACTTGCGAGCGCCGGCGTCTCGCTTGGCGACACCTACCCGCAGCCGATCGTCGATCACGCCAAGGGACGCGAACGCGCACTCGCTGCCTACGCCAAAAGTCGCGGAAGTTGAGCGTTGCTTTGACAGGTTGTCGAATCCCGCTATCGTCATCGCTCCGTTCAAACCCTGGGGGACGATATGGACGACGACAAGCCCGTGATCGAGCAGGCCATGGCGACGATCACCACAGCCGTGGAGGCGACGAAGGACGCCGCGGCGACGGCCGTGACGAAGGTCAAGAAAGCCGCCAAGAAGGTCGTGAAGAAAGTAGCGCCCAAGAAGGCCGCGAAGAAGGCTGCCAAGAAGACTGCGAAGAAAGCCAAGAAGGCTGCGAAGAAGTCGAAGAAGGCTGCCAAGAAGTCCGTGAAGAAGGCGGCGAAGAAAGCCGCCAAGAAGGCGCCCAAGAAGGCTTCGAAGAAAAAGAAGGCCAAGAAGGCCAAGCGCTGATCGCGCGTCGAATACAGGTCTCCGGGCACGAACGTCCGGAGACCGCTCCGCTCCCACTCCCTAGCGTCGCCTCGCCGGCTTCTTGCCCGGGTGATGCTCGCCCGCCGGATCGCGAAACTCGCTGCGATGGCCGCGCCGGTCTTCCTTGGCAAAGCGCCGCCGCTTCTCCGCCGATCCGAACTGCTTGATCAGCCGCCTGCCGTTGACCTTCTTGATGACGTATCCGCCCTCGGTCATCGAGAACGGCTCCGTCAGCGATCCCAAATGGTCGAACTTGGTGCCGCGGGGATGCTTGAACGGCTCGAACCAGGACGGGTAGACGAAGTTGGACATTGGGAAGCCGTCGACGAGAAATGACTCCTCCTCCACGGCGTCGCAGACCTCATAGGCGTATTGGGTGTGCCGGGTCTTGTCGGCCCACAGATTGGCCATCGGATCCAGCACCATCTCGAACAGTTCGTGGGATGCCGCAAGGCTGACCGGATCGCCCTCGCCCAGCGCCTTGAGAAAGATCTTCGAGATCGGCTGACCACCATGTGTCAGCTCGTGCCGCCCGAGGAAGTTCGCGTGGGTGGCGTCGTCGAAATAGACCAGTTGCCAGTCGGTGGGCTTCGGCTTGCGGGTGACGTCGAGATCGACGGGATAGCCCCACACCGGGAAGAAGTGCTTGTCGTAGCACTTCTGCAGCGCGGCCGTGAGCCGGCCCATCATCCGCTCGCTCATCATCTGTTCTGCATAATTGATGCAGGCAATCCGAACCGGCTTCATCTGCCGGCCGAGCAGCGCGCGCCTGGGCTTCTTCATGGACATCACCGCCTTGAAAAGGAATGGAGCTCAATGCCCTCCCTTAGCACGAAACGGCCGATGCACGTCAGGGATGTATGCGGTGGAAAACGCTACGTGCGTCGATTGACCACAAAGACCGCGGCGGCGCAGAGCACCATGCCCGCCATGGCGATCGTGTCGAGCTTCTCGTTGAAGAGGAGATAGGCCATCAGCGCCGTAACCGCCGGCACCAGGTAGAACAGGCTCGCCACCGAGGTCGCGGCCGCATGCCGGATCAGCCAGTACAACAGGCCGATCGAGCCGATCGACAGCACCACCGCAAGCCAGACCAGCGCGAGCACGAACTCCTGCGTCCAGTGCACCACGCGGTTCTCGAACAGGAAAGCGCCGGCCGTGAAGAACAGCGCGACGGCGACATACTGCACCAGATTGCCGGCGCGCCAGTCGATGTGATTGCAGAAGCGCCGCTGATAGAGCGTGCCGAGCGTGATGCTGATCAGCGAGACGATCGAGGCGAGCCATCCGAACCCGGCATCCCCCGTCATCGGGCGGTTGTGCAGGATCAGCGCCACGCCGCCGAGGCCGATCAGCAGCCCGCCCCATTGCAGCGGTGTGACCCGCTCGCCCAGCCAGCGGTTGGCGATGGTCGAGGTCAGGATCGGCTGGAGGCCGGGAATGAGCGCGGACAGACCGGCCGGAATCGAATGGGCGATCGCGACCGCGGTGCCGCCGAGATAGAAGCCGTGGACCAGGATGCCGGCGACGATGCTGTGCGCGATGCCGATACGGTCAGGCCATTTGGGGCGCGCGATCGCCGCGATGACAGCCATCATGCCGACCACCAGCGCCATGCGGATGGCGAGATAGGTCAGCGGCTCGGCGTTGTTGATGACGTATTTCGTGCCGATGAATCCGGTGCTCCAGAGCACGACGAACAGGATCGGCGCCGCGCGCGCGGCCAGGGAGTTTTGATCGGGATTCATTTGCCGCCCTCATTGCCCGAGCAGGGGGCATGCAGCAATGCGAATTTGGGCAGGGCTGATATTGCGCTGCGAAGCAGGCGTGGGCTTTTGCCCGGCTCAGACGCTCAGAACGCTTCCGGACAGGGGTCGATGATCCGCCACAACTCGGCGCCGTTCTTGATCTTCTTCATGTCCGTGGTGAGCCCGCCATTGCGACGGATCCAGTCCTTCACCGTGTCTGGGTAGTAGGACATCAGGTCGGACGTCCCCTCGGCGCTGGTGACCTTGATGCCGAAGGTGAACGCCTTGTCGTAATAGGCCAGATGGAAGCCGAGGCTGGCGCGCGGCGTCACGCAGATCTTGTTCATGGGGACGATGCCGAGAACCAGCGTGCAGGCCGAATTGCAGATGCCGTCGATGATGACGCGCTCGCCCTTCTCACGGATACGCTTGTACTTGGTCTTGTATTCCTCGACGTAGCCGCCGTGATCACGGGTGATGTGCAGATCCGCCCGCGCCGGCGAGGCGGCGACGAAGGACAACAGCAGCAGGCATAGGGTCGTGATGCGCATTGCTATGTGACGACGGAAGCGTTGTGAAATTGAGCCGGCCCAGAAGTCCCCCAAAGGGCCGGTCGCGATAATGCCGTGAGACTCTTGGCCAAACTGTGTTGGGAATTCGTTAAGCATCCGGAAAAGGCCAAAAATGGGCAAAGATCGCGTCCCCGGGGCCGTCCCAGCCAGGCCGGAAGCCCGAAACCTGTCGATTTGGCACGATTTCAGGCCGCCGGGCGGGTACCAAGGGGCGCGGAAACAGTTATAAGAGTTCCTGTTGGTCTCGGTCCGGAGAATCGAAATGAGCACGTTGACGCGCCTTGCAGCACTGGCCGCCGTGGCCGTCGCAGCCCTGGCCCCGAGCTTCGCGCAGGCGCACTCGCATCACCGGTACCACCGCCACTACGTCAATCCGCTGCCCTACAAGATCAGCTACCTCCACAATTACGGCCCCGGCTACACGCCCGGGACCTTCGCCTTCTACGACGGCCCCGCCAACAACCGCTGCTACCAGAGCGCGGCTGCCTATATCGGGCAGGATGGACGCCGGCACCCCTGCTACTGACGAAACGAGCGGTCCAGCATCAGTGCCATCCACCTCGGCGTGGATGGCCGGGCTCGAGATTCGTTCATCAGCATTACATTTCAGCGCCGCCACAATTTGAGCAGAACCTGTTCGATATCTTCCCGCGCCTAAGCAGAGGAAGACATCATGAAGCTCACATTTGGCCTCGCGGCCGCGTCGCTGTTCACCGCACTCGCGGCATCGCCGGCAGTTGCGGCCATGCCGATCGCGCCTGCGCCGCAGGTGGCGCCGGACGTTGAGCAGGTTCGCCTGGTCTGCGACGTCTACGGACGCTGCTGGCGGCAGCCGAACTATTATTACGGCGGCTACGGCTACGCGCCCTATGCCTATGCACCCCGGTATTACGGCCCTCGCGTGTATCCGCGCGTGTACGGTCCCCGCTATTACGGCTATCGCCGCTGGTGACGGTTTCGGGGGCCCTGCGGGGCCCCCTCGCACATCGGCAAACGCTCCAACTGGCCTTGGAGCGGTTCAAAAACTGATCTGGATCAAAAACGAAATCGGCGATGCGGCCATAGTGCCGGGATGGCCGATTTGATCGTCTTCAGATGCCCTCACACGGGCATGAATGTTCAGACCCACCTGGAAAAGCAGCAGGACGTCGACGGCCGCAGCCTTGAAGCGTTCGCCTGCCCGGCCTGCACGCGGGTCCACTTCATCGACCGCGCCTCAGGCCGGCCGACGAGCCGAGAGCGCTGAGCTACCCACCCATGCTCGGCAGATCGAGCCCGTTGTCGCGCGCGCTGGCGATCGCCGTCTCATAGCCCGCATCCGCATGGCGCATCACGCCGCTCGCCGGATCGTTCCACAACACGCGCTCGAGCCGGCGCGCGGCATCCGGCGTGCCGTCGGCGACGATCACCATGCCGGCATGCTGTGAATAACCGATGCCGACGCCGCCGCCATGATGCAGCGACACCCAGGTGGCGCCGCTGGCGCAATTGAGCAGCGCGTTGAGTAGCGGCCAGTCCGACACCGCATCCGACCCGTCGCGCATCGCCTCGGTCTCGCGATTGGGGCTCGCCACCGAGCCGCTGTCGAGATGATCGCGTCCGATCACGATCGGCGCCTTGAGCTCACCGCGCGCCACCATCTCGTTGAAGGCAAGACCGAGCCGGTGCCGGTCGCCGAGGCCCACCCAGCAGATCCGCGCCGGCAAGCCCTGGAACTTGATGCGCGCCTTCGCCATGTCGAGCCAGTTGTGCAGATGCTTGTCGTGCGGCATCAGCTCCTTGACCTTGGCGTCGGTCTTGAAGATGTCCTCGGGATCGCCCGACAGCGCCGCCCAGCGGAACGGCCCGACGCCGCGGCAGAACAGCGGACGGATATAGGCCGGCACGAAGCCCGGAAAATCGAAGGCATTCTTCAGGCCCATGTCCTGCGCCATCTGGCGGATGTTATTGCCGTAGTCGAGCGTCGGAATGCCCTGCGCGTGGAAATCCAGCATAGCCTGGACATGCTCGACCATCGACGTCTTCGACGCGCGCTCGACCGCCTTGGGATCGTCCTTGCGCTTGGTCTCCCACTCGGCCAGCGTCCAGCCCTTCGGCAGGTAGCCGTTGATCGGATCATGCGCACTGGTCTGGTCGGTGACGATGTCGGGCCGCACGCCACGACGCACCAGCTCGGGGAAAATCTCGGCAGCGTTGCCGAGCAGGCCGACAGAGACTGCCTTCCTGGTCTGCGCCGCCTCCGCCATCATCGCCAGCGCCTCGTCGAGGCTTGCGGCCTGACGATCGAGATAGCCGGTGCGCAGCCGCATCTCGATACGGCTCGGCTGGCATTCGATCGCGAGCATCGAGGCGCCGGCCATGGTCGCGGCGAGCGGCTGGGCGCCACCCATGCCGCCGAGGCCTGCAGTCAGAATCCATTTGCCTGCGAGGCTGCCGCCATAGTGACGGCGGCCGACCTCGACGAAGGTCTCGTAGGTGCCCTGCACGATGCCCTGGCTGCCGATATAGATCCACGAGCCGGCCGTCATCTGGCCGAACATCATCAGGCCGGCCTTGTCGAGCGCGTTGAAGTGATCCAGCGTCGCCCAGTGCGGCACCAGGTTGGAGTTCGCGATCAGGACGCGCGGCGCATCGGCATGGGTGCGGAAGATGCCGACGGGCTTGCCGGACTGCACCAGCAGCGTCTGGTCGCCTTCCAGCTTTCGCAGCGAAGCGACGATCCGGTCAAAGCTCTCCCAGTCGCGCGCGGCGCGGCCGATGCCGCCATAGACCACGAGCTCACCCGGCCGCTCGGCGACGTCAGGATCGAGATTGTTCATGAGCATCCGGAGCGGCGCTTCGGTCAGCCAGCTCTTGGCGCTGATGTCGGAGCCGCGCGGGGCGCGGATGACGCGTTCGTTGTCCAGTCGGCGGTTCATGAGGCGACCTCTCGGGCAAGCAATGGAAACGGATCGTTGGCGAGCTCTGCGCTCGCGATGCGTGGCAGCGCACCGGCCTCGACCAGCGTCCGCGCGCTGGCGAGATCGCCGGCCATGTAGCGATCGGGCCCGAGTGCGGGCACGTCTTCGCGCAACGCGGCGATGACGGCGGCGAGCGCCGGGCTGGTCAGGTGCGGATGGCGCAGCGTGATGCCTTGCGCCGCGACGAGCAATTCGATGCCGAGGATGGAGGCCAGATTATCCGCCATGTCGGACAGCCGCCGCGCGGCATGCGCGGCCATCGAGACATGGTCTTCCTGGTTGGCGCTGGTCGGCGTCGAGTCGATCGAGCATGGCGCTGCGCGCTGCTTGTTCTCGGCGTAGAGCGCCGCGGCCGTCACCTCCGCGATCATGAAGCCGGAGTTGAGGCCGGGATTGGGCGTGAGGAACGGCGGCAGGCCGAAATTCAGCGCGGGATCGACCAGCGTGGCGATGCGGCGTTCGCTGATCGCGCCGATCTCGGACAGCGTCAGCGCGATCTGGTCGGCGGCAAAGGCGACCGGCTCAGCGTGGAAATTGCCGCCGGAGACGATCTCGCCGGTCTCGATCAGCACCAGCGGATTGTCGGTGACCGAATTGGCCTCGATCATCAGCGTGCGCGCCGCCTGCGCCAGCACGTCGAGCGCAGCGCCCGCCACCTGCGGCTGGCAGCGCATGCAATAAGGATCCTGCACCCGCTCGTCGCCCTCCAGATGCGACTGGCGGATATCGCTGCCGTCCAGCAACGCAGTCAGCGCGGCACCGGCGGCGATCTGTCCGGCATGGCCGCGCAGCACCTGGATCTCGGGGCGGAATGGCACGGTCGAGGCCATGGCAGCATCAACCGACAAGGCGCCCGTCACCAGCGCGGCGCAGGCCAGAGCATGGGCGCGCAGCAGGCCGGAGATCGCATAGGCGGTCGAGAACTGCGTGCCGTTGATCAGAGCGAGTCCTTCCTTCGGGCCGAGCGTCAATGGCGCCAGCCCCGCGGCGGCCAGGGCTTCGCGGCCGGACACGATCGCGCCGTCGACGAACGCCTGCCCCTCGCCGATCATCACCGCCGTGATATGCGCGAGCGGCGCAAGGTCGCCGGATGCGCCGACCGAACCCTGCTGCGGCACCAGCGGGCACACGCCCCGCGCCAGCATCGCCTCAAGCTGCATGATGACCTCGCGCCGCACGCCCGACGCGCCACGTCCAAGCGAGATGATCTTCAGCGCGATCGTCAGCCGCACGATCGGTTCAGGCGTCGGCAGGCCCACGCCGCAGCAATGCGACACGATCAGATTGTGCTGCAACTGCGCCGTCTGGTCCGGCGAGATGCGCTTTGAGGCGAGCTTGCCGAAGCCGGTATTGATGCCATAGGCCGGCGCCGGCGCGAGCGCTGCCTTGGCGACAATGGCTGCAGCAGCATCGACGGCCGGCCAGAACGCGGGATCGAGCTGCACCGATGCGCCCGCGAGCACCCGCGCGAGATCGTCGAGGCTGACCTTGCCGGGGACAACGATGATCGGTGCGCCTGAGGCGTTCACTGCCCTCTCCACACCCGCTGATGCAGGGGATTGAAGCCAATGCGGTAGACCAGCTCGGCCGGACGCTCGATGTTCCAGATCGCGAGATCGCAGGATTTTCCGGCTTCCAGCGTGCCGGTGTCGCCGATCGCGCCAAGTGCACGCGCGCCTTCGCGTGTTACGCCCACCAAACACTCCGCGACCGTCATCCGGAACAGCGTCGCGCCCATGTTCATTGCAAGTAGCAGCGACGTCAGTGGCGAGCTGCCGGGATTGCAGTCGGTCGCCAGCGCCATCGCCACGCCATGCTTGCGGAACGACTCGACCGGCGGCTTCTGCGTCTCGCGGATGAAGTAGAACGCGCCGGGCAGCAGCACGGCGACCGTGCCTGCCTTCGCCATCGCGGCCGCACCGGCGTCGTCAGTGTGCTCCAGATGATCGGCCGACAGGGCCAAGAATTTTGCGGCAAGCGCGGCCCCGCCAAGGTTCGAGAGCTGATCCGCATGGAGCTTGACCGGCAGTCCCAATGCCGTGGCGGCTTCAAACACCCTCGCCGTCTGCTCCGCGGAGAACGCGATGCCTTCCATGAAGGCATCCACGGCATCCGCAAGCCCCGCCTTCGCCACGGCAGGCAGCATCTCGCGGCAGACGAGATCGATATAGCGATCCTTGTCGCCTTCAGCTTCAACCGGCAGCGCGTGCGCACCGAGGAAGGACGTCTTCACCGTGACCGGCCGGCGCTCGCCGAGCCGGCGCGCGGCGGAAAGCTGGCGCATCTCGGTTTCAGTGTTGAGACCGTAGCCTGACTTGATCTCGATGGTGGTGACGCCCTCGCCGATCAACGTGTCCAGCCGCGGCAGCGCGCTCGCGATCAGGTCGGCCTCGCTTGCGGTTCGCGTCGCCGCGACTGTCGAGACGATGCCGCCGCCGGCGCGTGCGATCTCCTCGTAGCTCGCGCCCTTCAGCCGCAGCTCGAATTCATGCGCGCGGTTGCCGCCATAGACCAGATGCGTGTGGCAATCGACGAGGCCCGGCGTGATCCAGCGCCCCTCGCAATCGATCTGCTCGGCGGCATCGGCATCCGCCGGAAAACCGGACTGCGCACCGGCATAGACAACGCGCCCCGCGCGCGCCGCGATCACCGCATTCTCGATGATGCCGAGGTCGGGCAGATCGGCCCGCATCGTGGCGAGCCGTGCATTGTGCCAGATCCGATCGAACCGCTCTGCCATAGAAGTCTCTCGCCGGGCGCTTGACTTATATGTCTAGACATATAATCGTGGCGCGGTTCTGTCCAGCCGGCAGGAAACATGACCCGACTGCATTTCGCATCCGCGCTGCTGCCCACCGGCTGGGCCGATGACGTGCAGGTGAATGTCACCGACGGTGTCATCACCGAGGTGAGCGCCGGTGTTGCAGCAGCACCCGGCGACGAACGTC
This sequence comes from Pseudomonadota bacterium, assembly GCA_023390955.1. GTDB lineage: Bacteria > Pseudomonadota > Alphaproteobacteria > Rhizobiales > Xanthobacteraceae > Bradyrhizobium. The sequence continues at coordinate 8,863 of JAEWBW010000523.1, forward strand.
ATGCGCTCGCCGTCCCCGGCATCGCGAGCCTGCACAGCCACGCCTTCCAGCGCGGCATGGCGGGCCTTGCCGAGACGCGCGGCGACGCCGCCGACACGTTCTGGACCTGGCGCGAGACGATGTATCGGTTTGCGCTGACGATGACTCCGGACGACGTCGCAAACGTTGCCACCCTGCTCTATGTCGAGATGCTCGAGCGCGGCTTCACTCGCGTCGGCGAATTCCACTATCTGCATCACGATCGCGACGGCTCGCTTTACTCCGACATTTCAGAGATGGCGACGCGCATCGCGGCGGCCGCCGCGGCGACGGGCATTGGCCTGACGCTGCTGCCGACCTTCTATGCCCATGGCGGCTTTGGCGGCGCCGCACCGCATGACGGACAGCGCCGCTTCATCTGCTCGGTCGATCAGTTCGCCAGGCTGATGGATGCTTCGTGCAACGCTATCGGCAAATTGCCCGGAGCCAATATCGGCATCGCGCCGCACAGCCTGCGGGCCGTAGCTCCTGACGAGCTCGCGGCCATTATTCCGCTCGCCGATGGCGGGCCGGTTCACATCCACGCCGCCGAGCAGGTGCGCGAGGTCGAGGATTGCGTGGGCTGGTCCGGCAAGCGTCCCGTCGAATGGCTGCTCGCAAACGCGCCGGTGGATCAACGCTGGTGTCTCATCCATGCGACCCACATGACGGCTGCGGAGATCACCGGCCTGGCGCGCACCGGCGCAGTCGCCGGCCTCTGCCCCGTCACCGAGGCGAGCCTGGGCGACGGCATTTTTTCCGCCCGCGAGTTCGCCGATGCCGGGGGCCGCTTCGGCGTCGGCACCGATTCCAACGTACTGGTCGGCGTCGCCGACGAGTTGCGCCAGCTCGAATATGGCCAGCGGCTGAAGCATCGCGAGCGCAATGTGCTGTCGTCGGGTCCGGGCATCTCGACCGGACGCGCATTGTTCGATGGTGCGCTTGCCGGCGGCTGCCAGGCGCTCGCACAGCCGGTGGTCGGCCTCACAAAAGGGGCGCGCGCCGACATCGTCACGCTCGACACCGCGCATCCCTCGCTTGCCGGCCGCCGCGGCGATGCCGTGCTCGACGGCTGGATCTTTGCCGGCAGCCCTGACGCGGTCGATTGCGTCTGGGCCGGCGGCAAAAAACTCGTCGAAGGCGGACGCCACGCGCTGCGCCAGACCGCGCGCGAGCGCTTCAACGCGACTGTGCGGAGGCTCGTCGCATGAGCCTCGCCAGCATCGACGCCGCGGACGAGCCGACGCTCTACAAGCGCATCCGCCGCGACATCGAGACCCGCATCCTTACCGGAGAATGGCCGCCCGGCCACCGCATCCCGTTCGAGCACGAGCTGATGGCCGACTATGGCTGCTCGCGCATGACAGTGAACAAGGCGCTATCCGAGCTCGCCACGGCCGATCTGATCGAGCGGCGACGCCGTGCCGGCTCGTTCGTGCGTCGCCCGCAGCACATGTCGGCCGTGCTCAAGATCGCCGACATCCGTGCCGAGATTACCGCGCTTGGCCGCAGCTACGGCTACGAGCTCATGCAGTGCGAGCGCCGCAGCACGACCGCCGCCGATCGCGCCCGCCTCGGTGTGCGCAAGAGCGGCAAGGTGATCGCGATCGCCTGCCGCCACAGCGCCGACGGCGTGCCGTTCGCGGTCGAGGACCGCCTGATCGATCTCGAAGCCGTGCCGGAGGCTGCGACCGCCGACTTCGCCGCCGAGCCGCCGGGCTCGTGGCTGCTTCATCATGTCCCATGGACCGAGGCCGAGCACACGATCAGTGCGGTGGTGGCGGACGATCGCTCAGCGGCGGCGCTGGACATCGCTATCGGCGCGCCCTGCCTCGTGATCGACCGCTACACCTGGCGCAGCGGACGCACGCTCACCGCGGTGCGGCTGCTGTATCCCGGCGACTCCCATCGTCTCGTCGCCCGCTTCAAGGGAGGCTGACGGCACAATTCATGCTTATCCGGTTTCGGAACTGAAGACACCAAACTGAGCCAAATCATAGTTGGGCAAAGAGGAAGACAACCATGCGTAATACAAAAGTCGTCGCGACAATCATTGCCGCCCTGGTATCCGCACCGGCCTTCGCCGATGACGTCAAGGTCGGCGTCGGCATCTCGGGCTGGACCGGCTTTGCGCCGCTGACGCTCGCCAAGGAAGCCGGCATCTTCAAGAAGAACGGCCTCGACGTCACCATCAAGAAGATCCCGCAGAAGGATCGGCATCTCGCGATCGCTTCCGGCGACATCCAGTGCGCGGCGACCACAGTCGAGACCTGGATCTCCTGGAACGCCAACGGCGTCGCCACCAAGCAGATCTTCCAGCTCGACAAGTGCTATGGCGCCGACGGTATGGCCGTGCGCAACGACGTCGCCGCGATCAAGGACCTCAAGGGCAA
>JAEWBW010000527.1 GCA_023390955.1 Pseudomonadota bacterium
CCGTGAACGATTACGCCGAGGCCATCATGGCCGTGGCCGTGCGCGAGCGGCAGATCGCCGACATCGACCGCGAGGTGCTGGGAACCGAGGGCCGGCTGATCGGCCGCGTCACCGAATTGCTGCGCGAAGTCAGCGACCGGCGCGGCCACGTGCTGTCGCGCGACTTTGCCCGGACGCTGACGGAGGCGCGATGGCAGAGCATCGTGCTCGGTACCATCGGCGTCCTGATCGGAATCGGCGCGGCTTTGTTCGTGGTGCGCAGGACGGTCCGTCCGCTCGCCCAGATCGCACGCTCCATCCGCGCCCTTGCGGCGGGCCGAAAGGACGCCTCGATCCCGTCCGCCGACCTCGACAACGAAATCGGCGACATCGCGCGTGCCGCCGAAGTGTTCCGCCGCGCGCTGGAGGAGGCCGACACCGCGCGCGAAGCGGCGGTGCGCGCGCTCACCGAGCAGCGCCTCGCCGAAGAGAGCTACCGGAAACTGTTCGAAGGCTCGATCGACGGCATCTACGTCACGACGCCGGCGGGGGAACTCCTCAACGCCAATCCGGCGCTGGCGCGGATGATGGGCTACGACAGCCCGCAGCAACTGATCGACAGCATCAGCGACATCGCGCACACCATCTACGTCCATCCCGAGGCGCGCGCAGAGTACCAGCGGCTGATGGCGCGCGACGGCATGGTGCGCGAGTTCGAGTATCAGGTGCGCCAGCGCAGCGGCAACATCCTGTGGCTCTCCGACAGCGCCACCGGCGTGCGGGACGAGCAGGGCAACATCGTTCGCTACGAGGGCACGCTGCGCGACATCACCGATCAGAAGCGGGCGGAAGACGCCATCGCCGAAGGAAGGCGCCTGCTCCAGCAGGTCATCGACACCGTGCCGGCGGTGATCAACGTCAAGGACCGCGACCTGCACTATGTGCTGATGAACCGCTACATGGCCGGCATCTTCGGCATCGAGCCCGGCGATGCGCTCGGCCGCACCACGGCCGATTTGATGTCGCGCTATGGCGCGGCCAAGACCGACGAGAACGATAAGCGCGTGCTCAAGCTCCGCAGGGGCCTCGGCTTCTACGAGGAGGAGTACAAGGACGCCGCCGGCAACATGCGGCAATGGCTGGTCAACAAGCTGCCGCTGCTCGACGCCGAGGGCGAGATCGAGCGGATCGTCACCGTGGCGCTCGACATCGGCGAGCGCAAGCGCGGCGAGCAGGAGATGCGCAAGGCCAAGGAATCCGCCGAGACCGCGCTGCGCAATCTGCGCGAGACGCAGGCCTCGCTGATCGAGGCGGAGAAGCTCGCCGCGCTCGGACGGCTCGTCGCCGGCGTCGCGCACGAGGTCAACAACCCCGTCGGCATCAGTCTCACGGTCGCCTCCGCGCTGGAGCGCAAGACCGCGACCTTCACGTCGGAAGTCGAGCGCGGCGAACTCCGCCGCTCCACGCTCAACGACTTCCTCAACACCAGCCGCGATGCGTCCTCGCAGCTCGTCTCCAACCTGAACCGCGCCGCCGAGCTGATCCAGTCGTTCAAGCAGGTCGCCGCCGACCGCAATTATTCGGACCAGCGCTCATTCGATCTCGGCGATCTCACCGAGCAGGTGGTGATGAGTCTGCGGCCCGGCCTGCGCAAGCACAATCTGACGCTCAACGTCGAGTGCCAACCGGACCTCACCATGAACAGCTATCCCGGCCCGTACGGGCAGGTGCTGACCAATTTGTTTCTCAACTCGGTGGCGCACGCTTTCCCGGACGGCCGCCCCGGGACCATCGACATCCAGGTGCGCGAGTCCGGCAAGGACAATGTCGAGATCATCTTCTCCGACAATGGCTGCGGCATGTCGCTCGACGTTCGTCGCCGCGCCTTTGATCCATTCTTCACGACGCGGCGCGACCAGGGCGGCACCGGTCTCGGCCTGCATATCGTCTACAGCATCGTTACCAATCGGCTCGGCGGCAGGCTCGACCTCGATTCCGAGCCGGGCGAGGGCACGCGCATCCAGATGATCCTGCCGCGCACGGCACCGCTGGAGCAGGCGGCGGAGTGACCTAATCGGATTCCGCGAGCTTGTGCAGCGTGGCGCCGAAAATCAGGCTGGCCTTGCCGACCAGCGCCGTTCCCGTCATCTCCGCGCGCGTGTCCGTGTAGGTGCCGCTGACGCCGATGCCGACCGGAGCAGGGCCGCCGAACAGCGGATTGTCATCGCCGCGCGGCGAGGTGTGCCGCTGCACCAGCACCTCGCCTTTGAAGGTGTGGTCGTCCTTCACCACGTAGCTGCCGGTGTAATAGAGGTAGGCATCGCCGCCAAGAATCTTGCCGTCGCGGAAGAGAATCACGCCGCTGCCCTTGCCGACTCGACCATCGAGCAGGTTGACGTGGATTGAATAGAGGCCGTTCTTCATAACGTCCCGCGGCCGGCCGCCATCGCCCAATGGCGTAACCGGTAGAGCTTTTATGCCAAAGCACACACCCTCGCGCAACGCGGCAGTTTGCCGGCCGGAAACCAGAGCCACGTACCGCAAGCCGTAGTTGTCCCGGCTTGTCTGTGACAGCGCAATGACTGTCTCATTGCGGGGCGAGGCCAGTCGTAGCGAATCAAGTTGGCCCGCGAAATGCATAACCATTGTTGCACTGGCCGCGGGGTGCTGGAGCAAGACAAACGTGAGCAACTGGATCGATTCCGGCGGCGATGAGCCGCGTCTGTACAGTGCGCGTCCCACGATTTGCAAAAACGAACGACGGAGGATTGGCAGTGCGACACGCTGGCGAGGCGTGATCGGACTGGCTTGCGCCGTGGCTCTGATCGCGCTCGCAGTTCCCTCGGGGCATGCGCGCGATCGCGGCCAGTTCGTCAACACCAATGCCGATTTGAAGGCGTGGTTCGACGGCCTGCGCAGCGGTAAGGGGCCTTGTTGCTCCGATGCCGACGGCTCGGCGCTCTCCGATACCGACTGGGAGAGCAAGGACGGGCACTACCGTGTCCGCGTCCCGCGGCTTGGCTTTGCGCATGAGGGCCAGCAGCAGGAGTTCGTCTGGGTCGATGTTCCCGAGGAGGCCGTGATCTCGGAGCCGAACCGGGTGGGGCGCACCATGGTGTGGCCGATCTACGGCTACATGGGCGTCACCATCCGTTGCTTTATGCCCGGTAGCATGACTTAGCCGGGCGCAGCACGCCCGGCGTCACGTCGATCAGATGCGGTCGCCGCGTCAGGTATATTTCTTGTCGCGCTCGAGCAGCTCGATGGAGATGCCTTCGGGGCCGCGGATGAAGCAGATGCGCACGCCGGGGCGGATCGTGGTCGGCTCGCGCGTGAAGGTGACGCCCTTGGCCTTGATCTCGGCCGCGACGGCGTCGATGTCCTTCACCGTGAGTCCGAAATGGTCGAGGCCCTGATGCGGGTGCGGAGGCGGCGGGTTGACGGCGCTGTCGCCCTCGAGCGCGGCGATGAAGATCTTTGCGCCGCCGAGATTGACGTCGATCCGTCCGGGCGCCTTCACGACCTCGCCGCCGAGGATGTCCCGCAGCCAGTTCGCCGTGGCCTCCGGATCGGGGCTGCGCAGGTGGATGTGATCCCAGGTGACGGCGATTGGCATTTCATGTTCTCCCAACAGGGGCTTTGGTGTTGCAGCGCATGTTAGCGGGCTGAGGCAGTGATCGCCACTGCCCTTGCCGACTCGGCACGCGCGCGGGAACCTTAGTTCGTCTGCCGGATTAAGGTAAGCAGTGGCCGGGCCCGTGGTTGAACGTGCCCATGCTGCGATCGGTGATGCCATGAACGCGAGGTTTGACCGGATCGGGATCGGGCGTTTCGCCGGAAGCGGTGAGCGGCTGGCGCGGGCGGTGACGATCGCGAGCGTCTCGTTCGGCCGCAGCGTGCTGTGGCTGTTGGCGGCCATCATCGTCGGCTGCGGCATCTGGATGCTGCTGCCGCTCTCCAAGGGCAACAGCACCGAGCCGGTGAAGTCCGATGTGGCGACGGCCGAGCCAGCAGCCTCAGGCGATGCAGGCACGCCGGTCACTCAGGCTCAGGCTCCAGCATCAGCCGAGCTCGATCGTCTCAAGATCTCCTCCCAGACCTGGCGCCGTGGTGGGCTCGGCTCGAAGGCGCTGGTGACGTTCACGCTGCGAAACGACAATGATTATGCCGTAAAGGATCTGGAGATCGTTTGCGCATTCGCACGACGCGATGGCAGTCATCTCACCGACCGCAGCCGCGTGCTCGCCGATACCGTCAACATGAAGAGCCGCAAAACCTTTGCGCGCGTGGCCGTCGGCTTCATCAACGTTAATGCCGATCAGGCGAAATGCGCGCTGGTCGCCGCGCGGCGCGCGTAAAGGGCGCGGTTCTCCGGTAGCGGAAAAGTTACTGCGCGCAGCTGTCTTCAGATCTTGGCCGAAAAACTTGGCATTGCCATTTGAACCAATGGCTGGGTGCAGGAACCAATTAGAGTATCGCCTGTTAAGGCGAAGAGCCCACGCGCGGATGCGGGGGGCGGAGCGCGTCTCATGCCCATCTTTCGGTATTTCGTCTTTGTCGGTGGAGCTTTGCTCGCACTGTTGTTCGCGGTGAACTACGTCGCGCCGGCCTCGCCCGTCGCGCAAGCGGTCGCGACCGCAAGCAATGATCAGCCGCCGATCCGGATCCGGTCCGACCGGCACCTGCCTGAGCGGGTCGTGCTCGACACCAACCAGCCAGCTATCGCAGCGCCTGTGGTGAACACCGCAGCCGTTGCGCCGCAGCCGCCGGATACCGCCTCGGCAGCGGCGCTTGCGGAGATGTCGGCGAAGGCGCGGGTGCGCGAGACGTTTGCCCAGTTCACCCCCAGCGCGAAGACCGAGGCCGCCACAGCCCGGAAGGGCGAGGTGAAGCCGCAGGTTCAGCAGGCCCAGGCGCAGACTGCTCAGGCCGTTCCGGCCCCCGCTCAACCCAAGCGCAAGGTCGCCAGGGCGCATTCGGCCCCGCAGTATCAGTATGGTGGGCCGCAGTACGGGCAGTTTGGCCGGCCGATGATGGTGGCCCAGCGGCCGCAGTTCGGCTTCTTCAACAGCACCTGGTAACAACGGCTCTGACCCGCCTCGATCGAGGCGGGGAGGGCTTTTTATTGGCCAGCCTCTCTGCTAATTCGAACCCATCCGAACGCCGCCAGATGTGCTGGCTTGCCAGCAGCGGTGCGGCGTTTCTCGGTTGTGGCCCAAACCCAGGGCCAGGGCGCTCGTAGCTCAGCTGGATAGAGCATCGGATTTCGATTCCGAGGGTCGGGAGTTCGAATCTCTCCGAGCGCGCCACTTGTCAGGCCGTGGTCTTTGACCCGCCGACGCTCCGCCCGTGAGTCCTCTACTTGCCCTGAATCTTCAGCCCATTTGGGCCGACATTGATCTGCAGGCCGTCAGGCTGCTGCTTCGACTGGTAAAGATTGTAGCCGAGCACGGCTGCGGTGACGACAAGAGCGCCGATGATCAGAAACAGGACATTGCGGCTGATGGGCATTGGCTTCCTTGAACCCAGGCTGTTGATGGCGAGAAAAACCCCGCGTGAGAGATGCGCGGGGTGCCTGAGAAGGTAACGCGGTCCGAGGGAACTGGTTCCCCGGGCGGTCGGGTCGGGAGCCGGCGCCGTCGTCAGCTCGCGGGAAGGACGGTTCGCCGGGCTCGTGCCAGCGTGTCGGAGGGCGACTCGTGGAAGGTCGCGCGATAGGCCGCGGCGAACTCGCCCAGATGATGAAAGCCCTGGGCGCGTGCGCATGTCGCAACCGAGGCGCCGCCGCTCCTGAGGAGCTGCGTGCGGGTGGCCCAGAGCCGCTTCAGACGGATGTATTGATGCAGGCTCATGCCGCGCACCTTGCTCACCGCACCGCTGAGCGTCCGGACCGAGACGCCGAATTCACCGGCAAGGTCCGCGGTGTAGATCGGTGAGGTCGGAAAGGCGGCGACGTAGTCGTCGATCCGTTCCACCAGCTTGGCGCATCGTGCGCCGGCACTCGGGGCGAAGCGATCCGACAACGGGTCAATTCGAAACAGGTCATCGAGGGCGAGCAGCAGGCCCTCCTGGAGATGCGCGGCGACCTCTCTGGTTTCGAACATGAACGGATTGGCGGACGCGGTCCTCAGGATATCGAGCACGATCTGTCGCGCGTGGAGATGAGCCGCGGGATCCGCGATGCGCACCCACAATGCATCGGCGCGATCGAACCAGCCGCGATCCCTAAGCGCGGGGGAGAACATGATCAGCGCGTGATGATTGATCTTGGGCTCGACGAAATGGCAGTCATGGGTGCCGCGCAACGCCACGTAAAAACGCGAGTCGAGCTCCATCCCGCTCGAGCTGGCCCGCAGATCGTCGGTCATGGGCAGGATCACCATGCCGCCCGGCGCGCGGTAGACGGTATCGAGGATGCGTGCAAACGACCTCGCCACGATGATCCGGCATGCCGGCAGGTTCACGATCACGCGTGCCGCGGCAAAATTGGCGACGTCGAGCGGAATGCTCCGGGCATCTTCCAGATGCTCGGCCGGTCGAAACGCGTCGACGTCGGTAAACCGGACCATCTGGAGGGCGGAGGAGGGGGCGAGAGCGTCGAAAAACATGCGCTGGCCGGTGTTTGAAATGTGATAATTAAATGAACGTCCGTACATCGCAATCAATGACGAAACTTGTCGCACCAGTAAACTGGATTTCTGGCCGTAGTATTGCGGACGTCATGCCACTAGGGGCGTCAGATCATTGTCACCGTCAACGGTCTCGGCTCATCGGCTGGCCGGACGCGAGGTCAATGAAATGAAGCCGCGTGCAGGCGGGACAAGCAAAGGACTCGAAGCTACGCCCCTCCGGTCTCTGCTGCTTTTCCAGATGCGTCTGCACGTTCATGCCCGTCTGCGGGCATCGGAAAACAATTAAATCGGCCATCGTCACAGAATGACGGACACAGGGGTTTTTCACTTTGATCTAGATCAGTTTTGGAAACGCTCCAAACCAAGCCGCGCCGGCGCGTTCATCATCTCGCAAAAGCGAAGGGGCCCCGAGGGCCCCTTCGAATGTCACCAGCGGCGATAGCCGTAATAACCATAACGCGGGCCATAGCCGCGGTAATAGCGCGGCGGTCCATAATAGCGGGGGCCGCCGTAGTACGGCCGCGGTCCGTAATATCCATAATAGTTGGGGCGCCACCAGCACTGGCCCCAGGCGTTGCAGACCATGCGGACCTGCTCGACGTTAGTGACCTGCGGGACCGCGGGTGCAGGCGCAATGGGCATGGCGGACGCCGCCGGCGATGCCAGGACGGCACCGAACAGGGACGCGGCGACGAGGCCAATCTTAAGCTTCATGATGATGTCTTCCTCTACTTACGCAAAACAGGTTATCGAAGTTGTTCTGATCAAATTGTGGCGGCACCGAAATGTAATGCTGATGAACAAATCTTCAGCCAACCCGTCACGGGCCTGATCTAACGTCGCTACACTAGCGTGGCCTCACCCGCCTTGCCACGCCGTGCTGTCGGGCCGCCCGCAGCACATCACATTCATCCTTGATCCTGCGCAATTCGCACAAGTGGCTTCGTCCCTAATCTTGCCGATGTGGGTAGCGTTTCGCGGAATACGAAGCGCCGCCGGACGGTTCGAACCGGTCGGGCCCCACCGTTTGATTGGAGCTGTGCAATGGACAAGATGAGAATCGACAAGGGTGATTGGCTGGTCGTGTGCGACGGGCGTAAGGCACTGATTCTGGAAAACCTCGGCGACGAGATGTTTCCGAACCTCCACACCAGGGAGGTGCACGAGCAGCCCAATCCCGCGACCAGCGCGCAAGGCAGTGACGCGCCAGGCCGACTTCATGGCGCCGCAGGCGGTGCGCGCAGCTCGGTCGAGCAGACTGATTGGCATGACGAAGCCGAGCGCGCGTTCCTGCGGAGCCTCGCCGGCCGACTTGATGCTGCGGTCAACGCGGGAGAGACCTCGGCGCTGACCATGGTGGCTTCACCGCGTGCGCTCGGCATGATCCGCGCTGATTATTCGGACGTTGTGCGCAAGGCGCTGCAGGGCGAGGTCGGCAAGGACCTCGTCAAGCTGCCGGTCTACGAGATCGAGAAGCAATTGCTCCAGTCGGGCGCCGCGAAATAGGGACGCCCGAAAGCCGACGCGCCGGTGCCCCTCAGAAGCAGGGATGCCGGCGGCGGTCCTGGCCGATGTAGGCGGCCGAACTCCGGTAGCAATGGTTGGTCGACGGGCCGTCGTAGAAGGCGAAGGTGCCGGGGGTGATGCCGGGGCCGTAATTGTGCAGATAGCTGATCGAGTAGGGCAGCGGGTTGGCATAGCGGTGGTACCGGTGATGTCCCCGCGCCTCCGCAAGGCCAGGGGCGAGGATTGCGGCCGAAAGGGCAGCAACCGCGGCTACAAGCTTCAACTTGCTCATCTCGATTCTCCGGAACCCGCGCAAATAGCTCAGCCAATATAACCATTTCGAGCCGCCGGGGCACCTGTCCGGCGACCGGAATCCGGGGCCCGTCCCGCAGATTCCCGGGTGGGTGTGACAGAATTGCCGGATGGGCTGTCTTGGCCTGCCCATTTTTGGCCTTTTCGGGATGCTTAACGAATTTCCCACACAAGTATGACCAAGAAGAATTCGGTAACAGATTCCTGCGGGCCGCCTGGGGTGCTCTTGAGGCTGGTCCGTTCCTGCAAGGTTTTCACCGTCTCGTCGCCATGCGCATCACGCTCCTGAGCCTGCTGTTGCTCTGCCTCGCCGCCGTCACGCCGGCGCGCGCCGATTTGCACATCACCCGCGACCACGGCGGCTATGTCGAGGAGTACAAGGCCAAGTACAAGCGGGTCCGCGAGAAGGGCGAGCGCGTCATCATCGATGGCATCTGCAACTCGGCCTGCACCCTCGTGCTCGGCATCGTGCCGATGAACAAGATCTGCGTGACCCCGCGCGCCAGCCTCGGCTTCCACCAGGCCTATTACGACAAGGCCTTCACCTTCGGCATCTAGGTCACCAGCGCGGAGGGGACGTCCGACCTGATGTCCTACTACCCCGACACGGTGAAGGAGTGGATCCGCCGCAATGGCGGGCTTACCAACGAGATGAAGAAGATCAAGAACGGCGCCGATCTCTGGAAGATCGTCGATCCCTGCCCGGAAGAGTGGTGATATCAGCCTGAGGCTCCGCCTGCCGGCTTCCCCCCGTCCGCGACGGTAACCCTCGCATTTCCCGAGCACGGCATGCGCTACAGTGCCTTGCCGCATGGCATTTGATTGGGCAGTAGTGCGCGGCAAATGACTCAGGACTTCGACAAGTTCGCCGCCCGCGCGGCGCCGGCGATTTTCGTCGTGCTTTGGAGCACCGGATTCGTCGGTACCAAATACGTCATCCACAATGCTGATCCGCTGACCTATCTCGCCATCCGCATGGGGATCGTGGTGGTGCTGATGGCGACGATCTGCGCCATCGTTCGGCCTGCCTGGCCGAAGGGCCCGGCGATCGGCCACAGCATCGTCGCCGGCATTCTGGTGCACGGCTTCTATCTCGGCGGCACGGCGGTGGCGATCTCGCTGTCGATCCCGGCAGGCCTTTCGGCGCTGATGCCCGGCCTGCAGCCGCTCCTGACCTCGACGATCGCCAACCGCTGGCTCGGCG
>JAEWBW010000583.1 GCA_023390955.1 Pseudomonadota bacterium
CATCCGCGACACCGGCCTCACCGTGTTGATCGTCGAGCAGCGCATGGCGGAGTGCCTGGAGATCGCCGACCGCGCCTACATCCTGCAAACCGGCCGCGTCCAGATGCAGGGCACCGCCGGCGACATCAAGGGCAATCCGGACGTGCGGAAGGCGTATCTGGGGCTGTAGTGGCAAAGTGTCGGGCGCACGCGCCCCCACACTCAGGGTCATCGCCCGACTTGATCGGGCGATCCAGTATTCCAGAGACAGCAGTGAAATACGGAGAGGCCGCGGCGTACTGGATTCCCCGCCGTCGCGGGGAATGACAGCGGTGGGGGAGGGCAGAGCGGCGCTAGTGCCCGTGCCCATGCTCCGGCAGCGTCAACCCGAACACCTTCACCAGGTCCTTCACCTGCTCGGGCGACAGATACCGCGGGTTCATCCCCCGCAGCAGCAAATACAGCTTCGCCGTCTCCTCCAGCTCTTCGGTGGCGAACACGGCGGCTTCCAGCGAGTCGCCAGCGACCACCGGGCCGTGATTGGCGAGCAGCACGGATGAATATTTTCCGGCCAATCCCTTGATCGCATCGGCCACCGCCGGATCGCCCGGCCGGTAATAGGGCACGAGCGCGGTCTCGCCGCATTTCATCATGTAATAGGCCGTCATCGGCGGCAGCGCGGCGCGCGGATCGATCTCGGGGAGCATCGAAAGCGCGACCGAATGGGTCGAATGCAGGTGCACGATCGCCCGCGCCGAGCCCCGTGTCTCGTAGAGCGCGGTGTGCAGCGGAACCTCCTTGGTCGGGGCATCGCCCGAGACGAGGCGACCGGCGGCATCGAGTCGCGACAGTCGTGCCGGGTCGAGAAAGCCGAGCGAGGCGTTGGTCGGCGTCACCAGCCAGCCGCCGTCGTCCAGCCGAACACTGATATTGCCGGATGAGCCCGGCGTCAGCCCGCGCTCGAACAGCGAGCGGCCGAAGCGGCAGATCTCCTCGCGAAGTTTTGTGTCGCTGCTCATGGCGGTCATGCGTCCTTGTCCCATGCTTTGGCAGCGCGGCCAAGCCGTGTTATTCGGTTGGGGAAGGCCGCCCCAAGACCGGCCGCCGGGAAACGTCGAGAGGAAATCTGTATGTCCACTTCCAGTCAGCGCATCGCCGTGATCGGGCTCGGCTCGATGGGCTATGGCATGGCGACCTCGCTGAAGCGCGCCGGTCACAGCGTGACCGGCTGCGACGTTTCGGCGGATGCGGTGGCGCGCTTCGTCAAGGACGGCGGAGCGGGCGCCACGTCGCCGGCGAAAGCGGCGGAGGGGGCCGACATCGTCGTGAGCGTCGTCGTCAACGCGGCCCAGACGGAGACGGTCCTGTTCGGCAAGGACGGCGCCGCCGAGACCATGGCCAAGGACAGCGTGTTCGTCTCCTCGGCCACCATGGACCCTGACATCGCGCGGCGCCTGGCCAAGCAACTCGAGGCGACCGGCCGGCACTATCTCGATGCGCCGATTTCCGGCGGCGCACAGCGCGCGGCGCAGGGCGAGCTGACGATCCTGGCCTCTGGCAGCGCCGCCGCCTTCGCCAAGGCCCGCCCGGCGCTCGATGCCATGGCCGCAAAGCTTTACGAACTCGGCGATGCCGCAGGCCAAGGCGCGGCCTTCAAGATGATCAACCAGCTGCTGGCCGGCGTGCATATCGCAGCCGCCAGCGAGGCGATTGCGTTTGCCGCCAAGCAAGGCCTCGACATCCGCAAGGTCTATGAGGTGATCACGGCCTCCGCCGGCAATTCCTGGATGTTCGAGAACCGCATGCCGCACGTGCTCGACGGCGACTACACGCCGCGTAGCGCCGTGGAAATCTTCGTCAAGGATCTCGGCATCATCCAGGACATGGCGCGCACCGCAAGATTTCCCGTGCCGGTCTCCGCCGCCGCCCTGCAGATGTTCCTGATGACGGCCGCCGCCGGCATGGGCCGCGACGACGACGCGTCGGTGGCGCGGATGTACGCGCAGGTCACCGGCGTCAAACTCCCCGGCGAGAAGTAAGAGGAATTTTCAATGCCCCGTTTTGCCGCCAACCTCTCGATGATGTTCAACGAGGTGCCGTTCCTCGACCGCTTCGAGGCCGCCGCGAAGGCCGGCTTCACCGCGGTTGAATTCCTCTTCCCCTATGAGCATTCGGCAGAGGAGGTCGGCGAGCGCCTGAAGCGCAACGGTCTGACCCAGGCGCTGTTCAACTTGCCGCCGGGCGACTGGAATGCCGGCGAGAAGGGTTTTGCCGCGCTACCCGCGCGCTTCAACGATCTGAAGGCCAGCCTGGAGACGGCGCTGCCTTATGCGAAGGCGACCGGCGTCAAGCGTCTGCATCTGATGGCCGGCATTGCCAACCGCGGCGAGCGCGCGGCGATCGAATCCTTCTACAAGTCGGTAGCATGGGCGGCCGAGTTCTTCGGTCCGCACGGCATCGACATCGTGCTCGAGCCGATCAATGCGCGCAACGTGCCCGGCTACTTCCTCAACGATTTCGGTTTTGCACGCGACTTGATCCAGGAGCTGCGGCTTCCGAATCTGAAGCTGCAGTTCGACATCTATCACTGTGGGATCATCCATGGTGACGTCACCATGCGCCTGCGCGAAATGATGCCGATCATCGGCCACATCCAGATCGCCTCGATCCCGTCGCGCAACGAGCCCGACGGCGAGGAGCTGAACTATCCCTTCTTGTTCGCCGAGCTCGACCGGCTCGGCTATGCCGGCTTCGTCGGCTGCGAGTACAATCCGCGCGGCAAGACCACCGATGGCCTCGCCTGGTTCAAGCCCTATGCCGGAGTGAAGCCGTGACGCTTGCGCTTGGTTGCATCGCCGACGACTATACCGGCGCCTCCGATCTCGCCAACACGCTGACGCGCGCGGGCCTGCGCACCGTGCAGACTATCGGCGTGCCGGCTGCCGATCTGGCGCTGCCCGAGGTCGACGCTGTCGTGGTGTCACTGAAGAGCCGCTCGATAGAGGCGGGGCGTGCCGTGACGGCTTCGCGCGAGGCGGAGAAATGGCTGCGTGGCCGCGGCGCCTCCCACGTGCTGTTCAAGATCTGCTCGACCTTCGATTCCACCGACGCCGGCAATATCGGTCCAGTCATGGATGCGCTGCGCGATGATTGCGGCGAGGCGATCGTGCTGGTGACGCCGGCTTTCCCCGGCACCGGCCGCACCGTCTATCAGGGCAACCTCTTCGTCGGCGCCGTGCCGCTGAACGAGAGCCCGCTGAAGGATCATCCGCTCAACCCGATGCACGATTCCAATCTGGTGCGCGTGCTGGCGCGCCAGAGCAAGGCCAAGGTCGGCCTGGTCGACCTCGCGACCGTCGCGCGCGGCGCGGATGCGGTCCGGGCTCGCCTCGCGGACCTAGCAAAGAACGGCATCGGGGCTGCCATCATCGACGCCGTGTTCGACCACGAACTCGAGATCATCGGTCAGGTCGCCGCCGCGCACCGGCTCTCGGTCGGTGCCTCCGGGATGGGCCTCGGCCTGGCGCGTGCATTGGCCAGCTCCGGCAAGGCGAAGCCGGACGCGGCGGTTGGCGGGGCCGAGGCTGCCGTTGGCGGCCCGGCAGCGTGTCTCGCCGGAAGCTGCTCGCAGGCGACGTTGCAGCAGATCGCGAACGCCGAACGCGTCATGCCGGTGTTACATTTGGACCAGGACCGTATTGTTACGGGTGCGGATGAAGCGCAGCGTGCATTGGCCTGGGCGAAGCCGCGCCTCGCCGATGGTCCGGTGCTGATCGCATCGAGCGCAAAGCCGGAAGAAGTCGCCGCGCTGCAGTCGCGTCACGGCCGCGATGCGGCCGGCCACGCGATCGAGCAGGCCATGGCGGATATCGCCGAAGGTCTTGTGAATGCAGGGGTTCGGCGCCTGATCGTGGCGGGAGGAGAGACGTCGGGTGCGGTCGTCGACCGTCTGAAGATTCCTGGATTCCTGGTCGGCGCCGAGATCGCCGCAGGCGTCCCGGTGTTGCGCGCAGTGGGTGCTCAAAACAGCGCCACGCTTCTCGCGCTGAAGTCCGGCAACTTCGGCGGCCCGCAGTTTTTCACTGACGCGCTTGGACTCATGCGCTGAGCGCAGAGCTCTTTAGTTCCCTGTTCATTTGTTTCGCGTTCCGTACTCATACGGTGCCGTAGTTAACAACTGATCAGTTGCTTTGTTGTTGGATAGCGACGCCGCGCCCTTTGGTTGATCGCTATTTTTTGGACGCGCGCTCGCGCCAACACACAAAGAGACTCGTTATGCTCGCCAATTTCTCCATCCGCGCCAAGATCATCGGTGTCGTGGCGTTCCTGCTGGTCGCAATGGCCGGCATGGGGCTGCTCGCCGTCATGAAGATGCGGACGATCAACGCCAACACCGTCGACATCACCACCAACTGGATGCCCAGCGTCCGCGTGATCGGCGATCTCAGGGCGAGCGTCATCACCTACCGCAACGTCGTTCGCCAGCACATGCTGGCCGAAACGCTCGAGGACAAGCTGGCGACGGAGAAGACCGCAGCGACCGTCATCGAGGCACTCATCAAGACGCGCAAGACCTACGAGGGGATGATCGCCTCTCCGGAGGAGCGGAAGCTCTACAATGAGTGGGGCGCGCTCTGGGAGCAATACAAGAAGGGCACCCAACAGGTGTTCGAGATTTCGCGCAAGGAAGCCGGGAAGGTCCCGCACGAAGCGCAGGAACTGAACTCCAAGACCGTCAACAAGATCGGTCTCGAAGCCGATGCCGTGCTGACCAAGGACATCGAGCTGAACACCAAGGGCGGTGACCAGGCCGCAGCCGATGCCGCCGATACCTTCTACTACGCCTTCATGCTCGTCGCGATCATCCTCGGCGCTGCCGTCCTCGCCGGCCTCGGCGTCGGCTTCTACCTGGTGCGCGACGTGTCGAAGGCCATCCAGTCGATCATCGAGCCGATGCAGGCGCTCGGCCGCGGCGACCTCTCCGCGGAAGTCCCGCATCGCGGCGAGAAGACCGAAATCGGCGCCATGGCCGACGTGCTCCAGGTCTTCAAGGAAGCGCTGATCGCCAAGAAGGCTGCCGATGAGGCCGCCTCCGCGGACGCGGAAGCCAAGATCGAGCGCGGCCGCCGCGTCGACGGCATCACCCGCGACTTCGAAAACCTGATCGGTGAGATCGTGCAGACGGTGTCGTCGGCTTCGACCCAGCTCGAGGCGTCGGCCACCACGCTGACGGCGACTGGCGATCGTTCCCAGCAGATGGCGACCACGGTCGCTGCCGCCTCGGAGGAAGCCTCCACCAACGTGCAGTCGGTCGCCTCGGCCACCGAAGAGATGGCGTCCTCGGTCGGCGAGATCAGCCGGCAGGTGCAGGAATCCGCACGCATGGCGGGCGATGCCGTCGGCCAGGCCCGCGCCACCACCGATCGCGTCAGCGAGCTCTCCAAGGCGGCTTCGCGCATCGGCGATGTCGTCGAACTGATCAACACTATCGCCGGCCAGACCAATTTGCTGGCGCTGAACGCCACCATCGAGGCGGCCCGCGCTGGTGAAGCCGGCCGCGGCTTCGCGGTCGTCGCCTCCGAAGTGAAGGCGTTGGCCGAGCAGACCGCGAAGGCCACGGGCGAGATCGGTCAGCAGATCACGGGCATCCAGGCCGCGACCAACGACTCCGTCGGCGCGATCAAGGAAATCTCCACGACCATCGAGCGCCTCTCGGAAATCTCGTCGGCCATCGCAGCGGCCGTCGAAGAGCAGGGTGCTGCCACTCAGGAAATCGCCCGCAACGTTCAGCAGGCGGCGCAGGGCACCCAGCAGGTCTCCTCCAACATCACCGACGTGCAGCGCGGCGCCAGCGAGACCGGCACGGCGTCCTCGCAGGTGTTGTCGGCGGCGCAGATGCTGTCGAACGACTCGACGCGGCTGAAGACCGAGGTCAGCAAGTTCCTGACCAACGTGCGCGCGGCCTGATCTCAGGTACAGCTATCGATATCGAGAAGAGCGGCGCCTCGGCGCCGCTCTTTGCGTTTAGGCTCATGCGTTGGCTAGGCCGACCGGCAGGTACGTTTTGCCACAGTAGAAACTCGGGCCGCTCTTTCACGACTTCTCAGTATTAGTTCCGAGGAACGTTAGGGTTCCGACGACGAGTTAACCGTATCCAAATGAGGTCGACGCAAATGCGCGCCCGGACATCGGCGTCCGGTTGAAGCGGTTTGCAAGCTTATTTGGAGTCTTTGATGTCCTGGATCAACAACGGTCGCATCTCCGTAAAGGTGTCTGCGGTCTTTGCCGCGATCTGTCTCGTCGTCGCTGCCAGCACCGCGGCCATCTACAGCTCGCTGAGCGTGATGAACTCGACCGCGAAGATGACGGTTCATACCTATGAAGTGCTGGAGCAGCTCTCCGAGGTGGTGAGCGGCATGGTCAATTCCGAAACCGGCGTGCGCGGTTACCTCGTGTCGGCCGATACCGGCTTTCTCGGCCCCTTCGAGTCCGGACAGAAGCAGTTTCAGGCGGCGGTTTCCAAGGTTGGCAGCCTGACGTCGGACAATCCTGCCCAGCAGAAGCGCCTTGAGCGCGTCAGGGAATTCGCCAGCGACTGGACGAACAATGTCGCGCAGCGCGAGATCGCTCTGATGAAGGACCCGGCAACCCAGTCGAAGGCGCGGGAGCTCGAGGCATCCGGCGCCGGCAAGAAGGCCATGGACGGTCTGCGGGGCGTGGTGAAGGAGATGGACAACGAAGAGCGGTCGCTGCTGACGGTGCGTGCCGTCGCCGCGAGCGCTGCTTCGTCCAGTGCAACATTCGCCATGATGATCGGCGGGCTCATCACCCTGCTGCTTTCGCTGCTGGGTGCCGTCGGCGTCGCAGCCGTGGTCACCCGCCCGATCCAGCGCATCACGACCGAGATGGGCGTGCTCGCCAAGGGCGATACGTCGGTGGCGATATCGGGCACCGAGCGCAAGGACGAGATCGGCCAGATGGCCCAGGCGGTTCAGGTGTTCAAGACCAACGCGATCGAGGTCGAGCGGCTGAAGGCCGAGCAGGTTGCGGTCGAGCGTCGCAATGCCGAGCAGCGCAAGGCCGACATGACCAGGCTCGCCAACGAGTTCGAAGGCGCGGTGGGCGAGATCATCCAGACGGTGTCGTCGGCCTCGACCCAGCTCGAGGCGTCGGCCACCACGCTGACGGCGACTGCCGACCGCTCCCAGCAGATGGCGACCACGGTTGCCGCCGCTTCGGAAGAAGCCTCCACCAACGTGCAGTCGGTTGCCTCGGCCACCGAAGAGATGGCGTCCTCGGTCGGCGAGATCAGCCGGCAGGTGCAGGAATCCGCACGTATGGCGGGCGATGCCGTCGGCCAGGCGCGTGCCACCACCGATCGCGTCAGCGAACTCTCCAAGGCGGCCTCGCGCATCGGCGATGTCGTCGAGCTGATCAACACCATTGCCGGCCAGACCAATTTGCTGGCGCTGAACGCCACCATCGAGGCCGCGCGTGCCGGTGAAGCCGGCCGTGGCTTCGCGGTCGTCGCTTCCGAAGTGAAGGCGCTTGCCGAGCAGACCGCGAAGGCGACCGGCGAGATCGGTCAGCAGATTTCCGGCATCCAGGCCGCGACCAACGACTCCGTCGGTGCGATCAAGGAGATCTCCACGACCATCGAGCGGCTCTCGGAGATATCGTCGGCGATTGCGGCGGCGGTGGAAGAGCAGGGCGCTGCGACCCAGGAGATCTCCCGCAACGTCCAGCAGGCGGCCCAGGGCACCCAGCAGGTCTCCTCCAACATCACCGACGTGCAGCGCGGCGCCAGCGAGACCGGCACAGCGTCCTCGCAGGTGCTGTCGGCGGCGCAGATGCTGTCGAACGACTCGACGCGGCTGAAGACCGAAGTCGGCAAGTTCCTGACCAACGTGCGCGCGGCTTAAGGCAGCCGGCAGGCCGATCAAATGAAAAGAGCGGCGCCCCACGCGCCGCTCTTTTTTTGCGACGCAGGTAGCATGATGTCGATTGCAGGTAGCATCATGGGGAGATGCGCGTAATTGTACGGCTTTCCGATTTCATCGATGGTTAAAATCGCGCTCCAAGAATGGCACGATCGGTCGGACCACTGATGGCCCGACATTCCTTCGGGGCCTGTCGTGCGCAAAAATCTTCCTGTGACGGACGTCGAGTATCCCATTAGCGACGAGACGCTGATCGTTTCGCGCACGGACCTTAAGGGCAAGATCGCCTATTTCAACGAGGACTTCGTTGCGGCCGCCGGCTTCGCGCCCGACGAACTGACGGGGCAGCCGCATAACGTCATCCGCCATCCGGACATGCCTTCCGAAGCTTTCCAGAATCTCTGGGATACGCTGAAGGCTGGCAAGCCATGGCTCGGCGCAGTGAAGAACCGCCGCAAGGACGGCGGCTTCTACTGGGTTCTGGCGACGGCTTCGCCGATCCGCAAGAATGGCCAGGTCACCGGCTACACCTCGATCCGTACCAAGCTGCCGGCCGACCAGCGCAAGCTGGCCGAGGAAGCCTATGCCGCGATCCGCGAGAAAAGATCGCACGGCTTTCGCGTCGACGCCGGCATCATACGACGCCGTTCCTGGCTGGATCCCTTTGCGATCCTCACGCGAACCCTGAAGGCGCGACTGGTCACCATGATGGCGGTCCAGGCGTTCACACTGCTCGTGGTCGTTGCAATGACCGGCTTCGCAAATCCGATCGTGCCATTGTTGGCTGTCATTGGTCTGGGCGCCGGCAGCTTCGCAGGCCTTGCGGCCATCGGCGCCGTCGGCGGTCCGATGCGGCAGCTCAACGACACCATGCGGAACCTCGTTCAGGAGAATTTCGACAATCGTATCGTCATCGAACGCGATGACGAGATCGGCGAGGCGCTACGGAACCTCCAAACCATCCAGACCATCATTCGCTTCAGCCGCAATGAAGTGCAGGCCGTGCAGCAACGCGCCGAAGTGCAGCGCAAGGCTGACATGGCGAAGCTGGCCGATGGGTTCGAGGGGGCCATCGGCGAGATCGTGCAGACCGTGTCGTCGGCTGCGACCCAGCTCGAATCATCGGCCGGAACGCTGTCCTCGACGGCGGGCCGCGCCCGCGAACTCGCCACCGCCGTGGCGGCCGGATCCGAGGAAGCGTCCACCAATGTCCACTCGGTGGCTTCCGCTGCAGAGGAGATGTCTTCTTCGACGCGCGAGATCAGCCGCCAGGTGCAGGAATCCGCGCGTATCGCCGGCGAGGCCGTCACCCAGGCCCATGCGACAACCGACCGCGTCAGCGAATTGTCACGGGCTGCGTCACGCATCGGCGATGTCGTCGAACTCATCAACACCATTGCGAGCCAGACCAATCTGCTGGCGCTGAACGCCACGATCGAGGCGGCCCGTGCGGGCGAAGCCGGACGTGGGTTTGCCGTGGTTGCATCCGAGGTGAAGGCGCTGGCCGAGCAGACCGCGAAAGCCACTGGCGAGATCGGTCAGCAGATCGGCGGCATCCAGGCGGCCACGCAGGATTCGGTCGGCGCGATCAGTCAGATCAGCAGCACCATCGCGCGCCTGTCGGAAATCTCGTCGGCCATCGCGGCGGCCGTGGAAGAGCAGGGCGCCGCGACCCAGGAGATCGCCCGCAATGTCCAGCATGCTGCGAAGGGCACCCAGCAGGTCTCCACCAACATCACCGACGTGCAGCGCGGCGCGGCCGAGACGGGCGCCGCCTCCTCGCAGGTGCTGTCGGCGGCGAAGATGCTCTCGAACGACTCGACCCGGCTCAAGACCGAGGTCGGCAAGTTCCTCACCGGCGTGCGCGCGGCCTAGGCTGAGCGCAGCCACGGTTTAGCGGGCGGCGCTCCCCGGCGCCGCCCGGTTGGTTTGTGGTGGTTTTGTGATGTTGCGGGCACCGCTGGCATGGCTGCGCTGGTGGTTTTGCAGTGCGGTAGCAGGGATGTGAATGCGGGCATGCTGCACGGGCGTTAGCGTTTCCCGCAGCGTTCGGGTAAAGGGAACGTGGGTCGCCGCGGGGGCGGACTCCCTTTCCTGGAATTGCCTGACGAATGATCGGTTTGGTCCGTATTGCCCTGAGCCGGCCCTATACTTTCGTCGTGCTCGCGCTGCTGCTTCTGATCGTCGGACCGCTCGCGGCGCTGCGGACGCCGACGGACATCTTTCCGGACATCCGCATTCCCGTGATCGGGGTCGTCTGGCAGTACACGGGCCTGCCGCCGGACCAGATGTCCGGCCGCATCACCACGCCGTTCCAGCGCGCGCTGACCACGACGGTCAATGACATCGAGCACATCGTCGCCAATTCCTATAACGGCGTCGGCATCATCAAGATCTTCTTCCAGCCGAATGTCGACATCCGCACCGCGAACGCGCAGGTTACCGCGATCTCGCAGACGCTGATCAAGCAGATGCCGCCGGGCGCGACGCCGCCTTTGATCCTGAACTATTCCGCCTCGACCGTGCCGATCCTCCAGGTCGCGCTGTCAGGCGAGGGCCTGACTGAACAAAACCTCGCTGATATCGGCATCAACAATCTGCGCACGCCTCTCGTCACCGTGCCGGGTGCTGCGATCCCGTATCCGTTCGGTGGCAAACAGCGTCAGGTCCAGATCGACCTCAATCCGACGGCGCTGCAGGCGCGCGGACTTTCGGGGCAGGACGTCGCCAATGCGCTCGCGGCGCAGAACCTGATCACGCCGGTTGGCACCCAGAAGATCGGCAGTTTCGAATACAGCATCCAGCTCAACAACTCGCCGCTCCGCATGGAGGAACTCGGCGACCTCCCGATCAAGACCGTCAACGGCGCCATGGTCTATGTGCGCGACGTCGCCACCGTGCGCGACGGCAACCCGCCGCAGACCAACATCGTCCACGTCGACGGCAACCGCTCGGTGCTGATGATGGTGCTGAAGGCCGGCGCCACGTCGACGCTCGATATCATCTCCGGCATCAAGCAGAAGGTGGTCGAGGTCAAGGACCAGCTTCCGGACGCGCTCAAGATCGGCTTCGTCGGCGATCAATCGGTGTTCGTCCGCGGTGCGATCGAGGGCGTCGCGGTCGAGGGCGTGATCGCAGCGCTGCTCACCAGCGTCATGATCCTGCTGTTCCTGGGAAGCTGGCGCTCGACCGTCATCATCGCGGTCTCGATCCCGCTGTCGGTGCTCGGCGCCATCATCATGCTGTCGGCGATCGGCGAGACGCTTAACATCATGACGCTCGGCGGCCTCGCGCTCGCCGTCGGCATCCTCGTCGACGATGCCACCGTCACCATCGAGAACATCAACTACCATCTGGAGCAGGGCAAGCCGGTCGAGCAGTCGATCCTCGACGGCGCCAACCAGATCGTGACGCCGGCCTTCGTGTCGCTGCTCTGCATCTGCATCGTGTTCGTGCCGATGTTCTTCCTCACCGGCGTCGCGCGCTTCCTGTTCGTGCCGATGGCGGAAGCGGTGATGTTCGCGATGATCTGGTCGTTCATTCTGTCGCGCACCCTGGTGCCGACCATGGCGAACTATTTGCTGCAGCCGCACGTCCATCACGAAGGCGGGCCGCCGAAATCGCGCAATCCGCTCGTCTGGTTCCAGCGCGGCTTCGAGGCGCGGTTCGAACGCATCCGCGGCGGCTATCACGGCCTGCTGGGCCTGGCGCTGGCGCACCGCGCGGTCTTCGTGATCGCATTCCTCTGCGTCGTCGGCGCGTCCTTCGCGCTGGTGCCGTTCCTCGGGCGCAACTTCTTCCCCGCCGTCGATGCCGGCAACATCCTGATGCACGTCCGCACCCAGGTCGGCACGCGCGTCGAGGAAACCGCCAACCAGCTCGCCGACGTGCAGAAGGTGGTCCGCAAGCTCATTCCCGGCGAGATCGAGACCATGACCGACAATATCGGCATGCCGATCTCCGGCATCAACATGACCTACAACAACACCGGCGTGATCGGCCCGCAGGACGGCGACATCCAGATCAAGCTGAAGGAAGGCCACAAGCCGACCGAAGAGCATGTGCGCGTGCTGCGTGAGCAGCTGCCGCGGCTGTTCCCGGGCGTCAGCTTCTCGTTCCTGCCGGCCGACATCGTCAGCCAGATCCTCAATTTCGGCGCCCCGGCGCCGATCGATTTGCAGATCCGCGGCGCCAATCTCCAGGCCAACTTCGCCTATGCCAACAAGCTGCTGGCGGCCGTCCGGCGCATTCCCGGCGTTGCGGATGCACGCATCCAGCAATCACCGAACCTGCCGACCTTCAACATCGATGTCGACCGCACCCGCGCGCAATATGTCGGCCTGACCGAGCGCGACGTCACCAACAGCCTCGTCGTCAATCTCGCCGGCTCCGCGCAGGTCGCGCCGACCTACTATCTCAATCCCGACAACGGCGTGTCCTACTCCATCGTGATGCAGACGCCGCAATACAAGATGGACTCGCTGAGCGCGCTGCAGACGCTGCCGATCACCGCTGCCGGCAATTCGCAGACGCCGATCCTCGGCGGCATCGCCGACGTCAGGCGCTCGACCTCGAGCGCGGTGGTCTCGCAATACGACATCCAGAACCTCGTGCAGATATTTGCGACCACGCAGGGGCGCGATCTCGGCGCGGTCGCGACCGACATCCGCAAGGTCATTGCGGACACTGCGGCTGACGTGCCGAAGGGTTCTACGGTCGCGCTGCTCGGCCAGGTGCAGACCATGAACAGCGCCTTCACCGGTCTGCTGTTCGGCCTGCTGGGCGCGGTCGTCCTGATCTACTTCCTGATCGTGGTGAATTTCCAGTCCTGGTCCGACCCGTTTGTGATCATCACGGCGCTGCCTGCGGCGCTCGCCGGCATCGTCTGGATGCTGTTCACGACGCAGACGACGCTGTCCGTTCCGGCGCTGACCGGTGCGATCATGTGCATGGGCGTTGCGACCGCCAACAGCGTGCTCGTCATCTCCTTTGCCCGCGAACGCTATGCCGAGCTCGGCGATCCCATCGCGGCGGCGCTGGAGGCCGGTTTCGTCCGGTTCCGTCCCGTGCTGATGACGGCGCTCGCGATGATCATCGGCATGGCGCCGATGGCTTTGGGGCTGGGCGAGGGCGGCGAGCAGAATGCGCCACTTGGCCGCGCCGTGATCGGCGGCCTGATCTTTGCAACCTTTGCCACGCTGATGTTTGTTCCCGTCGTCTTCAGTATGGTACACAAGAAACATGGCGCCAACGCCGCCGCCTCATCGGAGACCCCGCATGTCGTCCACTGAACCACGCTCGCCGGTATCGCGCCGGAAACTCGGGGTTTTGGGCGTCGTTGCGCTGATCGCCGCGGGCCTCGTCGTCGGCACCGGCATCCGCGCCCGCGAGGAGCAGGGCTCCAAGCTGAAGCAATGGACCGACGACCAGGCGATCCCGAGCGTCGCGGTGGCGCTGCCCAACGCCAAGGCGCTCAGCGCCACCATCGACCTGCCGGGCCGGCTCGAGGCCTATTACCGCGCGCCGATTTTTGCCCGCGTCTCCGGCTACCTGAAGAGCTGGAGCGTCGACATCGGCGCTCGCGTCAAGGCCGGCCAGGTGATCGCCGAGATCGAGGCGCCCGACCTCGACCAGCAATTGCTGCAGGCTCGCGCCGACCTCACCAGCCAGCAGGCCAGTGCGCGGCTGTCGGAAGCGACCCTGACCCGTCGCAAGACCCTGGTGGCGTCGAACTTCGTCTCCGCGCAGGAGATCGACGAGCGCACCGCCGACCTCTCCAACAAGAAGGCCGCCGTCAATTCGGGCCAGGCCAATGTCGAACGGCTGGAAGCGCTGGCCGGCTACAAGAAGATCACTGCGCCGTTTGACGGCGTGGTGACCGCGCGCGACACCGACGTCGGTGCTTTGATCAATGCCGGCGGCGGCGCGGGACCCGCGATGTTCGTGGTCTCCGACATCAGCAAGCTGCGCGTCTACGTCAACGTGCCCCAGAATTACGTGCCCGCGATCAAGATCGGCGCCAAGGCGACGATCTCGATGCCGGAATACCCGAACCGGACTTTCCCGGCCACGGTCGAGGCCTCGTCGCAGGCCGTTGACGTGGCCTCGGGGACGACGCGCATGCAGCTTGCGCTGGACAATGCTTCAGGCGAGCTGATGCCCGGCGGTTATGCCAGCGTCAAGATGAACCTCGATCGCGACACCACGCCGCTCAGCATTCCCGCCAGCGCGCTGATCTTCAACAGCAACGGCTTGCGTGTCGCCACCGTCGGCGCTGACGACAAGGTGCTGTTCAAGACGGTGACGATCGGGCGCGACCTCGGCAAGGAGATCGAGCTCGCCTCGGGCATCGCACCAGACGACCGTATCATCAGCGCGCCGCCGGACGGTCTTGCCGACGGCGACCAGGTCCGCGTCGTCGGCCCCGGCGCCAAGCCGGCCACGGCGTCGGAGAAGCAGGCGACCAAGGGGTAGGGCGTCTTTCACCTCGCCCCGCTTGCGGGGAGAGGTCGGATTGCATCGGAGATGCAACCCGGGTGAGGGGGACTCTCCGCGGGTCCAACTCTCACCGTCCCTGAGGGGGCTCCCCCTCACCCCAGCCCTCTCCCCGCAAGCGGGGCGAGGGAGTCAACTACGCCACCCGCCACTCCGGCACGCCATCCTCGGCCATCACGATCTCGCCGAGCGAGCCGACCGGCGTGCGGTTCATGTCGAGCAGACGCGCCAGCGTCGCCGTGTCGCTCGCGGGAATGCGCCCCAGCGTGCGCCGGCCGTCTTCTATACGCAGCATCACCACGCCATGCTCGACGTCGCCACCGCGGCCGTAGAGCACGGTGAAGCTCTCGACCTTGCCCTTGCCGCTGGCGGTGTCGACGAACTCAGGCACCGCGCCCTTGCTGCGGTCGGCTTCGCCTTGAACGCTCGTCTCCTGCGCTAGCGCCGCGCTTGGCGGCGTCTTCGACACGACGAGGGCGTGGTGCTTGGTGACGAAGCCGCCTTGGCCGTAGAGCAGGCCGAGCTTTGCGTCCGCCCGCACCCGGCGCACCATCGCGCAGGCCGCATGCGTCATGTAGGTGTTGAGCGGCGCGCCGAAGAAGGTGAGGCCGCCGTTGACAGTCGGCTGCACGTCGGCGCCAAGGCCGAGCGTCCGCCGCGCCATCTTGGGCACGCAGGGGAAGCAGCTGTAGAGCTCGATCGCGTCGAACTTCTTGCCGTCGCCGCCGACGAGATCCATCACGGATTTGAGCACCGCATTCTGCGGATGGCTTTCGTAGAACTGGTCGCGCACGAGATAGTCGCGCGGCTCTTCAGCGGAAGCGCCGCCGAGCGGATAGACCAGCTTGTCCTCGGCGATGCCGGCCGCGCGCGCCTTGGCAAGGCTGGTGAGCAGCAGCGCGCCGCCCATGTTGACGCTGGGATTGGCGACCATGAGCTTGTTGTAGGGCCACGCGATCAGCCGGTTGTCGGCGGTCGGTGTCGTGATCTCCTCCGGCGTATAGCGCCGCTTCAGCCAGGCGTTGGGGTTTTGCGCCGCGGCATCCGAATAGCGCGACCACAGCGTGCCGGACTCGGCCATCGCCTCGCGTGGCGTCTGGCCCCAATGGGCGGAGGAGGAGGATTCGTAGAAGGGATAGACGGTGACGGGGCGAAACACGCCGAGCTTGACCGCCAGCGGCTTCTGGAACGCCGCGCCGCGCTTCGGCTCCTCGACATCATGGGCGAACGGCGTCCAGGGCAGCTTCGCGCCGGCGCGCTCGGCCTTGGTCGCGGTCGATTGCGCCTCGGCGCCGACGACGGCCGCCACGGTGCATTCGCCGCGCGCGATCCGCTTGGCGGCCTCATGGATGAAGCGGATTGGGCTCTCGCCGCCGACCGGCCCGTAATGGCTGTGCGCGGGCGTTGCCCCGATCCGCTGCGCCAGCAGCTTCTCCGGATCGCGGTAGCGCCAGCTCAGGAAGTTCACGACGTCGAGCGACTGCACCTCGCCGAGCAGCTTGGCTCCCGCATCCTCTTCGGCTCGCCGCAGCGCCTGCTCCAACAGGTCGAGCGGCTCGAGACCCGCGGTAATGTCCTTGGGACGGTCGACGATCTCGCCGACGCCGACGATGACGGGGATGCGATCTTCGGGGATATTGGTCTTGTCAGTCATATTCTCGATTCACGATGTTAGCTGCTTCGTCATTGCGAGGAGCGAAGCGACGAAGCAATCCAGAAATGTATCCTTGGAGGCAGTCTGGATTGCTTCGCTGCGCTCGCAATGACGATGTGGGTGCTACTCCGCCACCAGCGCATTCATGTGCTCGACGGCTTCGGCAAACTCTTCCTTGAACTCCTGCACCACCGCACCGGCCGACTTGACGCTGTCGATGAGGCCGACGCCCTGGCCGACGAAATAGCTGACGAGGTCGCGCGCCTTGGCGTTGCCGGCGGCTGCGGCGCGGTCGATCGAGTTGAAGGCATCGCGGCTGACGATGCTCTGCAGCGGCATCGGCAGCGCGCCCGGGCTTTCCGGGGCGCGGTCCCAGGCATCGGTCCAGACCGAGCGGAGCTGGCGCGCCGGCTTGCCGGTGCGGCCCTTGGAGCGGACGGCGTCGCGGGAGGAGGCCGCAATCATTTTCTCGCGGAAGATCTCGGTGGTCTCGGACTCGACGGTGGCGAGCCACACCGATCCGGTCCACACGCCCGCAGCGCCCATCGCCATGCAGGCCGCCATCTGCCGTCCCGTCATGATGCCGCCTGCGGCAAGCACCGGGACGTCGCGCATCGGCTTGATCGCCTTGATCACCTCCGGCACCAGCACCATGGTCGAGACCTCGCCGCAATGGCCACCGGCCTCGGTGCCTTGTGCGACCAGGATGTCGACGCCGGCCGCGACCGTGCGTACCGCGTGCTCCTTGGCGCCGACGAGGGCCGCGACCGGAACGCCGTGTTTCTTGCCCATCTCGATCATCGCCTTCGGCGGCACACCCAGCGCATTGGCGATCAGCCGGATCGGATGATTGAAGGAGACCTCGAGCAGCTGCAGCGCCGTCTTGGCATCGAACGGCTGCGGCTGGTTGTCGGCAACACTCGTGGTGCTCAGCTCGATGTCGTATTTCCTGAGGAGACTGCGGGTGTAGTCGCGATGCTCCTGCGGCACGCGCGCCTCCAGGCTCTTCCAGGTGACGTCCTTCTCGCCCGCGGTGGAGATGTTTTCGGGGATCAGCACGTCGACGCCATAGGGCTTGCCGTCGACGTGGTCGTCGATCCATTTCAGCTCGCGTTCGAGCGTGTCGGGCGTGTGCACGGTGGCACCTAATACGCCAAAGCCGCCGGCGCGGCTGACGGCGGCAACGACGTCGCGGCAATGGCTGAAGGCGAACAGCGGGAACTCGATTCCCAGCATGTCGCAAATCTGCGATTTCATGAGTCTCTCCCGGCGGCGGCGAAGCGTTGGCGCGTGCTTGCCTTCTCGTACTCGCCTTCTCGTGCTTGCCTTGGCGAAACGCTAGCCCATCGCCTTCCGGCATCCAAGCCGGATTTGTACGCGCTTCTTGCGTGCAGGCGTCGTGGTGAGGCCATTCCGCTGCGCAAAATTAGCAGGGGTGCGCTCTGCGATTTGGCTCTTGCGCTTTCGCGTGTCTGGGCGATGCTGCGGATAACAAATAAATCATAAGGGAGCGCCGATCGATGCCGCAATCGAGTCCTGCCGCAGGCAATGAGGCCTGCGACGTCGTCATCGTCGGCGCGGGCTTTGCCGGGATGTACATGCTGCACCGGCTGCGCGGCCTCAAAATGTCGGCGAGGGTGTTCGAGCAGGGCAGCGGCGTCGGTGGCACCTGGTACTGGAACCGCTATCCCGGCGCGCGCTGCGACGTCGAGAGCATGCAGTATTCCTATTCCTTCTCCGAGGAGCTGCAGCAGGAATGGGACTGGAGCGAGCGCTATGCGCCGCAGTCCGAGATTCTTGCATACGCCAACCACGTCGCGGATCGCTTTGATCTTCGCCGTGACATACAGTTCGATACACGCGTCGAGCGCGCTGTCTTCGACGAGCGCGCAAACGTCTGGTCGGTGACGATGTCAGACGGCAAGACCGTGCGCGCGAACTTCGTCGTGCTCGCGACAGGCTGTCTCTCCAATGCGCGCAAGCCCGACATCAAGGGCCTCGATAATTTTGCCGGCGCCGTCTACCACACCGGCAACTGGCCGCACGAGCCGATCGATTTTACCGGCCTGCGCGTCGGCCTGATCGGCACGGGATCATCCGGCATCCAGTCTGCCCCGGTGATCGCGGAGCAGGCGAAGCATCTCACCGTGTTCCAGCGGACG
Organism: Pseudomonadota bacterium; assembly: GCA_023390955.1. Classification (GTDB taxonomy): domain Bacteria; phylum Pseudomonadota; class Alphaproteobacteria; order Rhizobiales; family Xanthobacteraceae; genus Bradyrhizobium. The sequence continues at coordinate 18,231 of JAEWBW010000583.1, forward strand.
GCGAACTTCTCGATTCCCGCCCGCAACGCCGCGCTGACCGACGAGGAGCGCGATAGCTTTCGCAACAACTATCCCGAGATCCGCCGCTTTGCGCGCGAGGTCACGCGCAACGGCATCCATGCCGTGCTGCCCGACCGCGGCGCGCTCGACGACAGCGAAGAGGTCAGGCGTGGCAAGTACGAAGCGCGGTGGGAGCGCGGCGGCGTCGCCTTCATGTACGTCTACAACAATCTCGGCCTCGAGCGTTCCGCCAACGACACTGCGGCCGATTTCGTGCGCGGCAAGATCGCGGAGATCGTGAAGGATCCCGCGACCGCAAAACTGCTCCAGCCGAACAGTCACCCGATCGGCACAAAGCGTATCTGCGTCGACTCGGATTATTTCGCGACCTTCAACCGGCCGAACGTGTCGCTGGTCGACATCAAGGCCAATCCGATCGAGGAGATCACGGCGAACGCCGTGCGCGTCGCCGGCAAGGACCACGCGATCGATGCACTGGTGCTGGCGACCGGTTTCGACGCCATGACGGGATCGGTGGCGAAGATCGACATTCGCGGCCGCGGCGGACAGACGTTGAACCAGAAATGGGAGGAGGGGCCGAAAACCTATCTCGGCCTGATGACCGCGGGCTTTCCGAATCTCTTTATCATCACCGGCCCCGGCAGTCCGTCGGTGCTGTCGAACATGATCGTGTCGATCGAGCAGCATGTCGACTGGATCGCCGACGGCCTCGCTCACATGCGCAAGCAGGGCCTGGCCACAATCGAGGCGGGCAGGGAGGCCGAGGAGAAATGGGTCGCCCATGTCAACGACGTCGCCCACGGCACGCTCTTTCCGCAGGCCAATTCCTGGTACATGGGCGCCAACATCCCCGGCAAGCCGCGCATCTTCATGCCCTATATCGGCGGCGTCGGCGCCTACCGGCAGATCTGCAACGAGGTCGCCGCCAAGGGGTATGAGGGCTTTGTGCTGCGGGCGGAGCAGGAGGTGGAGGCGTAAGGCGGGCTTACTCTCTCTGATGTCGTCCTGGCGAAAGCCAGGACCCATAGCCACCGAATCTCGTGTGGCGAAGACTCGGGACTACCCTCTTGTGCCGACAACCTCTCCCTGGGGTAATGGGTCCTGGCGTTCGCCAGGACGACACGGCACGGCCGGCCATTCCAAAACAGTGAGGGTCCCCGCCGAAGGATGCATTCCCGCGCCCTTGTCAATTCCGCCGGTCGCGCTAGCTAACACCGCACGCGCCTTCCGCGCCGGAGCACTTCCCCATGACTGACGCCCCCGCCTACGTGCCGCCAAAGGTCTGGACCTGGAACAAGGAAAACGGCGGGCAGTTCGCCAGCATCAACCGTCCGATCGCGGGCGCCACCCACGACAAGGAGCTGCCGGTCGGCAAGCATCCCCTCCAGCTCTATTCGCTGGCGACGCCGAACGGCGTGAAGGTCACGGTCATGCTGGAGGAGCTGCTGGCGCTCGGCCACAAGGGCGCCGAATACGACGCCTGGCTGATCAAGATCGGCAATGGCGACCAGTTCGGCAGCGGCTTCGTCGACATCAATCCGAACTCCAAGATTCCGGCGCTGATGGATCGCTCCGGTCCTGAGCCGATCAGGGTGTTCGAATCCGGCTCGATCCTGTTCTACCTCGCCGAGAAGTTCGGCGGCGCCTTCCTGCCCAAGGACATCAAGGGCCGTACCGAGGCGATGTCCTGGCTGTTCTGGCAGATGGGCAGCGCGCCCTATCTCGGCGGCGGTTTCGGCCATTTCTACGCCTACGCGCCGTTCAAGATCGAATACGCCATCGACCGCTTTGCGATGGAGACCAAGCGCCAGCTCGACGTGCTCGACCGGCGGCTCGCCGACAACGAGTACCTCGCGGGCAAGGAGTACACGATCGCCGATATCGCGGTGTGGCCGTGGTACGGCGCGCTCGCCAAGGGGCTGGTCTATGGCGCCGGCGAATTCCTGTCGGTGCAGGACTACAAGAACGTGCAGCGCTGGACCGACCAGATCGCGCAGCGCCCGGCGGTGAAGCGCGGCCGCATGGTCAACCGCGTCTCCGGCGATCCCGCCAGCCAGCTCCACGAGCGCCACGACGCCGGCGATTTCGACACGAAGACGCAGGACAAGGTGGCACCGGCGACGTAATTGTTCGTCATGGCCGGGCTTGTCCCGGCCATCCACGTTCTTCGTGTTCGGCCTTCATGGTTCGAGACGCCCGCTGCGCGGGCTCCTCACCATGAGGGTCTGGCAGTTTGCCGCGGGAACAGACCTCATCCTGAGGAGCCCGCGTAGCGGGCGTCTCGAAGGATGGCCGCAACGGGAATGTTGCCCGCCCTCAATCCGGCAACATCTCGCCGGAGCCGCCGAGCTCCGCCGGCAGATCGGCATATTTCGGCAGGCCATCCCTGACCGACACCATCTTGCTCGCGTAATTCGCGTGCAGCGTCGGCCGGTGCTCATACCCCTTCAGCAAATTGGCGTAGACGTCGATCAGCCGCATCCGCGGATGCTCGGTCATGACATGGCCGCCGCAGGTCTTGCAGAACTTGCGATAGGAATGCTCGGTCTTGTTGAAAGTCCCGATCTCGGCTTCGCCCTTGGTCACGCGCACGCTGTCCGACTTCCAAAGGCTGAAGGCGTTGATCGGCGCGGCCGACCAGGCCTGGCAGTCGGCGCAATGGCAATAGCCGGCGAAGACCGGCTTGCCGGTGGCCTCGACCTCGACGGTGCCGCAAAAGCAGCCGGCGCGATAGCTCGCCTCTGGCTCCGCATGGGCATCCGCGCCCTCGGCGAGGAGGTCGTTGTACTCGGGGTTCTTGCGCATGAAGTTGCGGATGAAGTCGCACTCGACCGCGAGCTTGCGCCCCTGTGTCCGCACAGCATCCAGCGTGGCGCGGCCGAGCTTTGAGCCGATGCCGCGGCCGCCGAGCTCGGGCGGCACCTCCGTGTGCACCAGCGTGATCACGCCGTCGTTCCTGCGATAGGTGACGAAGGCAATATGCCCGTCGACGTCGAGCTCGAACCGGTTGCGCGCCTCATTGTCGCGAAAGGCTTCCGGCATCGTCTCGCTCCTCGTCTATTTGCTCGCTCTATTTGCGTGCTTCTATTTATTCTTGGCGCCTTGCGCCGCCGGAAACACCACGCGGTCGTCGGTGCGGCAGTAGCGATCGGCGAACATGCGCCCGATCGGGTGGTAGCGCTCCATGTGCACCCGCATCGCTTCGCCATCCCAGAGCTCGTCGCGGATGTGGAAGTGGATGCCTTCGCCCATGATGAGGCGGCGATCGTCGTTGACGTCGATCATCTTCCAGAGCTTGCACTCCATCGCCCAGGGCGTGTCGGCGAGCCGGGGGACTGCGATCCTGGTCGACGGGGCGAGCTTCAGGCCAAGATAATCGGGCTCGCCGATATCAGGCGGAAAATCGCCGCTGCTCTCGTGCATGGCCTGCGCCAACGGCTCGTCGGCGAGGTTGACCACGAACTCGCCGGTCGCCTGGATGTTGAGGAACGTGTCCTTGTCCTGGCCGTTCGGCTTGCGGTTCGCCGCGAACATGCAGAGCGGCGGATCCTCGCAGAAGGCGTTGAAGAAGCTGAAGGGCGCGGCGTTGACCACACCGGTCGGCCCGACCGAGGTCACCCACGCAATCGGCCGCGGCAGGATGAAGGAGGTCAGCACCTTGTAGCGCTCGCGTGGCGTCAGGTCGCTGGCGGCGTATTCCATGGGGACTCCGGGGG
>JAEWBW010000645.1 GCA_023390955.1 Pseudomonadota bacterium
CGGCATCCACCAGGATGGCGTGCTGAAGGACGCCTCCACCTACGAGATCATGCGGCCCGAGATGGTCGGCCTGAAGCAGTCCTCGCTGGTGCTCGGCTAGCATTCCGGCCGCCACGCCTTCGTGCACAAGCTGGAGGAGATGGGCTACAAACTCGGCGCCAACCAGATCGAGGATGCATTCGTGCGGATGAAGGCGCTGGCCGACCGCAAGAAGGACATCTACGACGAGGACATCGAGGCGCTGGTCGACGAGGAGATGGCGGCGTCCCACGACCGCATCAAGCTGACCTCGCTGACCGTGATCGCCGGCACCCATGGTCCGCAGCGCGCCACCATGAAGCTCGACGTCGATGGCCAGATCAAGATCGAGGAAGCCGAGGGCAACGGTCCGGTCGATGCCGTCTTCAACTGCATCAAGCGCCTGGTGCCGCATGACGCCAAGCTCGAGCTGTACCAGGTCCATGCCGTCACCGAAGGCACCGACGCGCAGGCGGAAGTGTCGGTACGGCTGGCGCAGGACGGCCGTTCGATGACGGCGCGTGCGGCGGATCCGGACACGCTGGTGGCCTCGGCCAAGGCCTATCTCGGTGCGCTGAACAAGATCGTCATGAAGCGCCAGCGCGACACGGTTCCGTCGGCCGTGGCGGCGAGCTGACTATTTGATGCCTCGCCCCGGAACGAAGGCGTTCCGGGGCGGCGTATACCAGCCCTGCTAACGGCCAATAGCGGCCGCGTATCCAAGCCGCTAATGATGCTTCCGGCTTGAGGACAGGCTGCCCGCCCGGGCGGCCCAAGACAAGAACAAGAGACAATAATCAAGGGAGATATCATGCGCACCTTCGCGATCGCGGCGTCTATCGCTGCACTGGCCCTCGGTCTTGCCGGGCCGGCATCGGCCCAGTCGCCGATCATCATCAAGTTCAGCCACGTCGTCGCGAATGACACGCCGAAGGGCAAGGGCGCCGAGAAGTTCAAGGAGCTCGCCGAGAAGTACACGGCCGGCAAGGTCAAGGTCGAGATCTATCCGAACTCGACGCTCTACAAGGACAAGGAAGAGCTCGAAGCGCTGCAGCTCGGCAGCGTCCAGATGCTGGCGCCGTCAAACTCCAAGTTCGGCCCGCTCGGCATCCGCGAGTTCGAGGTGTTCGATCTTCCCTACATCCTTCCCGACCTCAAGACGCTGCGGAAGGTGACGGAAGGTCCGCTCGGCAGCAGGCTGTTGAAGCTGCTCGACAGCAAGGGCATCACCGGCCTTGCCTATTGGGACAACGGCTTCAAGCAGATGAGCGCCAACAAGAAGCTGGTGACGCCGGCCGATTATCAGGGCGTGAAATTCCGCATCCAGTCCTCGCGCGTTCTGCAGGCGCAGTTCAAGGCGCTCAGCTCGCTGCCGCAGGTGATGGCGTTCTCGGAAGTGTACCAGGCGCTGCAGACCGGTGTTGTCGACGGCCAGGAGAATACCTGGTCCAACATCTACACCCAGAAAATGCACGAGGTGCAGAAGTACATCACCGAGACCAATCACGGTTACATCGGCTACGTCGTGATCGTGAACAAGAAGTTCTGGGATGACCTGCCGGGCGACATCCGCGACCAGCTCTCCAAGGCGATGAAAGAAGCGACCGAATTCAACAACGCGCAGTCGCAGAAGGAGAACGACGACGCGCTTGCCGAGATCAAGAAGAGCGGCAAGAGCGAGATCATCAAGCTGACGGCCGAGCAGGACGCAGCGATGCGCAAGGCGATGGAGCCGGTCTACAAGGATGCCGCCAGCCGCGTCGGTCAGCCGCTGATCGACGAATTCCAGAAGGAAGCCAAAGGCGCGACCAACTGATCAGCTGATCTGAACGCTATATGAATGAAGGGCCTCCGTGCTGATGCGCGGAGGCCCTTCTCATTGTTGCAAAAGATTTCAGTCTGCGACGATACGCGTGATCCCTGGATTAAATCTTGGCAACGTGGCCGGTCTGTCCAGTTTGTAAGTTGAACCCGGGCCAAGGCGGCCTCATCTTGAGCCAACCTTTCAAGAGGAGGTTCGCATGAGGAAATTCACCATCGCCGCGATCGCCGTGCTCAGCATCGCCGGCTCCGGCGCGGTCTATGCCCAGTATCATCACCATCGTCCGTGGTTCGACCACATGCGGCACATCCGCGTGAATCCGGAGGACCGGGCCGCACTCGTCGACGCGCGGATCGCCGCCGTCCATGCCGGGCTGAAGCTCAGCGCCGACCAGGAGAAGCTGTGGCCGCCGGTGGAGGCCGCGGTGCGCGATTTCGCAAAGCTGCGGATCGACCGGGCCAATGCGCGGATGAACCCGGGACCCGGCGATGCCGGCAAGCCGGAAGATCCGGTCGCCCGCCTGCGCCAGCGCGCCGACGACATGGGCGCGACCTCGGCGGCGCTCAAGAAGATCGCCGATGCCGCCGACCCCCTCTACAAGACCCTGGATGAGGGCCAGAAGCGGCGGCTCGCCGTCCTGACCCGCCACCGCGGTCCGTTTGGCGGCGGCGAAGAGGACGGCTGGCGCCATCACCGCTCCATGGAGCGTGGCATGGACCGCATGATGGAGCGCGGCATGGACCATTTCCGCGACGGCCCGCCCGACCGGGACGGCGGCCGCCTCTAGACCACCGGGATTCTCCGGGGGAATGCCCTTGCGAAGCCGCTGGAATCCAGCGGCTTTTCGCATTTTGGGGCATTGCAACGAACCCTTGGAAAACCTTCGCCGCATCGCTTGCCAGACCGGATTCGCTTTGCTAAACGACCGGCCTCGCAAGGCTTTCACGGCCTTTCGGGCGCATAGCTCAGTTGGTAGAGCAGCTGACTCTTAATCAGCGGGTCCCAGGTTCGAGCCCTGGTGCGCCCACCATTTATCCCCCGCATTGACGGTTCTGGCGAACGGCAAAGATGACGCCGTTTGCGCCGCCGTTGCGGGCCTTTTCTCACCCCGGCCAGCACTGCCCGCCGCCGTCGATCCGCAGCACCTGGCCGGAGACGAAGGCACCCATGGGGCCTGCAAAAAACTCGACGACGCGGGCGACTTCGTCGACGGTCGCGATGCGGTCGAGTGTGCCGGTCTCGACCATCCGGTCGGGGTCCACCGCGCGGGTGCCGAGGAAGCGGCCTGTGCGGGTATCGCCGGGGGCGATGCAGTTGACGGCGATGTCGTAAGGACGGAGCTGGTCGGCGAGGCATCGCGTGTAATGGGTCACGCCGGCCTTCGACACCGCATAGATCGAGCCGTTGGTGCGGCCCTTGAAAGCGGCGACCGAGCCGAGCGTGACAATGCGGCCGCGCCGCCGCGCCATCATGCCCTTGGCGACTGCCTGGCAGGTCAGGATGGTGCTGAGCAGATTGCGCTCCAGCACCGCGCGCACATCGGCTTCCTTGATATTCACGGCGTCATTCGGATCGGGCTTGCCGCCGGCGGCCGCGATGTCGCCGCCGGCATTGTGGACGAGGATGTCGATGGGCCCGAGCGCGGCTTCGGTCTCCGCGATCACGCGCGCGATGTCCTCACCCTTGGTGAGATCGCCGAGCACGCGCTGGCTGCGCACGCCATGGGCTTTGCCGATCTCGGCGGCGACTGCCGTCAGCGTCGTGCCCTCGCCATACTCCGCCGGGCCGTTCTCGCGCATGCCGTGGATGGCGACGCTGGCGCCGAGCGCGGCGAGCTTTTCCGCAAAGGCGCGGCCGAGCCCGCGCCCGGCGCCGGTCACCAGTGCCACTTGGCCAGCCAAAATCCCGTCATGCGTCGCCATGATCTTCTCCTGTTATGAAATGTCAGTCGGTTGCGAGATCGAGGCCGATCGCCATGGCCTGCACCAGGCACATCGGCGCCACCAGCGTGCGCAGCGCTGGCTCTGGCATGTCCTGGATCTCGAACACGACGCGTGCGCCTTCCACGATCGGGCTCAGCAGGCTGTCGGTGATCGAGATCGCGGGCACGCCGCGCGCGACCAGCTCGGGAAACAGCCGCGCCGTATCCGGATAGTAATTGCGGAAGCTGATCGCGACCAGCGCGTCCTCGGTGGTCGCGGGATGCGATTGCTCGTGGATGCTGCCGCCGGTGCCGTCGAGCAGCACGACGCGGCGTCCGAGTTTGCGCAGGACATAGGCGAGGTGGGTCGCAACCGGGAACGAGCCGCCGAGGCCGAGCAGATAGATGTCGCGCGCTTTCGCAAGGATCGCGGTCGCTGCATCGAGCTCGCGCGCATGCACGGACTGGCTCAGCGTCACCAGCGCCGATTGCGCTTCCGAGACGAAGCGGGACAGCACTGCGGCTGGCTGGCGGCCGAGCACTGACTTCTCCTCGCTCTTCATGCGGGCGAGCCGCGCCTTGTAGCTGGGCGCGACGCCGGCGACGAGACGGGTGCGGAACACCTGCTGCATCTCGGTGAAGCCGCCAAAGCCGAGCGCATGGGCGAAGCGAACGATCGCCGACGGCGGCACGCCGGAGCGCTGCGCCACCTCCGCCACGGTGCCGAGCGCGACATCGGTCGGATGATCGAGCACGAACTCCGCGATCTGCTGCAGCCGGCCGGACAGCGCCCGGTGCCGCTGCGCGATCGCGCCGCGCAGCTCGTCATAGCTCATGGCGCCGGTCGCCTTGTTCATGGTCGCCTCTCTTGGATCGGTCGCCTGTTTAACGGCATTTCATCGTTTGGATCAAATATTCCACTTTACATATAAAATGGAATGAATATTCTAATCGCACAACAACAAAAGACTTCGGGAGCGGGAGGAAACGATGAAGAGGCGTCAGATCTCACGGCGAAGCGTTCTGAAGGGCAGCCTGATGGCGAGCGTCATCGGCGGCACCGGCAGCTTCTTCGGGCCGTGGAAGCAGAACCATGCCTGGGCGCAAGGCGCGGCGAAGCCGATCAAACTCGGCCTGACCTGCGATGCCAGCGGCCAGTACGGCAACAGCGGCCAGGATGATTTCCGCGGCATCAAGATGGCGATCGACGAGTTCAACGCCAAAGGCGGCGTGCTCGGGCGCCAGGTGACGTTCATCACCGCGGATACCGAAACGACGCCCGCGACCGGCAGCCGCGTCGCCGAGCGATTCATCACCCGCGAGGACTGCACCATCCTGATCGGTGCGCTGCATTCCGGCGTCGCCAACGCCATCACCCAGGTCGCCAGCAAATATGGCGTGATCTACATGAACACCAATTCCTCCGCGCCGAGCGAGGCCGGAGAGAACTGCTCACGCGTGAAATTCGTCTGGGACGGCAATGGCACCAATTTCTCCAAGGCATCGGTCAAGAACGCGGTCGATTCCATCGGCAAGAACTGGATGCTGCTGACCAACGACTATGTCTGGGGACACACGACGTCGGCGGCAACCAAGGCGCAGGTCGAGGCCTCCGGCGGCAAGATCATCGACAATCTCCTGGTGCCGCAGAACACCCGCGACTTCACCGCGTATCTCCTGAAAATCCAGCAGGCAAAACCCGACGTGGTGGCGACCGCGATCGGCGGCGACGACATCAAGGCGCTGCGCGAGCAGGTGGCGCAGCTCAAGCTCGACGGCAAGCCGGCCTGGATCAACAACCAGCAGGACTGGCCCGACGTCTGGGGCGCGCCTGACAGCCTGTTCGGCGTGTTCGGCACCACCTGGTATCACAAGCTGCAACTGCCCGGCGTCGCCGAGTTCGTCAAGAAATGGCAGGCCGCCAACAAGGATGGCCCGATCCCGGTGCCGGGCAACGTTTCCTACAACGGCTACATGTCGACGCGCGAACTGCTCCGCGCGATCGAGCGGGCGGGGTCGACCAACAACGTCAAGATCATCAAGGAGCTCGAGAATTTGAAGGTCTCGGCGACCGACCGCATGCAGCATTTCGACGCCTACATGGATCCGGTGACGCACCAGATGCAGCAGACGATCTATCTGGCGCGCCGCAACACCAAGCCGGCCGACAACACCGACCTCTACGAGATCATCAGCTGGACGGAGCCGAAAACGGCGGCCGATGATGCCGCGCCCGGAAAGTGCAAGCTCACACCTTACGAGCAGGTGCCGACCGTCGACTCCTGACCGCGGTTCGTCACATCGCAGAATGGCGGCGCGCTTGTCGCGCCGCCAGCCCGGGAGCCATTCGTCCCCGGCATTGGAATGACATTTGCGAGACCAAAGCCTTGTTCGACCTTCTTCCGCATCTTCTGAACGGCCTGACGCTTGGCCTGTTGTTCGCACTGATCGCGCTAGGCTTCATGCTCATCGTCGGGCTGATGGAGCAGATCAATCTGGCGCACGGCTCCCTGTTCGCGCTCGGCGCCTATATCGCCATGCAATTCACGGGACCGCGGCCACCGTTGCCGGCCGAACTTGCGAAGGCCTGGCTCGCGCTGCCGCTCGGCTGGCGCTACACCGCGACGCTTGTGATCGCGCCGGTGATCGTCAGCCTTGTCGGCGTCGTGATCGAGTTTTGCATGCGGCGTACCTACGGCAAGGATCCGCTCTACGGGCTGTTGCTCACTTTCGGTGCCGCGATGGTGATCGAAGAGCTGATCCGCCTGGTCTGGGGCACGCGCGACTACGTGCTGCAGGTGCCGTCAGCCATCAATGGCGGCTTCATCTTCAACGATCTGATCTGGTCGACCTATCGCTTCTACGCGGCAGGGATTGCGGCCGGCATCATCGGCCTGGTCTGGCTGCTGATCGAAAAGACCTCGTTCGGTGCGACCGTGAAGGCCGGCGCCCACGATAGCGAGATCGTCCGTGCGCTCGGCATTAACCTCTCGCGGCTGCGATTGCTGGTGTTCGTATTCGGCACCATGCTGGCCGCCGTCGCCGGCATGATCGTCGCGCCGATCTGGGGCATCCGCCCGCATATGGGCGTCGACGCCGTCATCCCCGCATTCCTGGTGATCGTGCTCGGCGGTGTCGGCAGCTTCTGGGGCGCGGTCGTGGCCGGGCTGTTGGTCGGGCTGTGTGTCGGTCTTGCCGGCGCCTACGCGTCCGAATGGTCGTTGTTGTCGATGTACATCCTGCTCGTTGCCGTCGTGACGTTCCGCGCCCGCGGCCTCTGGGGCAAGAAGAGCGTGCTTGAGGCCTAGGGAATGATTGTAGGATCTTCGACTTCACCTGACGCCACGCGCCTCGTCACACCGACGATGCTGGTGCTCTGGCTCGTGCTTGCAACCGTTCCGCTCTGGATCACGCGGATCGGGCTCTACCCTTATCTGGGGATCGAGATCCTGATCTGGTCGCTCTATGCGCTCAGCTTCAACCTGGTGTTGGGCACGGCCGGGCTTCCGTCATTCGGCCACGGCGCCTATTTCGGCATCGGCGCCTATGCGTTCGGGCTCTGCCAGTTCGATATCGTCGCAAACCTCTGGATCTGCCTTGCGGCTGCAGCGCTCGCTGCAGGGCTCGCCGGCGTGCTGGTGGCGTTGTTCATCTCGCACAGGCGCGGTATCTATTACGCCTTCATGACCATCGCCTTCGGCCAGATATTCTGGACGCTCGCGATCAAATCGCACCGTATCACCGGCGGCGAGGACGGCCTGCTCAAGATCAAGCGCCTGCCGGCCGATTTCGGGGTGGTGTCGTTCGATCTCACCGACAATGTCGCGTTCTACTATTTCGTGCTCGCGGTGTTCGCGGTCGGCGTCGCCGTGCTGTGGCGTCTGGTACATTCGCCCTACGGCCGCGTGGTCGCTGCGATCAGGCAGAGCGAAACCCGCGCCGCCCATCTTGGCTACAATGTGTGGCTCTATAAGGCGTCGATCTTCGCTTTATCGGCCGCAGTGTCCGGCTTTGCCGGCGGCCTGTTCGCAATGGCGCAGCTCGCCGCGTTCCCCGACGTCATGAGCCTGCATCAATCCGGCTACGTCGTGATGATGACGCTGGTCGGCGGCGGGCTCGTGAGCTTCTGGGGCCCGGTGGTCGGCGTGTTCCTCTTCCTCACTGCCCGCGACGTGATCGGCGCGCTAACCAATGCCTGGATGCTCTATTTCGGCCTCCTGTTCATCGCGATCGTTCTGTTCCGCCCCGAGGGGATCGCCGGCGCGTTCTCTGCAGCCCTGCAGCAGCATTCGCTGAATGCCCTGCGACGGCGCAGCACGTCCGCGATGCGGCTGTTGTTCGGAGGCGGACGATGAGCATGCTCGAGGCGGCAGGTGTACACGTTCGCTTCGGCGATCGCGTGGTGCTGGAAAGTGTCGATCTCGCAGTCGGCGAGGGCGAGTTTCACGGGGTGATGGGTCCGAACGGCGCCGGCAAGACCACCTTCTTCAACGTGCTCACCGGCCGGGTGAAGCCGAGCCGCGGCAAGGTCCGGCTCGGCGGCGAGGATGTCACGGGCTTGAGCCCGCATCGCATCGCCGCAAAGGGGATCGCCCGCTCGTTCCAGATCATGACGCTGTTCGACGAATTCTCCGCCCGCGACAACGTCATGATGGGCCTGCCCGAATTTCGCGCCCGCGGCCTCGACATGGCCCGCGCCGCAGCCGGTGAGCGTAAATTCATCGAGCAGGCCTCTGAGGCACTGGCCGCCGTCGGGCTTGCCGACAAGGGCGACGTCCGCGCCAAGGATCTGTCGTACGGTGACCGTCGCGCGCTGGAGATCGCGGTGGCGCTGGCGCAGGCGCCGCGCGTGCTGTGCCTGGATGAGCCGACCTCCGGCCTCGGCTCCGACGGCGTGCAGCGGCTTGCGGCACTGGTCGCGCGCCTGAAAGGCAAGCTCACCATCGTCGCCATCGAGCACGACATGGAGTTCCTGTTCTCGCTGGCGGATCGCATCTCGGTAATTCATTGGGGCCAGGTGGTAGCGCGCGGCACGCCGCAGGAATTGCAGCAGAACGAATGGGTCCGGCGCTCCAACCTCGGGAAATTCGCATGATCCTCGAAGTGGACGGGGTCGATACCTTCTACGGCGAGACGCAGGCCCTGTTCGGCGCCTCGCTCGCCATCGAGCGCGCAAAGGTGTTTGCGCTGCTGGGGCCGAACGGCGCCGGCAAGACCACTATGCTGCGTTCGATCCTCGGCCTGACGCGGCCGCGGCGCGGCGCGGTGCGCTTCGATGGTCACGACATGACGCGCAGCCCGACCCATGAGATCGCGCGTGCCGGCATCGGCTGGGTGCCCGATGACCGCCGGCTGTGCCCGACCTTGTCGGTGGCGCGCAACCTCTCGATCGCGCAGAAGCGCACGCGCTTCCGCAACTGGAGCGTCAAGGAAGCCAGCGCGATCTTCTCGCCGCTGGAGTATCTGATGGAGCGCGACTGCGAGAATCTCTCGGGCGGCGAGATGCAGATGGTGGCGATCGCGCGGGCGCTGGTCGGCTCGCCTGGACTGGTACTGTTCGACGAGCCGAGCCAGGGCCTGGCGCCAAAAATCGTTGGCGACGTGCTCGCGACCATCTTGCGCATGAAGGACGAGGGCATCGCTTCGCTGGTCGTGGAGCAGAACGCCGAGATCGCGCTGTCGGTCGCCGACCATGCCGCCGTGATCGACCGCGGCCGGATCGTCTGGACCGGGGAGGCGGCCACGCTTCGCGATGATCGCGGGCTTCGTCAGCGCCTGCTGGGAGTACAATAAGTGTCCGCACCGCTGCTCGTTCTCGACGATATCAGGAAAGTCTACACGCGGGGCCGGGTCATCCGCCGTCCGACATTCACGCTCGAAGCCAGCCTGTCGCTGGACGAGCCGGGCATTGTCGGCGTGGTCGGGCCGAACGGCGCCGGCAAGACCACCTTGTTCGAGATGATGACGGGCTCCAACGCGCCGACCTCGGGTCGGGTGCTGGTCGCCGGCACCGACATCCACGGGGTCAAGTATCGCGAGCGCGACCGGCTGGCGATCCACTATCACCAGTCCTACCAGGTCAGGCGCTTTCGCAAGCGGATCCCATCCGCCTTCCTGGCGCCGTCGCCGACCGCAACGCCCCTGGTCCATCTGTTCGACGAGCCGCAGTTCAACCTGCAGGACGGCTACATCGGCTTCATGCTCGACTTCTTCCGCAAGCTGCGCGAGGAGGGCCGCCTGGTCATCCTTTGCATGCATCCAACGGCGAGCTGGCACCTCGACATCCTCGCCGAGGTCGCCGAGCAGTTCCTGTTCGTGGCCGGCGGCGGGGTGACGAGGCTGCCGGATTTTCGCAGCCTGACCGCCGAGCCGCGTTTCCGCGCTTATCTCGGGCCGGAGATGACGCGGGCCGCCGACGCGCTGTGTCAGAGCAGCCTTGCGGGTTAATTTGACGCGTGAGGTGGCGGGCCGCTTCGTGCTAGAGGTGGCCCCAGATGGGGTCCCATCGTCCACCCAACCCAATCCAACGATAACCAACAACAGGGAGAGTCCGTTGGCTTACGCGAACACGCAACTTTTCATCGGCGGCAAGTGGCGTCCGGCCCAGTCGGGCAAGGTCATCGAGGTCGTCAATCCCGCGACCGAAGAGGTGATCGGCACGGTGGCCCATGCCGAGAAGGCCGACCTCGACGAGGCACTGGCCGCGGCCGCCGCGGGCTTCAAGGTCTGGCGCAACGTCGCGCCGTTCGAGCGCTGCCGCATCATGCGCAAGGCCGCCGCGATCATGCGCGAGCGCAATGATGAGATCGCGCCACTCCTGACCATGGAGCAGGGCAAGACACTGGCCGAAGCCAAGATGGAGGCGATGGCCGCCGCTGACGTGATCGAGTGGTTCGCCGAGGAAGCCAAGCGCGCCTATGGCCGGGTGATCCCGGCGCGCGGCCCCGGCATCTACCAGCTCGCGATGAAAGATCCGGTCGGCCCGGTCGCGGCGTTCACGCCCTGGAACTTCCCGATCAACCAGGTCGTGCGCAAGATGTCGGCCGCGCTCGGCGCCGGCTGCTCCATCATCGTCAAGGCCCCGGAAGAAACGCCGGCTTCGCCCGCGCAACTGATCCGCGCCTTCGCGGATGCCGGCGTGCCCGATGGCGTCATCAACCTCGTCTATGGCGTGCCCTCGGAGATCTCCGAGTACCTGATCCCGCACCCGGTGATCCGCAAGATCTCCTTCACCGGCTCGACCAATGTCGGCAAGCAGCTCAACGCGCTCGCGGGCCTGCACATGAAGCGCGCCACCATGGAGCTCGGTGGTCACGCGCCGGCGATCGTGTTCAAGGACGCGGACGTCACGTCGGCCGCGAAGATTCTGGCGGCGGCGAAGTATCGCAACGCCGGCCAAGTCTGCATCTCGCCGACCCGCATGCTGGTGCAGGACGACGTGTTCAAGGAGTTCGTCGAAAAATTCGTCGACGGCGCCAAGTCGTTCAAGGTCGGAAACGGCATGGATCCCGACTCCAAGATGGGCTCGCTCGCCAATCCGCGCCGCGTCACCGCGATCGAGGGCATGGTGCAGGACGCCGTCGGCAAGGGCGCCAAGCTCGAGACCGGCGGCAAGCGCGTCGGCAACAAGGGTTATTTCTTCGAGCCGACCGTGGTGAGCGACGTACCGAAGGATGCCCGCGCGATGAACGAGGAGCCGTTCGGCCCGCTTGCGCTGATCTCGCGCTTCTCGTCGTTCGACGAGGTCGTCGAGGAAGCCAACCGGCTGCCGTTTGGCCTCGCATCCTACGCCTTCACCAGCTCGACCAAGACCGCGACCGCGATCGGCTCGGCGGTCGAGGCCGGCATGATGTCGATCAACAGCTTCGGCCTCGCGCTGCCCGAAGTTCCCTTCGGCGGCGTCAAGGATTCCGGCTACGGCTCGGAAGGCGGCACCGAGGCGATGGAAGCCTACTTCAACATGAAGTTCATCACCCAAACGGGTGTGTAACCTCTGACGAAAGCCGGCGCGCGCCTCACGGG